>NZ_OZ060366.1:100307-448255 GCF_964058925.1 Buchnera aphidicola (Tetraneura ulmi)
TTTTTTTTTTCTTCTTCTTCTTCTTTTTCTTCTTCTTCTTCTGTATTTTTATTTCTATATCTTAGAAATTGGGATGTTTATTAGCATCTCTATTAGTTTTAATAAGAATATTAATTAAAAATTAAGAATTTTTTTAGTTAATTTTAATTTAATTCATAGAATTTTTATAGGAATGCTTATGAGATTGTCAGATAAAGATATTGAAATATGGTTAAATAAAGGATTATTACAAGTAATTCCAACTCCTAAAAAGAAATTTATAAATGGAGCAACAATAGATTTGAGATTAGGAAATCAATTTAGAGTTTTTAAAGATTATTCTTTACCTTTTATTGACTTAAGTGGTTCTAGTAATAAAATTAATAATTACAAAAATAGAATTATGAGTTCGGAAATTATTTTGTCGAATAAAGATTTTTTTTATTTACAGCCTGGATCTCTTTCGCTTGGTATTACTAAAGAAGAAATAATTATACCAAATAATTTAATAGGATGGTTGGATGGTCGTTCTTCTTTAGCTAGATTAGGTTTAATGATACATGCTACTGCACATAGAATAGATCCTGGTTGGAAGGGAAAAATTGTATTAGAATTTTTTAATTGTGGAAAAGTAACTTTAGCTTTAAAACCTGGAATGTTGATAGGTGCTATTAGTTTTGAAATTTTGTCTAGTATTTCAGTTAGACCGTATGATGTTCGTTCTAGTGCTAAATATTTTAATCAGTTGAATATTATTTCAAGTCAAATAGATTAAAAAAAATAATTAATTAAAAATTAAATTTAGATATTTTTTATTTATTTAAATAAATAAAAATTTAAGAATTATCATTTTTTGTATTTTAACAAAAATATTTTTATATTATTTTTTTATATTTTTTATTAGGAGATTTAAATATATATGTTAAAGATTAAAAAGAAAATTTTAGTAACTTGTGCTTTTCCATATGCAAACGGTTCTATTCATTTGGGTCATTTATTAGAACAAATTCAAGCAGATATTTGGGTTCGTTTTCAACGAATGCAAGGAAATACAGTATGGTTTATTTGTTCGGATGATAGTCATGGTACAGCTATTATGTTGCAATCTAAAAAAAAAAAAATAGTTCCAGAAGATTTCATTTCTTTAATATTAGAAGAACATAAAAAAGATTTCATTTCTTTTGATATTTCACACAATTATTATTCTTCTACACATACAAAAGAAAATTATTATTTTGTGAAGAAGATTTTTTTATCTCTTATGAAAAAAGGTTTAATAAAAAAAAGATATGTTTTACAAATGTATGATTTACAAGAGAATATTTTTCTTCCCGATAGATTGATTTTAGGAGGATGCCCGATTTGTTTTTCTCCTAATCAGTTTGGGGATAATTGTGAAGTCTGTGGTTCTATTTATGAACCACATGAATTAATCGATCCTGTTTCTTGTTTATCTAAAAAGAGACCTATTCTGCGTCGTTCAAAACATTTGTTTTTTGATTTGCCGTTTTTTAAAGATATGTTAATTAAATGGATTAATTCTGGAGTGTTATCTAAATTTGTTTTAAATAAAACTAAAGAATGGTTCATTACTGGTTTGAAAGAATGGAATATTTCAAGAGATCACCCTTATTTTGGATTTAAAATTCCAAATTTTTCAAAGAAATATTTTTATGTTTGGTTTGATGCGCCTATTGGTTATATGAGTTGTTTCAAAAAACTTTGTAAAAAAAAATCAAATATTTCTTTTAGTGAGTATTGGAATAGTAATAAAAATAGTGATTTATATCATTTTATTGGAAAGGATATAATTTATTTTCATAGTTTATTTTGGCCATCTATACTAGAAGGTAGTGGTTTTAGAAAACCAACTAAAATTTTTGTTCATGGTTATGTTACTATTAAAGGAAAAAAAATTTCTAAATCTAAAGGTTTAGCTATATTAGCAAAAGATTGGATTAAACATTTTGATTCAGATAGTATTCGTTATTATTATGCTTCTAAATTATCTTCTAAAATTGAAGATATTGAAGTTGATTTAGTAGAAATAATACAGAAAGTAAATTCTGATTTAGTAAATAAAGTAGTAAATTTAGCAATTAGATCTGGTAAAATAATAAATTCTTATTTTAATAATATTTTATCTGATGTTATTGATAACAGCAATTTATACAATAAAGTAATTAATGCTAGTGAAGATGTTTTACATTTAATACTTAATCGAGAATATAAGAAAGCGATTATTTTGATTATTTCTTTAGCTGATTTAGGAAATAGGTATATTAATTTAAGGAAGCCTTGGAATATAGTTAAAATTTATAATAGGAATGATTCTCTCATAAAAGAAGCACAATTAATTTGTACAACAGTAATAAATATTTTTCGTATTTTGATGATTTATTTAAAACCTATTACTACTGTATTAGCTAAAAAAACAGAACTTTTTTTGAATACGAAATTATCTTGGAAAGATATAAATATTCCATTATTAAATCATAAAATCTCTTATTTTTCACCTCTTTATTTAAGATTGGATAAAAATAAGGTTGATTTTTTATTGAAAAAATAAATACTTTATTTTTTTAAAGTTAATTTTTAGAAGTATAATTTTTTTCAATTTTTATTTTTTTCCCAATAAATATTAAAATATTTCTTTAATGTTGTTTTCTTTTTAAAAGATGAAAAATGGTTGAATGCTATGATAAACTTATTGTTAAAGTATAAAAATGGGATTTTAGTTCTATTCCAAATTGGTATATTATTTTCATTCCAAAAATTTTTAATTGTTGTTTTTTTATTGTTTTTTATACAAAAAACTGTTTGATTTTTTATTAAAAATCGTATATTAATCAGTAATTTTTTATTTTTATTTATTGATGTTTTAGTTTCTTTATTATTTATTTTTTTTGTTTTAAGTAATCCTAATTCGTTTGGTAATACAAGTGGTTTGCTTGTATTTTTCCAGAATAAAATTATATTTTTATTTTCTTTTTTTTTGTCTATTATGTAGATAGATTTTTTGTATCGACATATTTTATATGTTTTGAACAACAAAACAGGATTAGTATTTTGTGGCATTAAAATTACTTTTTTATATATTTGTGTTATCATTTTATATGATGGATTTTTTTTTTTATGTAAAGAAATCCAATTTCTTAAAATTAAATATATAAAAGTTTTTTTTAGATTTTCAAATCCATCTATGTTTAATGATTTATTTTTTTGAATTTTTTTATTTATAGTTTTTTTAGTTAAATCTTCTAATATTTTTTTTTCTTTAGAACAAATTTTAATACTTCTATAACAAGTATTTTTAAAAAAATTCCATCTAGATTCAAATAGTGGAATAATTTTTTTTCTTATAAAATTTCTGTCATTTTTTATATTTTTGTTAGACGGGTCTTCTATCCAAGTTAATTTTTTTTCAACAGCCCATTGGGTTATTTTTTTTTTTGTTACGTTCAAAAAAGGTCTAATATGTAGATTTTTGCCAATATTTTTTTTATAAGGCATAGATGAAAGTCCAGTTGGACCACTTCCTCGTTTTAAAGCTAAAAAAAATGTTTCACATTGATCATCTAAATTATGAGCTGTTAATAAAATTTCATTTTTTTTTATTTCTTTTTTAATTTCTTTGTATCTTTGTTTTCTTAAATCAGCTTCAAGTCCATATTTTTTAATATAATTATTTTTTATCTTTTTTATTATAATGTTTATTTTTTCTTTTTTGCATATATTTTCACAGAATTGACTCCAATTATACGATTCTTTCTGTACGGAATGATTAATGTGTATTACTCTAAATTTAATTTTTCTATCTTTTCTTTTTAGAAATATGAATTTATACAATAAAACTGTTGAATCAATTCCACCGCTATATGCAATTAAAAATTTATTTTTTTTATATTTTTCAATAATTTTTTTAATTAAAGTGAATTTTTCTATTTTTTTTTTTTTAATAAATTTTTTCATAGAGATAAAAATTTTATATACGTCCGAGTGGATTTGAACCACTGACTTTCACCATGTCATGGTGACACTCTACCTAACTGAGTTACGGACGTTTAAATTAAATTAAATAAATTTAAAGTTTTTTTATTAATCTTTTATTTTAACATAACTATTTTTCACATTGCAATATTTTAGTATTTTAAAAATTTTATAGTTTATTTTTTTAGATTTAAAAATTTAAATTTATTTAATAGGAGTTAATTAATTTTGTTTACAGGAATTATTGATACGATAGCAAAAGTTGTTTTTTTTGAAAAGAAAAATGGTATTTTATCATTAACCGTTTTGGTGGAAGATTTAAATTTTTTTAATAATTTAAAATTAGGTTCTTCGATATCTAATAATGGATGTTGTTTAAGTATAGTTAAGATTAATGGTAATTTAATTGATTTTCAGATAATTGAAGAAACTTTTAATTCTACTAATTTTTATTCTTTAAAAATTAATGATTATTTAAATTTAGAAAAGTCTAAGAAGTTTTCTGAAGAAATTGGTGGTCATATTATATATGGACATGTTTCAACAACAGCTTCTATTTTAAAAATAGAAAATTGTAATAAAAACAAATCTATTAAATTAGTCATAAAAAATAGAAAATTTATTAAATATTTAATTGAAAAAGGTTCTATTTGTGTAGATGGAATTAGTTTAACAGTAGGAAAAGTTAAACAAAAATCTTTTTTTATTCATTTAATTCCTGATACTTTAGTCAGAACAAATATAGGTAATAGAATAATTGGAGACATTGTTAATATTGAGGTTGATTATATTACAAAAGTAATTGTAGACACAGTTTTGAAGAACAAAAATTTTTTTGTTTAATTTTTTAATTAAAATATTTATTTTTTTTAGATGATTAAAAAATATATTTTTTTTTTAAAATATCTATTTAGGTTTTAATTAATTCATATGGATTTAATTTATTTATTTTTTTAATGATTAAGTTTTTAAATTATTTTTTTTTTGAATTTTAGTTATTTAAAATTTTTTTATTTTTATTTATTTAAATAATGATTAAAAAGTGAACAAATTAAAAAGATTAGAAATTTTAAGAATATTCGAAAAAAATGATCCATTTCCAAAAACAGAATTAGAATATAAAAATTCATTTGAGTTGTTAACAGCAATTTTATTATCTTCTAGAACTAGGGATTCCATAGTTAATAAATCTACAAAAAAATTATTTTTAATAGCAAATAATCCAGAAAAAATTATTCGATTAGGATTAAATAGATTAAAAAAATATATAAAAAATATTAATTTTTATAACAAAAAAGCTGATTATATTATTAAAATATCTAAAATTTTAAATAAAAAATACTCTGGAAAGGTTCCAGGAACTAGATCTAGTCTATTACAATTACCTGGTGTAGGAAGAAAAACTGTTAATGTATTTTTAAATATTTTTTTAAAAAAAAGAACAATTGGAATAGATACTCATGTCTATCGTGTTTGTAATAGAACTAATTTTGCTGTAGACAACAATTATCTTTTGTTAGAAAAAAAACTAATAAAACTTATTCCTAATAGATTTAAATTGAATTTTCATAATTGGTTTGTTTTGCATGGAAGATACATTTGTACTGCTAGAAAAATGAAATGTAATTTTTGTTTGATTAATAAACTATGTGAATTTAAAAATAAAAATATTTAATTTTTTATAAATATTTTTTGAAATTTTTTACGACATCTTTGAATATATATAATATTCATTTATTAATAAAATTTAAATTTAAGATTTGATTTTCAAAGATTATTTTGATATTTTTATTTCTTATAAGAAAACACTATAAAATTGGATACAATTTGAATGCAATAAGTGTAGTTTTTCCTATATTTTCGGAAAAAAAATTTGAATATTTGTTTTTAAAAAATGAAATTATAGATGTTTCTATAATAGGGTGTCGTGTTTTAGCTCCATTTAAAAAATTAAGATTAGTAGGTATTATTGTTTCTTTTAGCTTGGAAAGAAAAGATAATTGTAGAAAGTTAAGAAGAATTTATTCTTTAATTGATAAAAATTCTATTTATACTACTAATTTTTTAAGTTTTTTAAATTGGATTTCAAAATATTATTTTCAACCATTTGGTTATACTTTGTTTTATTTTTTGCCTAAACTATTAAAAAAAAATGGATTTTTGCAAAGAGATTTATTTTTTCAGTGGAAAATAACAAAAAAAGGTAAAAAAATTGATTTAAATATTTTTTCATATAATAAAAAATTATTAAATTTTTTAGTAGTTTTAAAAAAAAAAAATATATTTTCTTGTGAATTAATAAAATTTAAAATTTCTTCTTCTTCTTTAAAAAAATTAAAAAATGATGGATTATGCACCTTTTCTTTGATTTCTAGAAAGGAATCTACTTGGTTAAATATGAATAAATTTAAATTTTTGACAAAAAAAATTAAAGAAAAAAAAATTTTTTTGAATTTTGGAATATATAGAAAATTTTTTTCTGTATATTTATTAAATTCTATCCAAATAGTTTTTTTAAAGGATATTTTTTTTATTAGATTATTTAATTTAATTTTAAATAAAGGATCTCAGATATTAATTTTAGTTCCTAACAAAGTTTATGTATATATTTATTTTTCTTACATCAAATCTTTTTTTGATTTTCCTATTGATTATATACATTCAAAATCTTCTAATAGAAAACATGTTTTACTTTGGAATAAAATAAATAATTCAGAAATTGCAATATTAGTTGGAACTTCTAGATCTTTGTTTATGCCTTTTTCCTGTCTTGGTTTAATTCTAGTTGTTGAAGAACATGATCTTTCTTATAAAAGATCGGGTTCGATATCTTTTAATATAAGAAATTTAGCTATTTTAAGAGCTAAAATTGAAAATATTTCAATAATTCTTCAATCAAATACTCCTTCTTTAGAAAGTTTATATAATTTAAAAATTGGAAAATATAAAAAATTGAATATCAATTTTTTTTCTGAAGACAAAAAACTTAAAATAGTAAAGAAAAATTCGATAAATTTAAATAGAGGCTGTTTTTATGAAATATTTTCTTATGAATTAATAGAATATATTAAATATTCTTTAGAAAAGAATAACTCTATAATCTTAATTTTTAATGAATCAATACAGTTTTTTTTTAAATTAGTTTGTAAAAAATGTAATTGGGAAGCAAGATGTTTAATATGTTGTTGTCTTTATGTTTTTGATTTTCAAAAAAATATTTTATTTTGTAGAAGTTGTTTGTTTAGTATTTCTAAACCATCTGTATGTTTGAGTTGTAGTTCGGTTTTTTTTAAAATCAAAAGATATGGTTTTAACGATTTAATTAAGTTAGTAAAGGAAATTTTTTTAAAAAATAATAAAAAATATTTTTTTAAAATTTTAAACAAAGATTTTTATTTAGAATTTAAAAAATTAAATTTTAATTATAATTATTCCTATATTTTTATATCTAATAAAAAAGAAAATTTATCTATTTTTTCTAATATTCAAAAAAGGATTATTATTTTTTCTTCTATAGATGATATTTTTTATTTTTATAGTTATCGTATTTTTGAATATTTTTCTCAGTTTTATTTTCAAATGATTAATTTGTTTTCAAAATGCACTAAGATTATTGAATTTTTCTTTCAAACTATCTTTACTAAAGATAATTATCTTATAAATTTAATGAAACATAATACTTATTATAGTTTTTCTAAATATTTGTTTTTTTTTCGTAAAAAAATGAAACTTCCTCCTTTTACAAACCATGCCATAATAAGTGTTGTTAACGAAGATTTAAATTATTGTATTGATTTTTTTTCTTTTTTAAAAACTATAATTTTTGAAAAATGCATAATTAGTTCAGAATCTTTATGGATTTATGGTCCAATATTTAATTTTAAAAATTTTATTTTTAAATATAATTCTCATATTCTTGTTTTACAGACGTCTACTAGACGTAGTACATATAAATTTTTAAAGAAATTAATTATTATTATTAAAAAAAATAGATATTTTAAAAAAATTAAGTGGAAAATAGATTTAGACCCAGTTGATTTTTAATTGAAAAAAAACTATTATTTTTGAAAATGAACAAAATTTATTTAATTTAAATTTATTGATATTAATTTTTAAAATTTTGTTAAAGATATAAATTTTTTATGGTTTTATTTTTTTATAAAAATTTTAGTTATAAATCAGTAATTAAAAGAAATTAAAACTTAGGAATAAATTATTATGTTTGAAAATATAATTGATGATTTAAGATCAAGAAATTTAATTTTTCAAATGAGTAATGAACAAAAAATAGTTGAAAAAATTAAATTGTTTAAATTGCGTTCTGTTTACTGTGGTTTTGATTCTACTGCTGAAAGTCTCCATTTAGGACATTTGATACCTTTACTAGTTTTAAAACGTTTCCAAAATTTTGGTTTTGTTCCTGTAGTTGTAATAGGAGGAGCTACTAGTTTAATTGGAGATCCTAGTTTTAAAAAAAAAGAAAGAGTATTAAATACTGTTAATGATATAAAAAATTGGAATAAAAAAATATCGTTTCAGATTTCTTCTTTTTTAAGTTGCGATAATCAATTAAATAATGTAATTATTTTAAATAATTATAATTGGTTTAAAAAATTAGAAATCATTTATTTTTTACGTGATATTGGTAAACATTTTTCAATTAATAGAATGATTTCTAGAGATTCGGTAAAAAGTAGAGTTGATCGTATAGGAAATGGGATTTCTTTTACAGAATTTTCTTATAGTTTATTGCAATCGTACGATTTTTATTTTTTATATAAAAAATATAAAGTTAGTTTGCAAATAGGAGGTTCAGATCAATGGGGTAATATTGCATCAGGTATCCATTTAGTAAAAAGATTATCTGGAAATAAAGTTTTTGGATTGACTGTTCCCTTACTTGTTAATAGTTCTGGAGAAAAAATAGGAAAAAGTGAAGGTAAACCAATTTGGTTAGATCCATCTAAAACTAGTCCATATATGTTTTATCAATTTTGGATAAATATAGAAGATAAAGATGTATATTCTTTTTTCAAGTGGTTCACGTTTTATAGTTGTAAAAATATTGATCAAATGGAATTTGAAAACAATTTAAAAAACAAATCTTTTTGTTGTGATAGAATTAAATTAGCTAAAGTAATAACAAAATTAGTGCATGGAGAATCAGCAATGAAGTCAGCAGTTCGAATTACTGAATCTTTGTTTTCTGGTAAACTAGAAAAGTTAAAATTTTCTGATTTTCAACAATTAGAAAAAGATGGTTTATCTTCTGTTAAAATTAAAGGAAATATATCTCTAAAAGAAGCATTAGTAATTTCTTTTTTATCATCTTCTAATACACAATCAAAAAAAATGATTCTTTCCAATGCAATTTCTATAAATATGAAAAAAGAATTGAATGAAAATCATATTATATCTAATAATGAAAAATTATTTAATCGATTTACTCTATTACAAAAAGGTAAAAAAAATTTTTCTTTGTTGTGTTGGGAATAGATTTTTATATTAATAAAATTATTTTAATTTTAAATTAAAACTCTTACCACAACCACAAAAATTTTCTATTTTTGGATGTTTAAATTTGAATATTTTATTAATTCCTTCCTTTTTATAATCTATTTTTAGTCCATTTATTATTGAAATATTTTCTATAGGTATACAAATAATAAAATTTGAATAGTTAAAGATTAAATCTTTTTTTTTTGTTTTTTTTATTTTTTCTAAATAATATTTAAATCCAGCACAACCAGATTTTTTAATATTAATTCTAATTCCTATATTTTTTTTTTTAAAGATTAGTTTTTTAATTTGTTTTTCAGCGTTTTTAGTAATTTTTATGTATTGATTATTAGTTTTGTTTAAAATTGTTAAAGAGGATGTATTATTTTTATCTTTCATAGAATTTTATAGATATGTTTTTTATTTTTATTTTTTTATTTATTAAATGAACAATATAAACTGATTGTAAAGAAGTATTTTAAACTAAATTAAAATTTTTTTATAAAACTATACAGAGGAATTTTTGTTAAATTTTTAAATATTTTTTTAGATTAATTAATTTAATTTATTGATTTTTTTTACAAAAAATTTTTTTAAAACAATTTTTTTTAAAATTATAAAAAGTTTTTATAAATAATTATACATGTATTACATTAAAAAATGTATAGATTTTTAAAATTAATTTTTTTATTAATTTTTTTTATTTTTAAAATTTTTTCCTTTTTTTCTGAAAAGAATATTTTTTTAAATTCAGTTATTAACGTTGAAAATTTAAACATTTTTTAGAAATTATTTTTTAGAATTAAAATATAAACGGTTTTTTTATATTTTTTTTATAAATTATTTATTAAATAAACAAAATTTCTTAAATTGATTGAATCAATTTTTTAGATGTTAAAATATAAAAGGTTTTTTTCTAGATATTCCTGTTATTTTTTTTAAGATGTTTGTATTATTAGTTATAATAATAATATTTATTTTATAAAAATAGATTTTTTAAAATCTTAATATCATAATAATGATTATTATATGTATTTTTCTTTAAATTTCTTTATTAATATTTTTTTTAGAAATTTAATCTAAAATGTTAGTTTTTTATTAATTCACATTTTATTTGAATAGTTTTCTTTAGAATTTTGTTATATTGTAATGAAAAAAGGATTTCTGGATTTTTAATAGAAAAAGCATGTCTAAGTATTATTAATTTTTTTTATTTTTATAAGAATTTCGATTTAGAGATATTTTTTTAAAAAAAAACAATTTATTTAGTTCAATTAAGAATAATTTTTTTTAATTTTTTTAGATATTTACATATATAATTTAAATATTTTTTAGAATTAAATATATTTTTTTATTTTAATATTGATTGTTTTTTTTTTTTTTAATAAGTTATTCTATTTTTTTAATTTTATTTTTATATTTTTTTTTAAATTTAAATATGTTTTCAGAATTATTTTTTTTTAAATAGATTATTTTTTTATAAAAGAGATTGTTTGTTCTTTAATTTAGATTAAAAATCTATAATACAATGTTATTAACAAAAAAATATGAAAGATAAAAAATTTTTTAATTTTTAATAAAAATAGGGGTATGGATTTAATTTTTATTAAGATTAATTAAGAATAGTTTTGTTAAAATTAGTTTAAAAAATTTTTTTAATATAAATAAAGAAAATATAAATTATAGAAATATAAATTGTAGCATGGAGAAAAATATGAAAAAAACAGACGAATTGAGAACAGTTAGAATAGATCCATTAGTTACTCCATTAGAGTTATCAAAAAAATATCCAGTAACTTCAAAAGTTATAGATAATGTAATTTTGACTAGAAACAATATAGCAAAGATTATTACAGGTGAAGACAAACGATTATTGGTAGTTATTGGACCTTGTTCGGTTCATGATCCTATAGCAGCTATGGATTATGCTCATCGTTTAAATATTTTGAGAGATCAGTATAAGGATCGTTTAGAGATTGTTATGAGAACTTATTTTGAAAAACCTAGAACTGTTGTTGGATGGAAAGGATTAATTGCTGATCCAGATTTAAATGGTAGTTTTAGAGTTAATCATGGTTTATCGGTTGCTAGAAAGTTATTATTAGATATTAATTCTATAGGAATGCCTGCAGCTACTGAATTTTTAGATATGGTTATAGGGCAGTTTATTGCTGATTTAATCAGCTGGGGAGCAATAGGAGCAAGAACAACTGAAAGTCAAATTCATAGAGAAATGGCTTCAGCATTATCTTGTCCAGTTGGGTTTAAAAATGGTACTGATGGAAATATTGATATTGCTATTGATGCTATTAGAGCAATTAAGGAAAGACATTTATTTTTAGCACCGAATAAGAATGGACAAATGACTATAAATCATACAAGTGGAAATCCTTATAGTCATATAATTATGAGAGGAGGTAGAAAACCTAATTATCATTTCTCTGATATTTCTAAAACTGTTAAAAAATTGAAGAATTTTTCTTTAAATGAATATTTGATGATTGATTTTAGTCATGGGAATTCTTTAAAACAACATAAATTACAGAAAAAGGTTTCTTCTTCCGTATCTAAACAGATAAAAAATGGTATTGATTGTATTTCAGGAGTAATGATAGAAAGTTTTTTAACAGAGGGTTCTCAAAAAGTTAATTCTGATAGAAAAAATTTAGTTTATGGACAATCTATTACTGATTCATGTTTAAATTGGAAAGATAGTAAAATTATTTTAGAAGAATTAGCTTGTTCAGTAGATAGTCGTTTTTAGTTTTTTAAAATTATTATTCTTTTAATAATTCAATTAAAAAAACTTAACAATTAAATTTTTTTATTTTATTAATAATAATTTAATTTATAATTAAAAATTAATGTTTAAGTATTTTAATAATAAAATTTTTTATAAATTTTTCATTTTTTTTGCGAAAAAAATGAATGCATAAATATTTTATTTATAATTTTTGTTTTTTTATCTTTTATTGTATATTTTTTTTATTTGAAGTATTGTATGTAAAAAATAAAAACATTGTTTTTTTATAATATGAATTACTTTTAATTTTTTTATTCAATAAAAAAAGTCTGTTTAAAAAAAAATTTTTTTAAATAAAAATATAAAATTTATTTTTTATTTTAGTTAGATTTTAAAAAAATATATTTTTTTAATAATAGTAAAAGTTATAAAAATTAAAAAATTTTTAATTTTTTTTAAAAATATTAACGGAAATAATGTTGAAAAATGAAAATAGAAATATACGATTGGACAAAAAAAGAGACCATCGTATTATTGGGAAAAAGTTAAATTTTTATCATATAAATGAAAACTCTCCAGGAATGGTTTTTTGGCATTCCGATGGATTGATTGTTTTTAGATTATTAAAAGATTTTATTAGAAAAAAATTACTGGAATACAATTATAAAGAAGTACAAACACCTATATTATTAGATGAAATGGTTTGGAAAAAAAGTGGTCATTGGGAAAATTATAAAAATTCAATATTTACAACTTCTTCAGAAAATAGAAGTTATTGTATTAAACCAATGAATTGTCCTGGTCATGTAGAAATATTTAATCAAGGTTTAAAGTCGTACAAAGATCTTCCTTTTAGGTTATCTGAATTTGGTAGTTGTCATAGAAAAGAACCATCAGGGTCTATGCATGGTTTAATGAGAGTAAGATATTTTACTCAAGATGATGCTCATATATTTTGTAGTGAAGAACAAGTACAAAATGAAATAGAAATTTGTATTTCAATGATTTTTGATATTTACAAGATATTTGGATTTAAAAAAATTCATTTAAAGCTATCTACTCGACCAAAAAATAGAATTGGTTTAAACCAAACATGGGATCGTGCAGAATCAGATTTATTACAAGTATTGAAAAGGAATAATTTGA
Source organism: Buchnera aphidicola (Tetraneura ulmi) (assembly GCF_964058925.1). Classification (NCBI taxonomy): domain Bacteria; kingdom Pseudomonadati; phylum Pseudomonadota; class Gammaproteobacteria; order Enterobacterales; family Erwiniaceae; genus Buchnera; species Buchnera aphidicola. The sequence continues at coordinate 113,665 of NZ_OZ060366.1, forward strand.
AATTTGAATATCAAATAGGAGAAGGAGCTTTTTATGGACCTAAAATCGAATTAATTTTAGAAGATTCTTTAAATCGAATGTGGCAATGTGGAACTATTCAGTTAGATTTTCATTTGTCTAGTAGATTAAATTCTTTTTATATAAATAAATACAATGAAAAAAAAAACCCAGTTATTATTCATAGAGCAATTTTAGGTTCAATAGAACGTTTTATTGGTATTTTAATTGAAGAATACGCAGGTTTTTTACCAATTTGGTTGTCTCCATTACAAGTTGTAGTTATTAGTATTAATCCAGTTCATTCGAGTTATGTAGAAAAATTAACAAATAAAATATTTAAATTAGGAATTCGTGTAAAATCAGACATCAGAAATGTTAAAATAAATGTAAAAATTAGAGATCATACGATTTCTCGAGTGCCTTATATTTTTATATGTGGTGATGAAGAAATAAAAAAATCTAAAGTGACTGTACGGACTAGATTAGGTAAAAGTTTCAATCTTGTAGATTTTGGTAGAATTATTAAAAAAATACAATTAGAAATATTTACTTATAGTAATCATTATTTGGAGGAATAAAGAATTAAAGTTAGAAGAAGAATTCATACAATACGTCCTAATCGAATTAATAAAGAAATTAAATCGGTAGAAATAAGATTAACTGGATTAGATGGAGAACAAATTGGAATTGTTTCTTTAAAAGAGGCTTTGAAAATAGCTTTTGAACAAGGTTTAGATTTAGTTGAAATTAGTCCAAATGCAGAACCTCCTGTTTGTCGTATTATGGATTACGGTAAATTTCTTTATAAAAAAAGTAAATATTCTAAAGAGCAAAAGAAAAAACAAAAAATTATTCATGTTAAAGAAGTTAAATTTCGTCCTAGTACAGAAGAAAGTGACTATCAAGTAAAATTAAGAAATTTAATTCGATTTTTAAATGATGGTAATAAAGTTAAAATTACTTTAAGATTTCGTGGTAGGGAAATGGCTCATCAAAGAATAGGTATGAATATTTTATATAGATTAAAAAAAGATTTATTTACTGTTTCTGTGGTTGAAAGTTTTCCTTTAAAGATAGAAGGAAGACAAATGATAATGATATTATCTCCTAAAAAAAGATAAATTTTGAGTATTAAAAAATATATTTAATAAAATATTTTTTTATTTTTATATTTTTTTAAAAAGGGTTTTTTTATTATGTTAAAAATGAAAACGTTGCGTAGTGCAGCAAAACGTTTTAAAAAGATTTCATCTGGAAAATTTATTAGAAAAAAATCTAATTTAAGACATTTGTTAACTAAAAAAAATAAAAAATATAAAAGACATCTCAGGCTAAAAACTATTGTATCTAAAGGGGATCAAAAAACAGTAGTTTCATTTTTCCCTTATAGATAAGAAATATATTTTAAATAAATAGTAAAAAATAAGATAGGAGAATAAATTTATGACCAGAGTAAAGCGAGGGGTAACAGCAAAAGCTCGTCATAAAAAAATTTTGAATAAAGCAAAAGGATATTATGGAGCTAGATCTCGTGTTTATAGAGTAGCTTATCAGGCTGTTATTAAATCAGGTCAATATGCATATCGTGATAGAAGACAAAAAAAAAGACAATTTCGTAAATTGTGGATTTCTAGAATTAATGCAGCTGTACGAAATTTTGGATTGTCTTATAGTAAATTTATTTTTGGTTTGAAAAAATCTTCAATTATTATAGATCGAAAAATATTATCAAATATTGCTTTTTTTGATTTTGTTTCTTTTAAAAAAATAGTAGAAGAAGTTAAATCGTCTTTAGATCAAAAAGATTTTATTTAAATTTGTCGTGGGGGAGGGAGGATATATACTTCCTCATTTTTTTATTTTAAAAAATTATTTTTTTAGAAATAAGATTTGTTGTTTGGAACAATTATGAAAGAAATGTATTTTTTAAGAGATTCAATTGAATCTAAAATTAATAATTCAAAAGATATTATTGAATTAGAAAAAATTAGAGTTTTTTACTTGGGTAAAAAAGGATTTTTAAATGAAAAAATAAAAGAACTATGTTCTATCAACAAAAGTTTTTTTGATAAGAAAGATGATAATTTAAAAAAAATAATTTTTGTAAATAAAATTAAAGAAAATATTAAATTTAAAATACAAAAAAAAAAAATTTTTTTGAGAAAAATGTTTTTGGAAGATTTTTTAAAAAAACAAAATTTAGATGTTTCTTTACCAGGAAATAAAAATAATTTTGGATCTATTCATCCTATAATTAAGACCATAAATAAGTTAAAAAAATTTTTTTTTGGATTAGGATTTGAACTTAAAAACGGTCCGGAAATAGAAGATATATATCATAATTTTGATGCTTTAAATGTTCCTAATGATCATCCATCTCGTAGTAAACAAGATACTTTTTGGATTAATTCACAATTCTTATTAAGAACACAAACTTCTAGCATGCAAGTTCGTTCTATGAAAAATAAAACTCCTCCCATTAGAATGATTATGCCTGGAAAAGTATATAGAAATGATAATGATTGTACACATACTCCGATGTTTCATCAAATGGAAGGATTAGTTATTGATAGTAATATTAATTTATCTAATTTGAAATGGATTATTCAAAGATTTATACAGTTTTTTTTTGGGGAGAATATAAAAATGAGATTTAGAAGTTCTTATTTTCCGTTTACAACTCCTTCTATGGAAGTAGATATTCAAATGCAAAATAGTGCATGGATAGAAGTATTGGGTTGCGGAATGGTTCATCCAAATGTTTTAAAAACATTAAATATTGATTTTAAAATGTATTTAGGGTTTGCTTTTGGAATTGGAATAGAAAGAATTGCTATGATAAAATATGGAATAAAAGATATTAGATCTTTTTTTGAAAATGATATTAGATTTCTTAAGCAATTTTAATAAAAGGTTTTTTTAAATGAAATTTAGTGAAGAATGGCTTAGAGAATGGATTAATTATCCAAAAATAACAACTACAGAACTTTGTAACAAATTGTCTAATTGTGGTATAGAAATTGATTTTATTAAACCAATTTCTGGTAGTTTTTTTGGGGTAGTAGTAGGAAAAATAGTTAATGTTATTCCACATTGTAAATCAGAAAAATTATTTGTATATGAAGTTAATGTAGGATTAAGTATTACTTATCAAGTAGTAAGTAGTTTTTCTAATATTACAAAAAATACGAGAATAGCAATAGCATTACGAGGATCAATATTACCTAAAAATGGTATTCGTATTGATACAATTTTTTTAAAAGGAGTTCGATCAGAAGGAATTATTTGTTCTTTTTTAGATTTAGAAATAGAAAATAATAATAAAGAAGAAAAAATAAGGTTTTCTAATGATATTTCAGTAGGTACTGATGTTAGAAGATTATTTTCTAAATTTGATAAAATAATTTCTATTTCTATACCGCCAAATAGATCTGATTTGTTGTCTATTTTTGGAATTGCTAGAGAATTATATTTATTAAACGATAGTTTAAAATTTTCTAATTATAATATTAAAATTATAAAAAAAAAAATAGTAAACAAAAATTTAAAAATAGAACTTTCCACTAATAATTTTTTTTCAATAAAATATATTGGTAGAATTATTAAGAATGTTAAAATTCAAAATCAGAATATTCCTTTTTTAATAAGGGAAAGATTGCGTCAATCTTTTTCTTTTGTAGAAGAAGATGTTATAGAAAATATAATTAATTATATTATATTAGAATTTAATCAAATTATACATATTTTTGATGCAGATAAAATTTCTTGTAAAAAAATATGTGTTAGAATGTCTAATTCTAATGATGTCTTTTTTTTTAAAAATAAAAAAATTAATATCACTGATAATAATAGTGTTGTTATATCTAACGAAAATAATGAAATTTTATCTTTATATGGTATATTAACTTCTGATTTTGCTAAAGTCTCTTTAAATACAAGAAGTATATTTTTAGGTTCTATGAATTTTTATAAGTTAAATAGTTTTGTTTTTTCTTTTAATCCAAAAATCGATATTAAAAATGATTTATTTATTCGTTTAAAAAAAGGATTAGATTATAAAATTCAAGAATTTGTTTTTGAATATACTACTAAATTTTTAATTGATTTATTAGGAGGTGAAGTTGTTGAAACAATAGTTGTTAAGAGATTAAAAAATCATTTTAATTCAAATTATATTTCTTTAAAATTTAGTAAAATTAATAAAATTTTAGGTTTTTTTATTGAAAAAGATAATATTACTAATATTTTATCTAGATTAGGATATAAAATAATTGAATATAAACAAGAAACTTGGTTTATAGAAGTTCCTACTTGGAGATTTGATATAAAAATTGAAGAGGATGTTATAGGAGATATTATAAGAATTTATAATTATGAAAGAATACCTTCTATAATATTAGAAAAAAGTTTTTTGTTTAATTCAAGTTTTCAATATTTAGATTCTTTTTTAGAACGAATAAGATTACTATTAGTAGATAAAGGATATCACGAAGTAATTACTTATAGTTTTATCAATCCAAAAATTCAAAAGATATTATTTCCAGACAAAAAAAATATATATATAGAAAACCCAATATCGTTTGAAATGTCTGTTATGAGATCAACTTTATGGGTTGGTTTATTGAATACTTTTTTATATAATGAAAGTAGACAAGTTAAAACGTCTCGTTTGTTTGAAATTGGAATGTGTTTTGATAAATTAAATGAAAAATGTAAAATTAAACAAAAAATTTTTATATCTGGATTATTAAATGAATTTTGTAGTTCAATACATTGGAATAAGATTAAAAAAAGAAATGATTTCTATGATTTGAAAGGGGATATTGAATCTATTTTTGAAATAAATGGTTCTTTAGAAAATATTATTTTTAGAAAGGAAAAAATATCTTGTTTACATCCAGGAATGAGTGCTGGGATTTACGAATTAAATAATAGAATTGGTAGTATTGGAGTATTACATCCTAAAATACAAAGTAAATTAAATTTAAAAAATTCAGTTATTCTTTTTGAAATTTTTTGTTTAAAATTTATTAAAAAAAGAGACAAAAAAATAAAAAATATATCAATTTTTCCGTCATCTCGTAGAGATATTTCTATTGTTGTTGATAAAGCTATACCAGTTTTTGATATTGTTAGATTTTGTAAAAAAAATGTCTCTAGTTATATTTTTTCTGTAGAGTTATTTGATGTTTATACAGGAAAAAATATTTCAATTGATAAAAAAAGTTTATCTTTAAGTTTTTTTTTACATAGTGAAGAAAAAACTCTAAAAGAAAAAGATATAAATAATATTATGAATTCTTGTATTTTAAAATTAAAAATAGAATTTCAAGCTGTTTTGAGAGATAGAATTTATGAGGGTGGTAACTAAATCTAAAATATCAGAATTTTTATTTGAAAATTCTGAATTGAATAAAAGAGATGCAAAAGAATTAGTAGGATTATTTTTTAAAGAAGTTATTTTTTCTTTAGAAAAAGGAGAATTTGTCAAGTTATCTGGATTTGGAAATTTTTTTTTAAGAGATAAAAAATCTAGGCCTGGAAGAAATCCTAAAACAGGAGAATTAGTTTCTATACAAGCTCGTAGAGTTGTAGTTTTCAGAGCAGGACAGAAATTAAAAAATAGAATTGAAAAAGTGTTTTAAAAATAATTATTTATTATTAAAAAAAAATTTGTTAACTATTTTTTTTATTAATTTTAGGTTATTTATTTTAAAAATTATTTAATTAATAATTAGATATTTAGATAAGAATTAAAATTATTTTTTATTTATTTTTTATTTTTTTTAAAATTAACAAAATTTTTTAGGAAAAAAATTGAAATTTAAAATATCTTTTAAAGATGGATTTGCTAGATGTGGTGAATTAGAGTTTTCAAATAATTTAATTGTTAAAACTCCAGTATTTATGCCTGTTGGGACTTATGGAACAGTTAAATCAATGTCTGTTGATGATTTAAAAAATGTAGGATCAAAAATTATTTTAGGAAATACTCTTCATCTACATTTTAGACCTGGAGAAGAAATTATAAAGTTGTTTTCTGGATTACATAAATTTATAAATTGGAATGGACCTATTTTGACTGATTCTGGTGGATATCAAGTGTTTAGTTTAAGAAAGACTTCTAAAATTACTGAAGAAGGTGTTTTGTTCATTAACCCTAAAAGCGGAAAAAAGACATTACTTACTCCTGAAAAATCAATGAAAATTCAATATGATCTTGGGTCTAATATTGTGATGTGTTTTGATGAATGTTTACCTTATTCTTCTTTGAGTTGGAAGAAATCGAAAAAGTCTATGGAAAGATCTTTAAGATGGTCTAAACGTAGTAAAGAATCATTTTTTTTATTAAAAAATAAAAATTCTTTATTTGGAATCATACATGGTGGAATATATTCAGATTTACGAGAATTTTCATTAAAAGAATTAAAAAAATTGGATTTTGATGGATATGCTTTAGGAGGTTTAGCTGTTGGAGAATCAAAAAATGTTTTATTTGAACTACTTGAACAGATTGTTCCTAAAATGCCAAATTTAAAACCAAGATATTTAATGGGAGTAGGTACACCGTGGGATTTAATACAATCTGTCCGTTTTGGAATAGATATGTTTGATTGTGTATTACCTACTAGAAATGCTAGAAATGGATATTTATTTGTATTTAATGGAATTATTAGAATTAGAAATTCAAAATATAAATTTGATACTAGAAATTTAGATAAGTTTTGTAAATGTTACACATGTAAAAATTTTACTCGTTCGTATTTGCATCATTTAGATAAATGCAACGAAACTTTGGGAATACGTTTAAATACTATTCATAATTTATTTTATTACCATACATTGATGTCAAATATTCGAGATGCAATTAAAAAAAGTCAATTAGATAATTTTGCTTTAAATTTCTACAAAAATTTTTTTGGAAAAGACTAAAGTGAAATATATTTTTTAATTCTAAAAGGAGGATATTTTAAAAAACGTTTTATTTTTTATATTTTTACCACTTTAGATTAGTTCTAGTGGCAAAAATATTTTTTTATTTTAAATTATTTTTAAAATAATGTTCAAAACGATTTTTTTTATATTAGATTTTTTTTAAAGAAGAGAAAAATCAGCAATATAAAAAAATAGTTTTTTAATTTTGTTTAGTAAGTTTAATCTATTATTTTTTATTTTTTTGTTTTTATCATTAATAATTGTAATTTTGAAAAAATCCTCTATTGGATTATTTAAATTAATTAGATTAATAAGTATCTTATCGTGTTGTTGTGTTTTACATAAAAAATTAGTTTTTTTTTCTAAATCATTAGTTAAAGAAAATAATTTTTTTTCTTCTTTATTTTTAAATAAATTTTTATTAATTTTTTCTTCAATTTTAAATTTTGATTTTTTTAAGATATTAAATATTCTTTTGTATAAAGAAATTAATTTATTGTATTTTTTTTTTGTTTTTAAATTTGTGATAATTTTTATACAAGTATCAACGGTTATTGGATTTTTTGGTTTTGTGTTTAGTACGGATTTTATAATATTTGTTTCATAGCCTTTTTTTTTATACCAATCTAAATATCTATTAGAAAAAAAACAAATTAATTTTTTTTTAGATTCGTTACTATCATTTTTTTTAGAATATAATTTAAATGATGTTTTAATTATTTCTTCTAAATTTATTTTCATTTTTTTTTTTATCATGATTCGGATTATTCCTATTGCTGCTCTTCTTAAAGCAAACGGATCTTTTTCAGCAGAAGGGTATTTTTTTAAATAAAACATACCTGTTAATAAATCAATTTTATCTGATATAGATAAGATAGATCCTATTTTACTAGTTGGTAAATTATCTTTCAAAAATGATGGACTATATTGTTCTTTAATAGAAATAGCAATTTCTTGTTCTATCCCTTCATTTAATGCATAACTCATTCCAATTATTCCTTGTAGTTCTGGATAAGTTTTTACCATATTACTAATTAAATCACATTTAGAAATAATAGCTGCAAAAGTAGTTTTTTTTGTTAAAACTGGTTCTATTTTGTTAGAAATATATTCAGATATCTTTTTTATTCTATTTGTTTTATCGAACATATTTCCTAGTTTTTTTTCAAAATTAACTTTTTTTAATAAAGGTAATCTATCTTTTAATTTATATTTTTGGTCTTTTTTAAAGAAAAAATATGCATCTGATAATCGTGAATTTAGAACTTTTTCATGATCTTTAATAATTTTATTTTCTTCTAAAGATTTAATATTACTTACAAAAATAAAAAATTTTGTAATTTTGTTATTTTTTTTAAATATTGGAAAGTATTTTTGTTCTTTTTCTATAGTGTATATGATTATTTCTTTTGGTAAAATTAAAAATTTTTTTTTAAAATTAGCCATTTTTACAATTGGATATTCCACTAATGATGTTATTTCTTCAAGCAGTTTTTCGTTAATTTTTAATTTTCCATTTATTTTTTTGTTGATAATTTTTATTTTATTTAGAATAATTTCTTTTCTTTCTTTTAAACATGGGATTACTTTTCCTATTTTTATTAATTTTTCTGGATATTCAGATGCTTGTTTAATTGATATTTTTTGTTTTCCTAAAGATCTATGACCCATTATAACTCTTGAAGAACGAATTGAAAAAATATTACATGGAATTATTGTCTTATCTAGAATTATAGCAATGTTTCTTATTGGTCTAAAAAATTTTTGATTAGTTTCATTCCATCTCATTAGTTTTCCAAACGAAATTTTTTCAATAATTTTTTTTATGATCGGAATTAATAGTATTTGAATTTTTTTTCTTTTTTTAATTTTTCTATATGCTATCCACTCTCCAAAATTGTTTTTTAAACGAAATGTTTGTTCTATTTTTATTCCAATTTTTTTAGTCCAAGATAAAGCAGATAGGGTTGGTATTTTTTTATTATCAAAAGAATTAGAAATAGAAGGTCCTTTTTCTATGATTTCCATTTTTTTATTTTTCAAAAATAATTTTTCTACTTTTATAGACAGCCTTCTAGATGTAGCAAATGAATAAATTTTTTTGAAATCGATATTTTTTAAATTAAGTTCTTTTTTAAAGTATTCAAAAAATAATTTAGATATTTTATGTAATTTTTTTGCAGGTAAATCTTCGGTTCCTAATTCTATAAGTAATGTTTTTTTTTTCATAATTTTATGATATATAAAGTTATATAATTTTAATAATGTTGTTTATTTTTTAAATATGATTTAGCTATTTTTTTTGTTATTTCTTTAATTTTTAATATATAGTTTTGTCTTTCAGTAATTGAAATTGCTTGTCTCGATTCTAATAAGTTAAATATATGATTAGCATGTAATATTAATTCATATGCTGGAAATAGTAATTTTTTTTCAATCATTAATTCTGCTTCTATTAAATTTTTTTTAAATATTTCAATGAGAAATTCGATAGTTGCAAATTCAAAGTTATATTTAGAATGTTCTACTTCATTTCTTAAAAAAAGTTTTCCGTATGTAATTGTTTGTAAATAATTTTTTGACCAAATTAATTCATAAACATTTTTTTTATTTTGTATGTGTGCTACTATACGTTCTAGACCGTATGTTATTTCTATAGTTATTGGATAACAATCTAAACTTCCCATTTGTTGAAAATAGGTTATTTGTGTAATTTCTAATCCATTCAACCAAATTTCCCATCCCATACCCCAAGCTCCTAAAGTTGGATTTTTCCAATCGTCTTCTATAAATTGTATATCGTGTATTGAATTATCAATATTTAATTTTTTAAGTGAATTTAAATATATATCTAATATATTTTTAGGAACTGGTTTGATAAGTACTTGAAATTGATAATAGTGTTGTAATCTATTCGATGATTTTCCAAATCTACCATCATTAGGTCTTCTAGAAGCTTGTAGAAAAGCAATAGATATAGGTTTTGAATCTATTGTTCCAAAAAAGCTATTTGGGTGAAATGTAGCAGCTCCAACGGGTAAATCTGTTGGTTGAATAATTGCGCAACCTATTTTTGACCAATATTTTTGTAATGTAAAAATGACTTCTTGAAAACTTTTTTCTGTATTTTTCATTTTTTTTTGAATCAATATTTTGTTTTTTTATATGTTTAATTTAAAGATCATTAAAATAATATTTTTAGAAAATAAATAAAAAAAATATTTAAAAAAATTAATTATTTATATTTTAGAAGTATATTTTTTTCTTTAAAATATAGATTATACTTAGTATTTTATAAAAAGTAATTTATATTCATATATTTTAAAAATTATTTTCATAAAAATTTATTTTTTAAAGTTATATAATTATTTATTTCCATAATACAGGAATTTTTAGATGCGATATATAGGTGCTCATGTAAGTGCTTTAGGTGGTGTAGGTCAATCTGTTATTCGCGCTTCTAATATTAAAGCAAATGCATTTTCTTTTTTTACGAAAAATCAAAGACGTTGGAAATCTTTATCAATGAAAGTTGATGAGATTAATAATTTTAAAAATTTATGTAAAGAACATAACTTTTCGTATGATTATATTTTGCCTCATGCTAGTTATTTAATTAATCTTGGACATCCTAATAAGGATTTATTAAAAAAATCAAGAGAGTCTTTTATCGACGAAATTAAAAGATGTCAGTTATTAAATTTACGTTTTATAAATTTTCATCCAGGAAATCATTTGTATAGAATTAGTGAAGATTTATGTTTACAAAACGTTTCAGATTCTATTAATATAGCTATTCAATCTACAGAAAAAATCATTTTAGTAATTGAGAATACCGCAGGTCAGGGAAGTAGTATTGGTTATCGTTTTGAACATTTAGCAAAAATTATAGATAAAGTAGAAGATAAATCAAGAATTGGAGTTTGTTTGGATACTTGTCATTTATTTGCTTCAGGATATGAATTGAGAATAAAAGAATCATTCGATTCTACTTTTAAAAAATTTGAAAAAATTATAGGATTTCAGTTTTTATTTGCAATGCATTTAAATGATTCTAAAAAAGAATTGAATTCTCGTGTTGATAGACACGAAAATTTAGGAAAAGGTAAAATAGGTTATGAATGTTTTTCATGGATTATAAAAGATTATAGATTTTGTAGTATCCCATTGATATTAGAAACTCCTAATCATGATCATTGGGAAAAAGAAATATTTTGGTTACGTTCTAAGAATAATTTTTATACATAATCATCATTTCATATAATGAATGTATATTTTTTTTACTTTGATACAGGATTGTAGTTTATGATTGAGATAATAGCAGAAATTAGAAAAAAATTTGGTAGTAAAATAAGTCGAAGAATTAGAAAAAATAACAAGTTACCTGCTATAGTTTATGGTAAGAATAACAAAACGTTTGGAGTTGAAGTAGAACATGATAAGTTTATAAATTGTTTTAGAAGTAAAAATTTTTATATTCAAGATATAATATTAATTGTAGAAAATAAAAAATATTTAGTTAAAATAAAGAATTTAGATTGGCATGCTTTTAAAACAAAAATTTTACATGTAGATTTTCATTTAAAAGATTAATTTTTTTTAATTATTAATTTTTTATAAAAATTATATTTATGAATTTCTTTTAAGGATAAAATTGTTACTGTAGATTCTAAAATAATAGATTCAGTAACAATCTTAATTAAAAATATAAATTTTTAAACTTAGATATTTTTTTAAATTTTAAAAAATATTTATTTTTTTTATTTTAACAACAAAGAATTTTTAATTTTTATTAGTAACATATTCATAAAATTAGTAATATTTTTTTTGAATATATAAAAATTTTTTAAAAAAAATTTTTATTTTTTATATATTTTATTATAGTTAATATAGAAAAAAAAACTACTATAAATAAAAAAAATTTATTTATTAATTGAATATTTATTGAATTTTTTTTAATTATTTTGTTTATGTTGTTAATAGTAATTTCTGTAAATATTCCTGGGATTAGATATAGTGGAGGCCAAACTAAACATCCTATCAAATTGGGGAATATAATTTTTTTTAATGGTAAATTTAGTGTTCCCGCTATAATTGGAACAAATGGTCTAATTGGTCCAATAAGTTTCCCAATAAATATTGTTATAAAACAATATTTTAAAAGTGATTTTTTTATTTTTTCTATTAAAGAAATGTTTTTTTTAAATATTTTTAAATTATAAATCTGACATTTACATTTATATCCAATATAATAAGAGATCCAATCTCCAAGTATACATCCTATAAATCCGCATATCCAGGCAGAATAAAAGTTTATTTTTCCGTTTCCTATGAACGTTCCAAATAATGACATTAATATTAGTCCAGGTAGGATTAAACCAATAATAGCTAGAGATTCTAAGAATGAAACTATTGTTATAGTTAGTAATAAATATTTTGGATTTATTGTAAGTATGTAATTTGATAAAAATTCCATATTTTCTCTTTATTATTAATAATAATATATTTTTTTATTTTTCATAAAAATTAGGTTTTGTAAAAAATAGTTTTTGATATTTAAAATTTTATTTATAAAATTTTTTTTATATAGCCATAATAGTTTTAACATTATCTATGTTAAAATTAAAAAAATTTTTTTTTGAAATTATAAATAATTTTATTATACAATAATTTTCTTTTTATTACTTTTATAAAAAAATATTTTTTATATATATAAATTAATATTTTTAATGATATATTTTTTTATTTTTAATAATAAATTAAAATATAGAAATTAAAATCTAAGTACTTAAATTTTAAATTTAAATTATTTATTTATTTTTTTTATCTTTTTATAAAAAATATTTTTATTTTTTTTATATATTTTTTAAAAAACTACATCATTGGTTGTTTAAATTATAAATATTTTTATAAATTGTGTATTTAAAAAAAAAATTTTTATTTTAAAAAATAGAAGAAATTGAATTTGTAGTTCATTTTTGTTATAAAAATCTTATTAAAACTATAAAAAAAAATAAAAATGAAAGATAAAAAAAATTATTTTGGTCATAGAATATCTAAGAGTTTAGGACAACATTTTCTAGAAGATGATTTTTTTATTAAAAATATTATCAATTTTATTAATCCTAAACCAAAAGAAATTATGTTTGAAATTGGTCCTGGAATGGGTGCTTTAACTAAGCCTATATTATTATTAAATGATAATTTATCAGTAATAGAAATAGATAAAAATTTAGTTAATTTTTTAAAAAAAAATATAGTTAATAAAAGATTCAACATTTTTTTACAGGATGTATTGAAGTTTAATTTCAGAACTTTTTTTTCTGAAAATAAAAAAATAAGAATATTTGGAAATTTACCTTTTAACATTTCTAATAAAATAATTTTTTATTTAATGATTTTTAAAGATATTTTTTTTGATTTACATTTTTTATTACAAAAAGAAGTAGTGCAACGCTTATGTGCTATTCCGGATACAAAAGAATATGGTCGGTTAAGTGTTTTAATACAATATCATTTTAACGTTACATCATTATTTGATATACCTCCTACATCGTTTTTTCCTCTTCCAAAAGTACATTCTTCGTTTGTTAGGTTAATTCCTAATAAATTTCCACCAATTCTTTTAAGAGAAACTTATTATTTAAATTCAATTACAAAATTAGCTTTTTCTCAAAGGAGAAAAATTATTAAAAATAGTTTAAGTGGTTTATTTTCAGAAAATGAATTTTTAAAAATGAATATTTCTCCATTTTTAAGAGCAGAAAATTTAAATTTATTAGATTATTGTAGATTATCTAAATATTTGTCTTCGAAAAGATCTTGTTTACATACAAATGAACAAAAAAATGAATATTAGTGCAAAAAATTTTTATGGTTTTAAATTTTTTTTATTAATACATAACCTGTGAGAAAAAAAATAAATATGGCTACGTATATTGTGGGAGATGTTCATGGTTGTTTTGAAGAACTACAAGTTTTAATAAATATTTCTAATTTTAATCGGGAAAAAGACACTATTTACTTTACAGGAGATTTAGTTGCAAGAGGCTCCCTTTCTTTGCAAGTACTACAATATGTATATTCTCTTGGAAAATCAGCTAAAATAGTATTAGGGAATCATGATTTATATTTGTTATCTGTATATTTTTGCAAAAAAAAATACAATAAGTTGGATAATTTTGATAATTTATTAAAATTTCCAAGAATTGATAAATTAATGAATTGGTTAAAAGGTAATCCATTCTTGTATGTTGATAAAGAAAAAAAAATGATTTTATCTCATGCTGGAATACATCCTAAATGGAATATTTCTACAGCTTTAAAATGTTCTAAAGAAATAGAAGATGTTTTTTCTACTGATTGTCATGATTTAAATTTTTTAAAATTATTTCCTAATAATGATCATTATATTTGGAATAATAATTTAAAATTTCCAGATAGAATTTTTTTTATCATGAATGTTTTTACTAGAATGAGATTTTGTTATGAAAATGATTCAAAATTAGATTTTTTTTGTAAATCTGATTTAGATAAAAAAAATAATGTTCATTTATATCCATGGTTTAAAGATTTAAATAAAATTGATAAAAAATATAAAATTATTTTTGGACATTGGTCTTCTTTAAATAAGAAAAGTACAGATATACCAAAAAATGTGATTCCTTTGGATACAGGATGTTGTTGGGGAGGAGAATTGACTATGTATAGACTAGAAGATAAATCATATTTTAAAACTCCATGTTTTTCTTTAAAAAAAAATAAATTAAAATAAATTAGGAATTATTTTTTTATTTTTTTATTTTTTCTAAAATCTCAAAATTATACTTAAATAGTTTTAAATTGATTAAATTTTTGTATTTTTTATAATATATTCTTTTCCAAAGTAAATTATTATATTTTGGAAAATATGTATCTCCTTCAATTTTTTTATTGATATGTGTTAAGTATAATCGATTAGCATATTTTAAACTCTGTTTATATACATTTCCTCCTCCAATAATCATTATTTCTTTTTTATTTTTTGCAGCTTGAATAGCTTTAATAAAAGAGTTAACCCAAAAAATATTTTTTGTATTCTTCTTTGTGGTTATATTTCTAGAAATAATTATATTTTGTCTCATGGGAAGAGGGTTTTTCAAGGAATCCCAGGTTTTTCTTCCCATGATTATACTTTTATTTATTGTATTTTTTTTAAACCATTTTAGGTCATTAGGAATAGTATTCCATGGAAGTTTTTTATTTTTTCCAATTACATAATTTCTAGACATTGCTGCAATTATACTAATAAACATTTGTTAATCCTTTAAGAATTTATAAAAAATGTATTAAATATTTAAAAAATTTATAGTTTTTATTATTGTATTAACTATTGGTATTTTTAATTTTTTTATGTAATTCTTGTATTGAAATAACTGATTTTGTTGGATTATAATTTAGTGCTGTTATCGTCGCTAAAGCTGCATTTATAGTAGAATCATAGTGTATTTTTTGTTTTATAGCTTCATAAAAAATTATTTTTGAATCATTTTTATCTTTTTTTATAGAAGTGGTGTTTATTATATAAGAGTATTCACCATTTTTTAAATAATTTTTTACATTAGGACTAGGTTCTTGAATTTTATTAACTTGTCTAGATGATATTCCATGCTTTTTTAAAGCAATTGATGTTCCTTCGGTAGCGTCTAGTTTGAATCCATAATTTTTCAATTTAATAGCAATACTTATTATATTTTTTTTATCTGAATCTTGTACTGATAGTAATGCTCTTCCTACTTTTTGTATATTAAATTCTGCTGCTAATATAGCTTTAGAAAATGCTTCTGAGAAATTTTTTCCAATTCCCATTACTTCTCCAGTAGAACGCATCTCAGGACCTAAAAATGGATTTGCTCCAGGAAATTTATTAAATGGTAATGTTACTTCTTTTACTGAATAAAATGGAGGATTTATTTCTTTTATATGTTTTTGTTTTTTTAACGATATTCCACACATTACTTTAACAGCAATTTTAGCTAGTGGCAATCCAGTAGCTTTAGAAAGAAATGGAATTGTTCTAGATGCTCTTGGATTAACTTCTATTATATATATAATTTTATTTTTAACTGCAAATTGTATGTTTATTAAACCTTTAATATCTAATTCTAAAGCTATTTTTTTTACTTGTAATCTTATTTCTTGCTTTATTTCATTATCTAATGTATATGTTGGTAAAGAACATGCCGAATCACCTGAATGAACACCTGCTTGTTCTATATGTTCCATAATTCCTCCAATAAGAACATTATTTCCATCACATATAGCATCTACATCAACTTCTATTGCATTTTTTAAATATTGATCTAATAATACAGGAATATTTTTTTTGTAAATTTTTTGTATATTTAAAAAATATTTTTTTAGTTCTTTTTTATTATAAAGAATTTTCATGTTTTTTCCTCCTAGAACATACGAGGGTCTTGCCATAATTGGGAATTTAATAAATTTAAGTTGTAAAAATGCTTCTTCTATTGTTTTTACTGTTTTATTTTTTGGTTGTTTTAAATTTAATTTAGTTACTATTGATTGAAATTTGTTTCTATCTTCTGCTTTATCAATTGATTGTGTCTTAGTCCCAATTATATTTATTCCTTCTTTTTTAAAATATTTAGCTAATTGTAATGGTGTTTGTCCACCACATTGAATAATTATACCTTTTGGTTTTTCTATCCTTATTATCTCTAATATATCTTCTAAAGTTATTGGTTCAAAATATAATCTATTAGATATATCATAGTCAGTAGATACTGTTTCAGGATTACAATTTATCATTATTGCTTGGTATCCTTCTTCTTGTAAGGATTGAGCTGCATGTACGCAACAATAATCAAATTCAATTCCTTGTCCAATTCTGTTTGGTCCTCCTCCAAGTATTATAATTTTTTTTTGGTTATTTTCTTCTGGATTAGATTCACATTCTTCTTCCCAAGTAGAATACATGTATGCTGTTTGACTAATAAATTCAGCTGAACAAGAATCTATTCTTTTATAGACTGGATGTAAATTCAGTTTATATCTTTTTTTTCTAATTTTAGATTCTGTTGTATTCATCAATACAGATATTCTTTTATCTGAAAAACCTCTTTTTTTAATATTTTTTAAGAAATTAAAAGTAATATTTTTTAGTTTCATAACTTTTATTTTTTTTTCTATATTTATTAATTCATGAATTTGAGTTAAAAACCATTTGTCAATATTAGTAAGACTTGCAATTTCTTGTATAGACATTCCATATCTAAATGCATCAGCTATATACCATATTCTGTTTGATCCTGGATTCTTTAATTCGTATTTAATAGTTTTAAAAAAATCTGGAATAGACGAATTTAGTATCGAATCAAATCCATTTTTATTTATTTCTAGACCTCTAATTGCTTTTTGAATAGATTCTTGAAATGATCTACCTATAGCCATTACTTCTCCAACAGATTTCATTTGAGTTGTTAGTCGATCGTTACACCCAGGAAATTTTTCAAAATTAAATCTTGGAATTTTTATTGCTACGTAATCTATAGAAGGTTCAAAGGCTGCGGGCATATTAACCCCAGTTATATCATTTTTTATTTCGTCTAAAGTATATCCAATAGATAATTTTGCTGAAATTTTTGCAATTGGAAAACCAGTGGCTTTGGATGCTAAAGCAGAAGATCGAGATACTCTTGGGTTCATTTCTATAACAATCATTTTTCCATTTTTAGGATTAATTGCAAATTGTACGTTAGCCCCTCCTGATTCAACTCCAATTTCTTTTAGAATATCGATCGAAGCATTTCTCATTGTTTGATATTCTTTGTCTGTTAAAGTTTGTGCAGGAGCAATTGTAATAGAATCACCTGTATGTATTCCCATTGGATCAAAATTTTCAATCGAACAAACTATAATACAATTGCTGTTTTTATCTCTAATAGCTTCCATTTCGTATTCTTTCCATCCAATTAGAGACTCATCGATTAACAGTTCTTGATTTGGAGAAATATGTAATCCTAATTTACAAATTTTTTCAAATTCTTTTTTGTTGTATGCAATTCCACCACCAGAACCTCCCATTGTAAATGATGGTCTAATAATACAAGGTAATCCTATTTTTTCTAAAATTAAATAAGCAGAATCCATATTTTTTGCAATTCCACAACGAGCGGTATTTAAACCAATTTTTTTAATTGATTTCTCAAATAATCTTCGATTTTCTGCTTTTTCGATAGATTTAATGTTTGTACCTATAATTTCGACGTTGTTTTTTAGTAAAATATTTTTTTTGTATAATTGTAATGCACAATTTAAAGCAGTTTGCCCTCCCATAGTAGGTAGTAAAGCATTTGGTTTTTCTTTTTCAATTATTTTTTCAATAATTTTCCAATGAATAGGTTCAATATATGTTTTATTAGAAATATCTGGATCTGTCATTATTGTGGCTGGATTTGAATTGACTAAAATTGTTTCATACCCTTCTTCTTTAATTGCTTTGCAAGCTTGTGTCCCTGAATAATCGAATTCGCAAGCTTGTCCAATAACTATTGGTCCTGCTCCTAAAATTAAAATTGATTTTATGTCGTTTCGTTTAGGCATTTATTTTTTTCTCATTTTTTTTAAGAGTATTTTTTTTATATTTTTTCATCAATTTAATAAAAGAATTAAATAAAGATGATGCATCATGAGGTCCAGGACTAGATTC
This sequence comes from Buchnera aphidicola (Tetraneura ulmi), assembly GCF_964058925.1. Taxonomy (NCBI): domain Bacteria; kingdom Pseudomonadati; phylum Pseudomonadota; class Gammaproteobacteria; order Enterobacterales; family Erwiniaceae; genus Buchnera; species Buchnera aphidicola. The sequence goes on from NZ_OZ060366.1 coordinate 132,311, forward strand.
GGGATGACCTTGAAAACTTAAAACTGGTTTATCAGATCTAGACAGTCCTTGAATACTATTATCAAATAATGATTTGTGTGTGATTAATAGTTGCTCTGGAATATTTTTGTAATCTACAGTAAATCCGTGATTTTGTGATGTTATTATTACTTTTTTTGTTTTTATATCTTGTACTGGATGATTACTTCCATGATGACCAAATTTCATTTTTTTGATTTTTGCTCCACTAGATAACGCAAGTAATTGATGCCCAAAACAAATTCCAAACATAGGTATATTAGTTTTTAGAAATAACTGAATGGAATTTATTGAATCTTTGCATAATCTTGGATCTCCTGGACCATTTGAAAAAAAGATTCCGTCAGGTTTTAGTTTTAATACATAATTAGCATTTGTTTCTGCTGGAACAACTGTTAGATTGCAATTTTTTAACTGTAACATTTTTAATATATTTTTTTTAATTCCATAATCATAAACAACAACGTTGAATTTTTCTTTTATTTTTTTACAAGAATTTGTATTCCAATGATATATTTTCTTTGTAGTAACTTTTTTAGTTAGATCTGTTTTTTTTATTGTTGAAAAATTTTTTGCTTTTGTAAGACAGAAATTGTAATAATTATAAATATTATTTTTTTTAGTTGCAAAAATACATCCATTTTTAGATCCTGAATTTCTAAGAATATGAGTTAGTTTTCTAGTATCAATATCAGAAATTGCAATAATTTTATTTTTTTTTAAATATTGATCTAAATTTTCTTGAGATTTATAATTGCTAGAACAAAGAGAAAGATTCCTTAAAATAATTCCTTTAACATGTATTTTTTCAGATTCATAATCATCATTATTAATTCCAACATTTCCAATATTGGGGTAAGTAAAAGTTATTATTTGTTCAGCATATGATGGATCTGTAAGAATTTCTTGATATCCTGTCATAGAAGTATTAAAAACTACTTCTCCTACAGATTTTCCTGTTGAACCTATTGATATACCATAAAACACGGATCCATCTTCTAAAACTAACATTCCAGATTTGTTCAAAGTTTTCTCCAATGTATATAAAGTATTATATAATTTGAATAGAATAGTTTAAATATTTTTAGATTTTTTAATTTGATCTATTTATTTAAAACAAATTTATAATTTTATAAAATTTAATATTTTATTTTATATCTAACACTTCTTGCATATTAAATAACCCAGTTTTTTTTGATTGTAACCAAATAGCTGCATCTATTGCTCCATTTGCGAAAATTTTTCTGTTTATAGATTTATGAGTAATTTCTAAATATTCCCCTAAAAATGAAAAAAAAATGCTGTGTTCACCACTAATATCTCCCATTCTAATAGATGAAATATCGATATTTTTTATTTCTTGATATTTTTTATAAAATGTTTCATTTATTACTTTTTTTAAAGTAAGAGCTGTTCCCGAAGGAGAATCTATTTTCTTATTGTGATGATATTCAATTATTTTTACTTCAGATTTTTTTCCAATAATTTTTGTGATATCTTTAATGATTTTAATTAATATGTTAATTCCTGTACTAAAATTAGAAGATAATACGACACCTATTTCTTTAGAAACGTTTTTTATTTTTAGTTCTTCTTTTTTATTAAAACCAGTGGTGCCAATAACAATTTTTTTTTTATTTTTTTTACAAAAATCAATGTATTCCATAGTTTTTTTTGGATGAGTAAAATCTATTAATACATCAAAATTTTTTTTAGATAGTTCAAAATCAGAACAAATATTAATATTAGTTGAATCTAATTTAAGAATATTTCTAATATCTTTTCCTATGTATTTTTTGTTTCTAGATGATATGACTGTTGTTAAAATAGCTTTTGAATTATAGTTATTTATTAGTTGTTTAATTAATATTCTTCCCATTCTACCCAATGCGCCTGATATAGCAATTTTTATTATTTTATTATTCATAATATTATAATTTCACAATTTATAGGTTGTTTATTAGTAGATAATAATTAATATTTTTATAAAAATATTAAAAAAAATGTTTTCTTATTTATAAGAAGTTTTTTTGTTTTTTTACAAGTTGGTTTATTTAATTATTTTGATTTTTTTTGGATTAGTTATAGTACAATTTTAATTGTACAATATTTTTTTATTTAATTTAAATAGTAGGTGATTGTTTCTTTTTTATTTTTTTATATTCTTTTCAAATAAGATGCATAACATTCCAAAAAAAATACTAATATCTGAAATATTAAAATTTGGAAAATGAAATTTATATATTTTAAAATCAATAAAATCTGTTATATATCCATAATGGATTCTATCTATTAGATTTCCAATTGCTCCACTTATTATCAATAAGTCATAGATTTTTATAGTATTTTTTTTATTTAAATAAAGAATATATATTGCACATATAATAAAGTTTAAAGCAAATAAATATTTTTTTTGTTGTGATAACGTTCCAAATACAATTCCATAATTATGAACATTTGAAATATTTAGAATTGATATAATATGTTTATTTTGGTTTAATTCAATGTTTTCGTTTATCCATTTTTTTGTTAAATAATCAAATAGAATTATTATATAATAAACTAAAAAGATTTTTATTTTTTTCATTTTTTTATTTTTTTAGAAAAAGAATCTGTTTTCTCCGTTTCCTTTTGTATTTAAAATGCATCTAGGACAGATTTCTTGTTTTATTGTATTTTTAAATAAATTAGAAATTTGATTTGAATAGTAATGCCAACATCGTGGACATTTTTCTCCTTTTATTTTTTTGATTTTAATTTTTAGTCCATTTATTTTTTTATTTTCAATTATTTCTACAGGTGCTTCATTATATTCTTTAATTTTTACAGAAGAAGTTAAAAATATAAATTTTAGTTCTTTTTTTGTTATTGAAAGAATTTTAAAAAGTTTTTTTTCAACGTATAATGTTAAATTCAATTCTAAAGAATTTTTTATTATTTTTTTCTTTTTATAAGAATCTAGAATTTTATTTATTTCATGTCGAATTTTTATTAAAGAATTCCATTCTTGTGTTTTTATCTTTTCTTTATCAGATAAAAAGAATAAATTTGTATACCATTCTTGAATAAAAATACAACCATCATCATTAATATTATCGATTCTAGATAAATAATTCCAAATTTCATCTGCTGTAAAGGATAATATTGGTGCTATCCATCGGACTAGGGATTGTAAAATATGATAAAAACTCGTTTGACAACTTTTGTATGAATTACTAGTTTTTTTAGTTGTATATTGTCTATCTTTTGTTATTTCAAAATAAAAAGAACTAAGTGTAATTGAACAAAATTTAGTTATTTTTTGTACGATTTCGTGAAATTTATATTTTGAATATAAAAATATTATTTTTTTTTGTGTTTTTTTTGTTTTGTCAATTATCCATTTGTCTATAAATATCATTTTAGATGGACAAATTAGATCTTTTTTGGGATTAAAATTATTTAAATTAGACAAAAGAAATCTTGATGTATTTCTAATTTTTTTATATATTTCAGAAAGTTGTTGAATAATTTTTTCTGAGATCGAAATATCATTGGTATAATCAATAGAAGCTACCCATAAACGTAATACGTCAGCACCTAGATTTTTTATAATTTTTTTTGGACTTATTGTGTTTCCTTCTGATTTTGACATTTTTTTTCCTGCTTGATCCACAACAAAACCATGTGTTAAAACAGAATAGTAAGGTGCCGTATTTTCTATAGCACAAAAAATCATCAATGATGACATGAACCAACCTCTATGTTGATCAGAACCTTCTAAATAAATATCCGCATGTTTTCTATTTAAAAACTCTTTTCTATTTAAAATAGAAAATTGGCTGCATCCAGATTCAAACCAAACGTCTAAAATATCATTATTTTTAACATAATCATGATATTTTTTTCCTAGTAATTCTTTAGGATCTAGTTCCCACCAAGCTTCAATTCCTTTTTCTTCTACTAATAGTGCTATTTTTTTTATTAATTCAAAAGTATTTGGATGAATATTTTTGGTTTCTTTATGTATAAATAGTGGAATAGGAACCCCCCATGTTCTTTGTCTAGATATACACCAATCTGGTCTGTTATTTAACATTGAATTAAATCTTGATTGTGCTTTTTTTGGTATCCAAGAAACATTTTTAATAGATTTAATTGACGTTGATAGTAGTTCTTTTTTTTTCATACTAATAAATAATTGAGGGGTTGCTCTATAAATAATTGGTTTTTTATGTCTCCAACAATGCTGATAATTATGTTCTATGAGATCTATTTTTAATAAATTTTTATCAAGTAAAGAAAATATTATTTTTTCTACTTTGTTTATTTTAATTCCATCAATTTTAGGATGTATGTTTTTTTTATATTGTCCATTAGAATTAACTAAATGGATTGTAGTAATAGAATATTTTTTACTTGCAATATAGTCTTCTATTCCATGATCCGGTGCTGTGTGTACTAGACCGGTACCAATTTCTTCGGTTACATGATTAGATAAAATAATAGGTATTGTATAATTTAGAAAAGGATGTTTAAATTTTATTAATTCAAGTTTTTTCCCTACTATTTCGCTTATTATTTTGTAATTTTGAATATTTATTTTTTGTATTGTTTTATTGGTTGTATTTTTTGAAATAATATAAAGAAAATGTTTAGTTTCTATCAATTGATAACAATTTTTAGAATTTATTGATATTGCTCTACTAGCAGGTAGAGTCCAAGGAGTTGTAGTCCATATTATTGCATATATCTTTTTCTTGCTTTTAATATTGAATTTTTTTTTAAGTTCATGATCGTTCTTTGCTTGGACTCGAAAAAATATTGAGTATGTTTTCTTTTTTAAATATTCTGTTTCAGCATCAGAAAGTGAAGATTCACACTTAGTACACCAAGGTACAGGTTTTAATTCTTGATATACATGACCTTTTTGTATAATTTTTCCTATTGATTCTATAATTTTTGATTCTGATGCTTTATTCATAGTTAAATATGGATTTTTCCAATCTGCTAATACTCCTAATCTAATGAATTCTTTTTTTTGAATTTTAACTTGAGTAGATGCATATTTTCTACAGAGTTCTCTAAATTTTTTTTTAGATACGTTTATTCCAGGTTTCCCTACTTTTTTTTCGATTTGTTGTTCAATAGGAAGTCCGTGACAATCCCAAGTAGGAATATATGGAGCGTTATATCCACTCATATTTTTAGATTTTATTATTATATCTTTTAAAATTTTATTAACGGCATGTCCTATATGAATGTTTCCATTTGCATATGGAGGACCATCTTGTAGAAAAAAGATTGGTTTATTTTTTTTATTTTTCCTAATTTTTTCGTATAAATTAGTATCTTTCCATTTTTTTATTGTTTCTTTTTCTTTTTTTGGTAAATTTCCTTTCATAGGAAATTTAGTTTTTGGAAGGTTTAAAGTAAATTTATAATTTTTCATTTTTTTTCTCTGTATAAATATTTTTATTTTTTTTAGAATTTTTAATATATTAATATAAAAAAATTTTATAAAAATATAATGAATAATTTCATAAATGTATAAATTAATTGAGTGTTAATTTATTAATTAAGTGTATTCTAAAAATAATAGTGTATTCTAAAAATAATAATCAATGAATATAAATTTATGAAATAAAATGATTGCATGTATTTTTTTATAAAAAATCATTTTTTTCTTTTACAAAATTTTTTATAAAATTTTTAAAAATTATAAAATTGATGTTTTTATTAATAATACTTTTTATTATAAATTTTACAAATTATTTATTCATACAAAGGTTTTAATATGGCTAATATAAAATCCTCAAAAAGAGATGCAATAAAGTCTAGAAAGAAAAGAACAGAAAATATAAAAAAAAGATCTATGATTAAAAATATTATGAAAAAAGTACATTTAGAAATAATTAACGGAAAAAAGAAAGAAGCTGAAATTGTGTTTCGAAAAATGCAATCTGTTTTAGATCGATTTGCAACAAGGGGAATAATACATAAAAACAAAGCTGCTAGACATAAAAAAAATTTTTCCTTAAAACTTAAAAAGTTAGCATAATAATTTTTTATTAAACTGAATAAAATTCATACATAATTAAATATGTAGAAAACAATAGGTATTGCTTCTTGATTATTGAAGCAATACTTTTTCAATTAACGTTTCCTTGTTGTTAAATCGTCAAAAAATCTTTTAACTCCATCAAAAAATCTTTTAGAACGAGGGTTATTTTTTTCTCCTTTGAATCCTCCTAAACTTTCTCCTAATTTATATAATAGATGTTTTTGTTCACTGTTTAATCGAATAGGAGTTTCTACAAATATTTTACAAAAAAGATCACCTTTTCTTCTATTTTTTATAGAAGTAACTCCTTTTTTTGGTATTCTAAAAATCTTTCCAGATTGAGTTTCTGCAGGTATTTTAAATTTTACTTTTCCATTTAATGTAGGAACTTCTAAATTTCCTCCTAATGCAGCCATACAAAAGTCAATAGGTACTTCACAGTATAAGTCGTTTTCTTTTCTTTTAAAAATGGGATGTTTTTTTACAGTAACATGTATGTATAAATCTCCAGATGAAGAATTGTTTTTTCCAGCCTCTCCTTCTTTTTGTAACTTTATTTGATCATTTGTATTAATTCCTGCTGGAATTTTTATGGATATAGATTTAATTTTTTCTATTCTTCCATGTCCATGGCAAGTAAAACAAGGATTTTTTATTATTATTTTTTGACCTTGACAAGTCGAACATGTTTGTTGAACAGTAAAGAATCCTTTTCTCATTTGTATTTTTCCAGATCCATTACAAGTAGGACAGTTTTTTTTTTGAGTTCCTGGAGTAGCACCAGTTCCATGGCAAATATTACATTTTTGTAGTATTGGAATTCGAATTATTTTTTTAACACCTTGTACAGCTTCTTCAAGGGTTATTTCTATGTTATATCTTAAATCGGATCCTCTTTTAGATTGTTGTTGTCCATTTCCAAAAATATCTCCAAAAACGTCTCCAAAAATGTCGCTAAAATCTGAAGTAGTTTCAAAACTACTGCTAAACCCACTACTATTAAATCCTGAATTTTGTTGAAATGCATTATGGCCGTATTGGTCGTATGATTCTCTTTTTTTTGGATCTATAAGAATTTCGTATGCTTCTTTAATTTCTTTAAATTTAGTTTCTGCATTTTTATCTCCTTGATTTCTATCAGGGTGGTATTTCATAGCTAATCGTTTATATGCTTTTTTTATTTCTCTTTCACTAGATGCTTTTGTTATTCCTAAAGTATAATAATAATCTTGTTTTGTCATTTTTTAACATTTTTCCTGTACTAATATAATATATTCTTTTCACGGGAGCGGGGTTTTCCCACTCCTGTGTTATGGAATAGCAGATTTTTTTTATTTTATTTTTTTTTAATTTTTTTTATAGAAAAAAATTGTTTTTATTTTTTTGTATCTTTAACTTCTTCAAATTCAGCATCTACTACATTATCTTCTTTCTTTGTAGAGTCATTTTTTTTATAATTGAAATTGTCAGAGTTTTCGTCTTCTTTTTTTTCTTTTAGCATCTCGGATGAAATTTTTAATAAATTTTGAATATTTTTTTCAATTTCTTCTTTGTTTTCTCCTTTTAAAGAGAAATCTAAATCATTAATTGATTTTTGTATTTTATTTTTTGTTTCTTCTGTTATTTTTGATTCTGTTTCTTTCAATTGTTTTTTAGTACTGTGAGATAGTTGATCACCTTGATTTCTTATTTTGACTAATTCTTCAAATTGACGATCTGATTCTGAATTAGATTCTGCATCAGAAACCATTTTTTTAATTTCAGATTCGTTTAGTCCTGAAGATGCTTTAATGGTAATTTTTTGTTCTTTTCCAGTATTTTTATCTTTTGCAAATACGTGTAATATTCCATCAGCATCTATATCGAATGTAACCTCTATTTGAGGTACTCCTCTTGGAGCAGCTTGGATTCCATCTAAATTGAATTGACCTAGAGATTTATTATCAATCGATCGTTTTCTTTCTCCTTGTAAAACATGTATGGTTACAGCTGATTGATTATCTTCTGCAGTAGAGAATATTTGACTGTGTTTTGTAGGTATGGTAGTATTTTTATTTATAACAGTTGTCATAACACCACCCATAGTTTCAATTCCTAAAGATAACGGAGTTACATCTAGTAATAGTACATCTTTTACGCTTCCAGATAATACTCCTCCTTGTACAGCAGCTCCTACAGCTACAGCTTCGTCTGGATTAACATCTTTTCTAGGAGTTTTTCCAAAAAAATCTGAAACTATTTTTTGAACCATAGGCATTCTTGTTTGTCCACCTACCAAGATTACATCATTAATGTCTGAAACAGATAATTTTGCATCTTTTAATGCTATTTTTACTGGTTCAATGGAACGAGTTACTAAATCTTCTACTAAAGATTCTAATTTAGATCTAGTTACTTTAATATTTAAATGTTTTGGACCGGAAGCATCAGCTGTAATATATGGTAAATTCAAGTCGGTTTGTTGAGCTGAAGAAAGCTCAATTTTTGATTTTTCTGCTGCTTCTTTTAAACGTTGCATAGCTAGGGGATCACTTCTTAAATCCATTCCTTGTTCTTTTTTAAATTCTTGTACTAAATAATTTATAATTCTACTATCGAAATCTTCTCCACCTAGATGGGTGTCACCATTTGTTGCTAGTACCTCAAATGTTTTTTCCTCATCAACATCATCAATTTCAATTATAGAAATATCGAAAGTACCTCCTCCAAGGTCGTAAACTGCAATAGTTCTATTTCCCTTTCCTTTATCTAGACCATATGCTAAAGCTGCAGCAGTTGGTTCATTAATTATTCTTTTTATTTCCATTCCAGCAATTTTTCCAGCGTCTTTTGTAGCTTGTCTTTGTGCATCATTAAAATAAGCGGGAACTGTAATAACTGCTTCTGTAACTTTTTCCCCTAGATAGTCTTCTGCTGTTTTTTTCATTTTTTTTAAAACTTCAGCAGAAATTTGAGGTGGTGCAACTTTTTTGTTTTTTATATTTATCCAGGCATCTCCGTTTTTTGATTTGACAATTTCATAAGGCATTATTTTAATATCACGTTGAACCTCTTCATCTTTAAAACGTCTTCCAATAAGTCTTTTTATTGCAAAAAGTGTATTTTTAGGATTTGTAATTGCTTGTCTTTTTGCAGGTTGTCCTACAAGTATTTCTCCTTCTTTTGTATATGCTATAACAGAAGGAGTAGTTCTTTCTCCTTCTGAGTTCTCAAGTACTTTTGCTTTTTTCCCATCCATTATAGCTATACAAGAATTAGTGGTTCCCAAATCTATCCCAATAATTTTTCCCATTTATTCCTCCTAATTTTTGGGTAAAGTCTATTCTAAAATTAATTACATCTAATAACCATTAGATGGGGGCTATTTGCATTCCATCAAGGGGATTAAAAAAAACTAATTTTAAAAAAAATAAATTTTTTATTAAAGGCATACTTCAATTTTTAAAATCGAATAATTAATTATGATATAATAATTTTTTATTTAATGTATGTCTGGAACGAGTATGTCTACCTTTTATACTTCTTTTTTTTCACATTTTTCTTTTTTGTACTTTATATTTCTATCTTTTTTAATAGTATTTGCAATGCTTTTATTTGGATGGTTATTAGGAGAAAAATCTAGAGATAAAAAAAACATCCCTTTTGAATCTGGGATAGATGGTATTTCTAATATTGATTTTTGTTATTCTGTTAAATTCTATCTAGTAGCTATGATTTTTGTTATTTTTGATGTTGAAGTTATTTATATATATTCTTGGGTGACAACTATAAATGATACTGGATGGATTGGTTTTGTAGAAATGATGTTTTTTGTTTTTGAATTGTTGGTTGGTTTGGTGTATGTGGTTAAACTTGGAATTTTAGATTGGTCTTAATTTTAAAAAAATTTTGATATTTAATAAATCATTTATTGATAGTTTTTTATATTATTTTTTTTGTGGAAAATAAAATGAAATATACATTAACTAATACAAAAAATATAAGTAGTAAAAATGTTTTAGATAAAAATAGTAAGATGAAAGATATGGGTCAAAAAAATATTATTTTTGGTAAGTTATCAACTTGGTTACGTGTTTTAGTTAACTGGGGAAGGAAAAATTCTTTATGGCCCTACAATTTTGGATTATCTTGTTGTTATGTTGAAATGGTAACAGCGTTTACTTCCGTTCATGATGTCAGTCGTTTTGGTTCTGAAGTGTTGAGAGCATCTCCTAGACAATCAGATTTTATGGTAATATCGGGAACTCCATTTATAAAAATGGTTCCAGTAATTAAGAGAATATATGATCAAATGTTAGAACCTAAGTGGGTTATTTCAATGGGTGCTTGTGCTAATTCTGGTGGAATGTACGATATTTATTCTGTGGTACAAGGAATAGATAAAATATTACCAGTAGACGTATATGTACCTGGTTGTCCACCTAGACCTGAATCTTACATACAAGCTTTGAAATTATTGCAAGAAACTATTTCTAAAGAAAGAAGACCTTTATCCTGGGTATTAGGGGATCAGAATGTTTATAAGAAAAAAACAAATGATAAAGTTTTTTCTAAAAATAAAGAAATACCAATAGTAAATTATTGGAGTGATTTTAAAAAATAATTTATTTAAATCGAATAAAATAACGAATATTATTCAAGAAAAGCATTCTATGAAAAGACAAGATAAAAAAAGAAATATTCAAGAAAAAGTTGATTTTAGAGATGAAGTAATAAAGGAAATTAATTCTTATTTTAAAGGAAATAAGTTTTTTTTTCAATTTTCTAAAACTGGATTTCCTATTGTTTGGATTCCAAGAGAAATGTTGTTAGAAGTAGTTAATTTTTTAAAAATCATTCTTTATAATCCTTACAATATACTTTTTGATTTACATGCAATTGATGAACGTGTTCGTGTTTTTAAAAATGTATTACCTATATCTGATTTTACAGTATTTTATCATTTTATTTCTATTTCAAGAAATAATGATTTAATGTTAAAAGTTTCTTTATCTGAAAATGATCTAAATATTCCTACTTTAACAAAAATTTATTTGAATTCTAATTGGTACGAAAGAGAAGTTTGGGATATGTTTGGTATTACTTTTTTAGGGCATCCAAATTTAACTAGAATTATTATGCCAAATACTTGGGAAGGACATCCTTTAAGAAAGGATTATCCAGCTAGAGCAACAGAGTTAGATCCTTTTTTTTTAACTAAAGAGAAAGAAGATAATGAAATTGAATCTTTAAAATTTAAACCAGAAATATGGGGTATGAAAAAAAAGCATAAGAATAATAATTTTATGTTTTTAAATTTAGGACCCAATCACCCTTCTGTACATGGTGTATTTAGAATTGTTTTACAGTTAGATGGAGAAGAAATTATTGATTGTGTTCCTGATATTGGTTACCACCATCGTGGAGCTGAAAAAATGGCTGAACGTCAAACATGGCATACATATATTCCTTACACTGATCGAATAGAATATTTAGGTGGTTGTGTGAATGAAATGCCATATGTTTTAGCTATTGAAAAATTGGCTAATATACAAGTTCCAGAAAGAGCAAAAGTTATTAGAATAATGTTATCGGAACTATTTCGAATAAACAGTCATTTATTATGTATTTCTACTTTTATTCAAGATGTAGGTTTAATGACTCCGGTTTTTTTAGCATTTACGGATAGACAGAAAATTTATGATGTTATTGAATCAATAACTGGAGCAAGAATGCATCCTGCATGGTTTAGAATTGGTGGAGTAGCTGATGATTTACCAAAAGGATGGAATAATCTTTTAAAAAAATTTTTATCTTGGATTCCTAAACGTATTGATTTTTATTTAAAATCAGCATTACAAAATACAATTTTAATTTCTCGTTCGAAAGGAGTTGCTTCTTATTCTAAAGAAGAAGCGTTGTCATGGGGAATTACTGGTTCTGGACTTCGTGCTACTGGAGTAGATTTTGATATTAGAAAATCTAGACCATATTCTGGATATGAAAATTTTTTGTTTGATATACCGATAGGAAATGGTGTAAGTGATTGTTATTCTAGAATAATGTTAAAAGTAGAAGAAATTTATCAAAGTTTGAATATTTTAGAACAATGCTTGGAAAATATGCCTGAAGGTTCATACAAAGCAGATCATCCTTTGACGACTCCACCTGTTAAAGAGTTATCCCTTCATAATATTGAAACTATGATAACTCATTTTTTACAAGTTTCTTGGGGACCTATTTTTGATCCTGAAGAAAGTTTTCAGATGATTGAAGCTACTAAAGGAATTAATAGTTATTACTTAATTAGTGATGGAAACACCTGTAGTTATCGAACTAGAATACGTACTCCTAGTTTTGCACACTTACAGCAAATTCCTTCAGTTATTCGAGGTAGTTTAATTTCTGATTTAATTGCTTATTTAGGAAGTATTGATTTTGTAATGTCTGATGTTGACCGATAAGAAGTCTAAAAATTATGAAAAATAAAATAATACCTACAAATTTTGATTTAAGTGAAAATGAAAAAAAAGAAATTAAAGAGAAAAAAAAATGTTATCTTAATTCTAGAGCAGCTTCTATAGAAGCATTAAAAATTGTTCAAAAAAAAAGAGGTTGGGTATCTTTAAATTCTATTTATGCAATTGCTAAATTATTGAGTTTACCGCCTGTAGAAATAGAAGAAATTGCTACTTTTTATAATCATATATATAGACAACCAGTTGGAAGAAATGTTATTCGCTATTGTGATAGTATGGTTTGTTATATTACTGGATATATTGAAATAAAAAATGAATTAAAAAGAATATTAAAGATTAATATAGGGGAAACGACTATAGATAATAGATTTACTTTACTGCCAACTTGTTGTTTAGGTTGTTGTGACAAATCTCCAGCAATGATGATAAATGATAAAACTTATACTAAATTAACTGTAGGATTAATACCAATTTTATTAGAGAAACATCAATGAAAGATGTAATAAAAAAAGAAACACATCCTCTTACTTGGTGGATAAAAAATAATAAGAATAATACAATTTGGATTAAAGAATATGTAAGTACGATTGGATACTTGTCATTTAAAAAAGTTTTAAAATCCTATTCTCCTAAAGAAGTAATTAAACTAATTATTTTGTCTGGATTAAAGGGAAGAGGTGGGGCTGGTTTTCCTACAGGGATTAAATGGAAATTAGTTTCTAATCAAGAAAAAGTATTTCCTCATTATTTATTGTGTAATGCTGATGAAATGGAACCTGGTACTTATAAAGACCGCTTTTTAATGGAAAAAATACCTCATCAATTGATTGAAGGGATTTTAATTTCTGCTTACGCTATTGGATCTTCTTGTGGTTATATTTTTTTGAGAGGGGAATATGTAGATGCTGAACGAATACTAAAAAGAGCAATAGAAGAAGCAAAGAATTTTGGTTTTTTAGGTAAAAATATACTAGGAACTGATTTCAATTTTAATTTATTTTTGCATAGTGGTGCTGGACGATATATTTGTGGTGAAGAAACTGCTTTAATTAATTCTTTAGAAGGTAGAAGAGCAACTCCAAGATCAAAACCTCCATTTCCTGCTGTTAGTGGACTTTGGGGAAAACCTACTTGTATTAATAATGTTGAAACATTGTCAAATGTTCCGTCAATTTTTCTTCATGGAATAGATTGGTATAAAAATTTATCTAATAGCGAAGATTCTGGTACAAAGATGATGGGTTTTTCAGGGAAAGTAAAAAACCCTGGAATTTGGGAAGTTCCATTAGGAATCACTGCTAGAGAAATATTAGAAGAATATGCAGGTGGAATGCAATATGGATACATTTTAAAAACTTGGTTGCCAGGAGGAGCAAGTACTAATTTTTTGATTCAAAAACATTTAGATATGAAAATGGACTTTTCTAGCTTTATGAAAATTGGTAGTAGATTAGGTACTGGGATGGCAATGGCAGTACATCAAGAAATTAATATAGTATCTTTATTAAAAAATTTGGAAATATTTTTTTCTAGAGAATCGTGTGGTTGGTGCACTCCCTGTCGAGATGGATTGCCATGGATCGTAAAAATTTTAAGTTCTTTAGAGAAAAAAAAAGGAAAATTAGAAGATATTCTTTTGATAGAAGAATTATGTTTATATTTAGGACCTGGAAAAACGTTTTGTGCACATGCTCCAGGAGCAATATTACCTTTAAAAAGTGCGTTATTTTATTTTCGTAATGAATTTGAAGCAGGTGTAAAAATAAATAAGTAGTTTTTTATTTATTTTTTAAGACTAAAATTAAATTAAATTAATTTTAATTAAAACTAATTTTTATAGTATAAATACAAACCTTCATCTAACATTTTGGAATTTTTTTTTAATGACTATAATTGTTATAAACAATAATCGGTATAATGCAAAGAAAAAAAATAATTTATTGTCTTCTTGTTTGTCTGTAGGAGTTGATGTTCCATATTTTTGTTGGCATCCAGAATTAGGTAGTATAGGTTCCTGTAGACAATGTGCTGTAAAGGTTCATTTTGATAAAAGCGATAAAATTGGACAAATAGTTATGTCCTGTATGACTCCTATAACAGATAATATGATTGTATTTACTGAAACTAGTGATGTTTTGAATTTTAGAAAATCAATCATTGAATTATTAATGATAAATCATCCTCATGATTGTCCTGTTTGTGAAGAAGGTGGCAATTGTCATCTTCAAGATATGACTGTTATGAATAAATATTATTCTCGTAGATATATATATAAAAAAAAAACACATAAAAATCAGTTTATTGGTCCATTTATTTCACATAATATGAACCGTTGTATTAGTTGTCACCGTTGTGTTAGATATTATAAAGATTATTCTGGAGGAGAAGATTTTGGTGTATTTGGCTCAAAAGATAATCTTTATTTTGGTAGATTAAAAGACGGTTTTTTAAAAAATGAACATTCTGGGAATTTGATTGAAGTATGTCCTACTGGGGTGTTTACAGACAAAACTAGTTCTGAAAATTATAGTAGAAAATGGGATATGCAGTACGCACCTAGCATTTGTTCACATTGTAGTGTTGGTTGTAATATTTTAGCAGGAGAAAGATATGGAAAATTGGTTAAAATAGAAAATAGATATCATGGAGACATTAATCATTATTTTATTTGTGATCGAGGTAGGTTTGGTTATGGTTATGCTAATAGGATGGATAATCCTAAGATAGTAACTACTAAAAATATAAATTTTAAAAATGATTTAAGTAGATTGCAAATAGATGTAAAATCGGCAATTAATAAGTGTAGAAAATTTTTAAAAAACTCTTCTAGAGTTATTGGGATTGGTTCATCAAGAGCTAGTATAGAAAGCAATTATGCTTTATTTAATTTTGTAGGTGAAGAGAATTTTTTTGTTGACAGTACTGAAATTGAAAATTCTTGTATTCAATTAATTATTAAAATTTTAAAAGAGAGCGGAATATATACTCCAACATTGCGTGAAATAGAGAGTTACGACTGTATTTTTATATTAGGTGAAGATGTTACAAATACATCTCCTCGTATTGCTTTGTCAGTTCGTCAAGCAGTAAATAATTGTTCTTTTGGTTTTAGCAGTGATGATAGAAAGGAAATTATTCCTACTTGGCATAGCATGGCTAAATTGTATGCTAAAAATAATATAAAAAACCCTTTGTTTATTACTAGTACAGATGCTACTTCTCTTGATAAAATTTCAAAATGGAGTTTTATATCTTCTATTGAAGAACAAATTAACTTAATAAGTTTTATTGAAAGAAAACTTAATTCAAATGTATTTGAATCAGAAATTTTTGATGTTTCTTTACAGTCAAAAATTGAAGTGATTGTTGATGCTTTTTTAAAATCTAAAAAAGTATTAATTATATCAGGATCTCATGCAGGAGATATTAGATTCATTGAATCTGCATTTAATTTATCTAAATCTTTAATAAAAAGAGGTATTGAAACAGGAATAACTTTATTAACTTCAAATGTTAATAGTATTGGATTAGGAATGATTGGAACTAAATCAATTGAAACAGGAATTAAAAAAATTTTAGATGAAAAAAAAACAACTACATTAATAATTTTAGAAAATGATTTGTATCGGTTTATTTCAAAAGAAAAAATTGATTACGTACTTTCAAATTTTGATTCTATTGTTATTGATCATCAAAATACAAATACTTTTAAAAATGGAAGTGTAAGTTTTCCATGTTCTAATTTTTTTGAAAGTACAGGGACTGTTATGAACCATGAAGTTAGAGCACAGAGATTTTTTCAAGTATATGATCCTCAATTTTATTTAAAAAATAATGTAGTATTAGATAGTTGGAAATGGATTCATATTTTAGAATCTAAAATTAAAAAAAGATCATTTTCATGGATTAGTACAGAAGATGTTATTAGTTCTTTAATAAAATCTTTTCCATCTTTAACGAAGATAAAAGAAGCTTCTTATAATTCTAATTTTAGAATTAAAGGTCAAAAAATTGCTCGTTCCCCACATCGTTATAGTGGAAGAACTGCACAATTTTCTGATAAAAATATACATGAAAAAAGTCAACCAATTGACATTAATTCGATGTTCTCTTTTTCTATGGAAGGAAATAATCAATTGTCTGAAACTTCTTCTCAAATACCTTTTTCTTGGTTTCCTGGTTGGAATTCACTACAATCTTGGAATAAGTTTCAAGATGAAATAGCAGGAAATTTAAAAAATGGAAATCCTGGAATTAGGATATTAGATAATGTAAAAAATTGTAATATTAAGAATATAAATTCTATTTCTAATTTTCAAAAAACTATCTTTAATGAAAATAATTTTTTAGTAGTTCCTTTTTATACTTTATTTAATAGCGAAGAATTATCTAGTCGTTCCGAATTGATAAGAAAAAATTTTAATAAAGAAAATTTTGCGAGAATTTCAATTTTTGACGCTAGAAAACTTGATTTGTTTGAAGGTGATATAATTCAATTTTATTGTTTAGATACGAAGTTTGTATTATATGTGGAAATTTCTAAATTTTTAAAATCTGGTCACATAGGATTATCTGTAGGAAATTCTAATATTCCATTATTTTTATTGGGTAGAAAAATAACGAATCTTCGGAAAAAGGATCAAACATGAAGATTATTAATAACACAAAAGACATATTTTCTCCAATGGCTACAGTCATATTTTTTTTTTCAATTATTTTTTTTTCAGCTTTTTTAAGTTTTTTTGAAAGAAGATTATTAGCGTTGTTTCAAAATCGATATGGACCTAATAGAGTTGGAAAATATGGTTTATTACAAGTTATAGCTGATATGATTAAAATATTTTTTAAAGAAGATTGGATTCCTACTTTTTCAAACCTTTTATTTTTTGTTATGGCCCCAGTAATTTCTTTTGTTTGTTTATTAGTTGTTATGTGTATTATTCCGATAAACGAAAATTGGATGGTGGTTCATTTAAATATTGGAATTTTGTTTTTTTTTATGATGGCTTCTTTATCTGTATATGGGATTTTATTTGCTGGTTGGTCTAGTGGTAATAAGTATGCATTACTTGGTTCTTTAAGAGCAGTAGCACAAACATTAAGTTATGAAATTTTTTTAGGTTTATCAGTAATGGGTGTTGTAGTTAGAGCAGGTTCATTCGATTTAGTGGACATTATTGAAAGTCAAAGAGAAATATGGAATTTTTTTCCTCAATTTATTGGTTTTTTATCCTTTTTTATATCTAGTTTAGCACTATGTCATAGACATCCTTTTGATCAACCAGAATCTGAACAAGAGTTATCAAATGGATATCATATAGAATATTCAGGAGTAAAATTTGGTTTATTTTTTATTGCAGAATATATTTCTATAATTACAACTTCATCTTTAATAACAACAATTTTTTTTGGAGGATATTTAGGGCCATTTACGTCTTCTTTTTTTTGTTATTTTATAAAAACTTTTTTATTTATATGTTTATTTATTTTAGTAAGAGCATCTTTGCCAAGACCTAGATATGATCAAATTATGCGTTTTGGATGGCAGTTTTGTTTTCCTTTAACATTATTAAATCTATTTTTTACGGTTTTTTTTAGAATTTTTGTATAATGGTGGATAAATCAATGATATTTAAAAAAGTAATTTTGATTTTTTTTAGTCAATTGCGAAGTATGTATATGGTTTTTATGAATATTTTTTCTAGAAGAGAAACAATGATGTATCCTGAAACACCAGTTAAATTATCAAATCGAAATAGAGGAAGAATAGTACTAACTCGTAATTCTGATGGTAGTGAACGATGTGTAGCTTGTAATTTGTGTTCAGTTGTTTGTCCGGTTGATTGTATTACGTTGCAGAAATCAGAAAATAAGTCAGGTAGATCTTATCCTAAATTTTTTAGGATCAATCTTTCTCGTTGTATTTTTTGTGGTCTTTGTGAAGAATCCTGTCCTACATTAGCAATTCAATTAACGAAAGATTGTGAATTATCTGAATTTAAAAGAGAACATTTAATTTATGAAAAAGAGGATTTGTTAATTTCTGGAACTGGGAAAAAAGATAATTATAATTTTTATAATGTTTCTGGGGTTTCTATAGAAGATAAATCTATTGGAGATTCGAAAAATGAATTTAAGCCAATTAGTGTTAAAAATTTATTACCATGAGGAAAATATTGAATGGAATTAACTTTTTATATTTTTGGAGCGATTTCAATATTATCTACATTTTTGATAATATTTAGTTTTGATGTTATGTATTCTTTGTTGTATTTTTTGATATCAATATTATCTACTTCAGGAATTTTTTTTTCGTTAGGCGCTTATTTTCCTGGAGTAATAGAAATAGTAATTTATATTGGTGCCATAATGGTGTTATTTGTTTTTTCTTTTATGACATTAAATTTAAAAAAAAAATCTGAAAACGGAAAAAGTAAATGTATATTTTTAATAAATTGGAAAATTTTTTCATTAGTATTAATCATATTATTTTCTAGTATTATATACGGTTTATTGTTATTAAATAATAGAGAAATAATTTTTATATCTGAATCGGATAACATTAGAAGATTTGGAAATAAATTATTGAGTTCGTATGCCATATTAGTTGAGTTTATTTCTATGATTTTATTATCTGGAATAGTAATTGCATTTCATATCGGAAAAAAAAATAAATAAATTTAGTCAATTATATTTTTGATTAAGGACATATTATATGATTCCTATACAACATGGTTTATTATTGTCTACATTATTGTATTTTTTAGGATTGTTTTTAGTATTAACTCGTCGTAATTTTTTATTTATATTAATTGGGTTAGAAATAATAAATAATGCTTGTTCTTTGATTTTAGTTATTACAGGTAATTATGTTCATCAATTAGACGGTCAAATATTATATTTATTAACAATTACATTATCAGCTATTGAAGCTGGAATTGGATTAGCTCTTTTAATTCAGATGCATCGTTGTTATAAGACATTAAATATTGATGTTTTAAGTGAGACTTGTGAATGAATAATATAAGTAGCATTATTTTTTTTCCTTTGTTAGGGTTTTTTATTTTATCTATTTTTCAAAGAAAATTATCAAATTTTTTCTCTGCTTTAATTGGAATAGGTTCGATTTTTTCTTCATTAACAATAATTTTTTACGTTGTTTTTTATTTTTTTAATAGTTCTACTTTTTGTTTTTTTTCTCAACATATTGAACTATGGAATAATATTCAATCTTTAAATCTTAATTTTAATTTATTAATGGATAAATTTTCAGTTTTTATGTTATTAATGGTTGGTTCAATTGGTTTTTTAATACATGTTTTTTCTTATTGGTACATGAAATCTGAAGAAGAATTTTCTACTTTTTTTTCTTATATGAATCTTTTTATGGCCAGTATGTTTTTATTAGTATTATCTGATAATTTACTATTGATGTATTTTGCTTGGGAATTAGTAGGTTTATGTTCTTATTTACTTATTGGTTTTTATCATAAGAAAAAAGAAAGTTATAAATCTGCTATGAAAGCTTTTATAATGACTCGAATAGGAGATGTATTTTTTTGTCTATCCATTTTTATTTTGTATTCTCGTTTTGAGACTGTAAATTTAAATGATTTAAAAAATTTGATAAATAATGGATTATTAATTAATGATTGGAAATTTCATTTTTCTATTTTTTGTCTTTTGATTGCAGCAATTACTAAGTCAGCTCAGATTCCGTTACAAACATGGTTGCCTGATGCTATGGTTGGTCCAACTCCTGTTTCAGCTTTAATACATGCATCAACTATGATTACTGCAGGTGTATATTTAATTGTTCGAACTAATTTTTTGTTTTCAACTTCTCCGATTGTTTTATGTTTTACAGGTGTTATTGGAACTTTAACTGTTCTTTTTTCTTGTTTTTCAGCTTTATTTGAAAATAATATAAAAAAAATTTTAGCTTATTCTACGATGAGTCAGATTGGATATATGTTTATAGCGATTTCTGTAAAATGTTGGAATGCTGCTATTATGCATTTAGTTACTCATTCTTTTTTTAAGTCTTTATTATTTTTAAGTTCTGCTTCTATAATTTCTTTTTTTAATGGAGAAGAAAATATTTTTAAAATGGGTGGTTTAATAAAAAAACAACCATTTCTTTATTTTTGTTTTTTAGTTGGAGGTTCCTCATTAAGTTCCTTGCCATTGATAACTTCAGGTTTTTATACTAAAGGTGAAATTTTATATCTTTTATTAGAAAATAAAAAATGGTTTTTTCTTTTTTCATCTCTTTTAGGAGTTTTATTAACTTCGATATATACATTTAGAATGATTTTTTTGATTTTTTATGTAAAAAATGAAAAACAAAAATTTTTTTATTTAAATAAAGGTTTTTTTCATACTTTTCCGCTTTTTATTTTATTAGTTTTTTCAACTTTTTTCATTATGTTATTTCCACCATTTTCTAGTTTATTTTTTGATTTTTATAATAAAAATAATATTTTTACAAGAAGGAGTTTTTTAGAATTTGTATCAAGTCTTCTTTCTATTATAGGTTTGTTAATTTCTTATGATTTGTATGTCAATAAGAAAAATTTTTTTTATAAATTTTTAAAAAATAAAAATTTTATAAATAATTTTTGTTATCTTAATCAAAATTTTGGATTTGATTTTTTTTATGATTTTGTTTTTGTAAAATCTTATTTTTTTATTGTAAAAAAAGTTTCTTTCGATCCATTTAGATATTTGTTTTCCTTTTTTTATTTTTTTGTAGTTTTTTTTTATAAAATATTTTTATGTTTAGTAAAAAATACTTTATCTTGGCATATTTTATTTTTTATATTTGGAGTTTCTTTTTTTTGTTTATTTTTTAGTTTTTTATTTTTTTTATTTCATTAATTTTACTAATATTAATTTAAAATTATTTTTTTAAAAAATTGACGAATTATTGAATTTTAAATAATTAAAACTTCTAAGTAATATTTTACAACAGGATTATAATTTCAATGTCACTTCTTTTTTTAGTTATTATTCCGTATATCGGAGGTTTTTTTTCTTTCTTTTTAAATAGGTTTTGTAGTCGTTTTTCACCTCGTTGGAATGCTTTATTTTTTACGACAAGTACATTTTTTCTTGTTATTATTTTTTTATATAAAAATTATTTGTATTTAAAATGTATAAAAAACAATTCTAATCAATGGATATCTGAATTTATTTTTCCTTGGATACCTCAGTTGGGTATTGATTTTCATTTAGCAATAGACGGATTATCATTGTTAATGATTTTATTAGTTTCTTTTTTAGGAGTTGTTTCGGTTTTATGTTCATGGTTCGAAAAAAATAAATCCATGCATGTTTTTTATTTTCATCTTCTTTTTATTATTGGTAGTGTAATTGGAACATTTTTATCAGTTGATTTATTTTTGTTTTTTTGTTTTTGGGAATTAACAATTATTCCAATTTATTTTTTAATTATTTTTTGGGGGGAACCGGATAAATGTATTAAAGATAAAAATAAATACTTAGTTAAAGTTGCAAATAAATTTGTTACATATAGTTTAATTTCTGGTTTATTAATGTTATTGTCTATCTTTGGATTAGTGATTAATTACTATAATATTAGCTCAAATTTTTCTTTTGATTATCAGACTTTACTAAAAGTTTCTTTAGATCCAAACTTAGAATTATTTTTAATGATTTGTTTTTTCTTATCATTTATTATAAAAATGCCAATTGTTCCTTTTCACTCTTGGCTTCCTGATTTGTTAATGAATTCACCAAAATCTGGATCTGTAGATATAGTTGGAATTATTATAAAAACTTCTTTATATGGATTATTACGATTTTGTGTTCCGTTATTTCCTCATTCTTTTTCTAAAATTGTTCCATTTGCAATTTTTCTTGGTATTTTTACTGCTTTTTATGCATCTTGGGTGGCCTATTCTCAAACGAACATAAAACGATTAATTGCTTATATTTCTATTTCTCATATGGGGATGATGTTAGCAGCTATTTATAGTGGAAAAAGTTTATTAATATATCAAGGTATAGTAATACAAATAATTGTACAAAGTTTAACTACTTCTGCTTTAATAATAATTTTTGGAAAATTATATAAAAAAATCAATTCCATGAATATTAAAGACATGGGAGGATTATGGTTTAATTTGAATTGGTTACCTGGTTTATCTTTATTTTTTTTAATTTCTAACATTTCTATTCCTGGTTCAGGGAATTTTGTTGGTGAGTTTATGACTTTGTTGGGAATGTTTAAATTTTCTAATTTTTTATCATTTATGTTTTTATTTTTATCTATTTTTTCTTCTTTATATTCCTTTAATTTAATGCATAGAATTTATTATGGAAGAGAAAAAAAAATTCATTTTATTGAAGAAAAATTTATTACGAAAAGTGAATTTTTGATATTTTTTTCCTTTGTTTTTTTAATTTTGTTGATAGGAATTTTTCCAAAATTAATTTTGGACATTTTATATATTAATACAATTTAAAAGTAAAAAAACAATTCAATTTTCATTATTTTGATTAATTTAAGGTTGCAGAAACTAATGATTATTATCAATAAAGAATTAACTGCATTATTTCCGTTTTTTTTGTTTTTTTTAAATATAATTACGTTAACTTTATTAATTTCTTATTCAGTTACAAATGTTAAAAATTTAATTTTTACTGCTTTTTCTATTTTTTTTAGTTTTTTATCTTTATTTTTTATCATTAATAAAGATCCTATTGATATTAATTATTTATTGAGAATTGATAAATATTCAATCTTTTATTCTAAAGTTTTTTTAGTTTTTAGTTTTATAATTTGTATTATGTCATATTCTTCTTTGAAAGATAAAAAAAATGATCATTCTCAATTTTATTTATTAATTTTATTGTCTACTCTTGGTTGTATTTTTTTAACCACAGTTAATAATTTGATTAGTTTATGTATTGGTATTGAATTAGTTAATATACCTTTATTAGGTTTAATTTGTTGTTTGGGAAATTATAAACAATCGTTGTCATCAACAATTAAATATATGGTTTTATCTAGTATATCTTTTTCGTTTTTGTTATTTGGAATTGCTTTGACATATTTGGTTTCTAGTGGTTTGTCTTTTTTTGAATTGCAAAGATCATTAAATTATCTTTCAAATGATAATTTGTATATATTATTATTTGGTATTGGTTTTATTTTTATTTCTTTTGCGTTTAAACTATCAATTTTTCCATTTGGATTGTGGATACCTGATATTTATAATGGTATGCATTCAATTGTATTAAGTTATTTTTCAACATTGTCTAAGTTATCTATTTTTGTTTCTTTTGTTCGATTAATTTTATATATACCTTATAGAAAAGGAAGAATATTATATTATTTATTAGAAATAATGGCGTTTTTTTCTATATTATTTGGAAATATAATGGCTTTATTTGAATCTAATTTTAAGAAGTTAATGAGTTATTCTTCGATGTCTAATTTTGGATATTTATTAGCTGTTTTATTGTCTTTTAATAGTTATCCCTTTTTTTTAGATGTTATTGCTATCTATATCTGTAGTTATCTAGCTAGTAATATTGGAATATTTTTTATAATGAATTTAGTTAGTATTAATAATAAAAAAAAGTTTAAAGAAAATATAATTGCTAGTTATAAAGGTTTATTTTGGAAAGATCCATTTCTTGCTGTTTCATTAACAATTATGTTATTTTCTTTATCAGGAATTCCTATAAATTTAGGTTTTATTAGTAAATTTTTGTTATTTTTTAGTATTTTTAGTTCTCATTTGTTTTTTTTAAGTTTTGTTGTATTTTTTTCTACTTTATTATCTTTTTATTATTACTTTAAAATTATTGTGAATTTATATTATTTTTCTTCAGAATGTGAAAAAGTTAGTTTTTTTACTCATATTAAAACTATTCCAGGATTTATTATTTTTTTATTAGATTTATTTTTAGTTTTTTTTGGTTTTTTTCCTTCTAATTTAATTGTTTTATTAAATGATGTAATAGTTTTTTTATAATATTTGAAGATTTTTTTTAAAAAATTTTTAAAAAAGTTTTGGTTTTATTTAATATAAAAACTGATTCAGTAGTTCAATAATATAATTAATATTATTTTTTAGTAGTAATTTTGTATATCAATTAAGAAAAGATAATTTATTTTAAAATATTTATTTTTAAAAAATATTAATTTTATGTATTAAAATTGTTTTTTAATTTTAAAAAGGTTATTTTTTATAAAAAATATATGAATGAAATTTATTTAAAAAAAAAAAATAGTTTAGATAATCGAAAATTATCTAAATTGCTATCAAAAATAGAATTACTTTCTAAGTATGTAGTAGTTAATAATTTATTTAATATAAGAAAAGTAGCTAAAAAATTAAATTTATTGAATTTTTCTTCTTTTATTTTTACTGTTACTGGAACTAACGGAAAAGGTTCAACTTGTTTTACATTAGAAAAGTATTTATTAATGTTAGGTTTAAGAGTTGGTTTGTACACTTCTCCACATTTAATTGAATACAAAGAAAGAGTTAGAATAAATGGAAAATGTTTAAATGAACAAAAACATTTTTTTTCTTTATCAAAAGTTTTATTAGCTAAAGAAAATATTTTATTAACTTATTTTGAAATCATTACTTTATCCTCTCTTTTATTATTTAAACAAGAAAAATTAGATGTAATAATTTTAGAAGTAGGAATAGGAGGTAGATTAGATGCAACTAATATAATTGATTCTGATATATCAATTATTACTAATATTGGATTAGATCATAAGGATTGTTTAGGTTCAAATAAAGATTCTATAGGATTTGAAAAATCTGGGATATTTCGAAAAAATAAAATTGCAATTTTTGGAGATTTAGATCTTCCTATTAGTGTTTATAAAGAATCTTTGAGAAAAAATGTTTATTTAAAACGATTTGGAAAAGATTGGAAAATAGAAAAAAAAGAACGTTATTGGAATTTTTTAAGTAGAAAAATTAAAATAAAAAAATTAAAATACGTTTCTTTTCCAGTAGAAAATTTTGCTTTGGCATTAGTTAGTTTACAGTTTTCTGGTTTTAAAATAGTAAATTCTTTAGTTAAAGAAATGATTGATTCAATTGTTGTACCTGGTCGTTTTCAAACTATATCTTTATCTCCGTGGATTATTTTAGATGTTTGTCACAATCCTCATGGAGCTTCTTATTTATCAAAAAGACTTTCTTTGATTAAAAAGAATAAAAAAATACATGTTTTAATAGGAATGTTAAAAGATAAAGATATTAAAGAAACTATTCTACCATTTATAAATTTGGTCGATTCGTGGACTTGTTCTAAATTAAATACAAATAGAAGTATTGGTTTAAAAGATTGGAAGGATTATTTGGATATTTTTGTTTTTTTTAAAAATAGTTGTAACGCTTTTTTTCATGTTTTGAATAATTCTAATAAAAATGATATTATTTTAGTGTATGGTTCTTTTTTTTTAATTTCAGAAATTTTATTTTTAATAAGTCATGGAAAAAATAATTATTAAATAGTTTTTTTAAAGTCTCAAGAAATTTTTCTCGAGACTAAATTTTTTTTTAATGTTCGAACATAGCAGAAATTGATTCTTCGTTGTTAATTCTTCTTATTGCTTCAGCTAGCATTGATGATAAAGTTAACGTACGAACATTTGGTAGTTTTTTAATTTCTTTTGGTAGTGGAATTGTATCGCAAACTATTACTTCATCAATTAGTGATTGTGTTAAATTTTTTATTGCGTTTCCAGAAAAAATAGGATGTGTTGCATAAGCTAAAACTCTATTAGCACCTTGTTTTTTTAAAGCTTTTGCTGCTTTAAATATCGTTTCTCCAGTATCGATCATATCATCAATTAGAATACAATCTCTTTTTTCTACATCTCCAATTATATTCATTATTTGTGAAACATTTGATTGAGGTCTTCTTTTATCTATTATTGCCATATCAGTATCGTCTAATAATTTAGCTATGGCTCTGGCTCGGACAACTCCTCCAATATCAGGAGAAACTATAATTGGTTTTTTTAATTCAATCTTTAACATGTCTTCTAATAATATTAAACTTCCGAAAACATTATCAACAGGTACATCAAAAAACCCTTGAATTTGTTCTGCATGTAGATCTACGGTTAATACTCTATCAACTCCAATACTAGAAATAAAATCGGCTACAACTTTTGCAGTTATTGGAACTCTTGCAGAACGAACTCTTCTATCTTGTCTAGAATAGCCAAAATAAGGAATTACTGCAGTAATTCTTCCAGCTGAGGCTCTTCTTAACGCATCTACCATTACTATTAATTCCATTAAATTATCGTTAGTAGGAGAACATGTTGATTGGATGATAAAAATATCTCCTCCACGAACGTTTTCATTAATTTGAACATTTATTTCTCCGTCACTAAATCTTCCGACTTCAGCATTTCCTAAAGAAGTATCTAATTCTTTAGCTATTTTTTTAGCTAAATTAGGGATTGCATTTCCTGAAAATAATTTCATATTTAGCATTTTTTTATTCCTTTATTTAGTTTTATTTTTTTAATATTTTTAAAAAGTATCAGTTAATTTTATTTGATTTTTTGTTTTTATGTTTTTAAGTATAGTTTATTTTTCGTTAAAATAGTAATTACAGTTTTTAAATTTAATTAAAAAAAAGTTTTTATTTTTTTTTAAAAGTATTGTTTTAATAAAAATAATTATTTTTTATTTAATAAAATTTTAAACTTATTGAAGTTATGTTAGAATTAAAATTCTATGTTTAACTGTTTTTTTATAACAAGATAGTTTTTTATTTAAAAAAATGAAAGATTCTATATTTATAAAATTACAATCACTGTATGAAAGACGTTTGAAATTAGAATTTTTACTTTCTAATAAAAATATTTTTTCTAATCAAGTAAAATATCTTTCTTTATCTAAAGAATATTTATTACTGTTAGATATAACAAATTATTTTATTTCTTGGAAAAAAGAAAAAAAGAATATTAAGGAATCTAAAGTTTTATTGTCTGATAGTGAAATCAAAGAATTAGCTAAAGAAGAGATTTTTTATTCTAAAAATAAGTTAATAGAATTAGAAAAAAAAATAAATTTATTACTTTTACCTCAAGATCCAAACGATAAATTAAGTTGTTTTATTGAAATTAGAGCAGCAACTGGTGGAGAAGAAGCATCTATTTTTGCAAAAGAATTATTTAGAATGTACACTCGTTATTCTGAAAAAAAAAAATGGGAATTTAAAACAATTAATTTTCATCAAAGCGAATGTGGTGGATATAGGGAAATCGTAGCAAAAATCCAAGGTAAAAATGTTTGTGGAAGATTAAAATTTGAATCTGGTGGACACAGAGTTCAAAGAGTTCCTAAAACGGAATCTCAAGGAAGAATACACACTTCTACTTGTACAGTGGCAATTATGCCTGAACTTTCTGTCGTAAAAAAAAGTAAAATTAATATTAATGATTTAAAAATTGATACTTTTCGTTCTTCTGGAGCGGGTGGACAACATGTAAATACTACAGACTCTGCAATTAGAATAACACATATTCCTACTGGACAAGTTGTAGAATGTCAAGATGAAAGATCTCAACATAAAAATAAATCTAAAGCTTTATCAGTTTTATCCGATAGAATTTATTCTGCTGAGTTATTAGATCTTCATAAAAAAGAATCTTCTATTAGAAAAAACCTATTAGGTAGTGGTGATAGATCAGATCGCATTCGAACTTATAATTTTCCGCAAAATAGAATAACGGACCATAGAATTAATTTAACCTTGCATAAGTTGGATAAAGTACTAGAAGGTAATTTAGATATTTTAATTGAAAATTTAATTAAAGAAAATAGAGCTGAACAATTATCTTGCATTTCTGAATCTGATTCATAATTTCTCATTTTTTAAAAAAAATATACAATTTTTAGTAAACCAATAGTTTCTTTTTAAATTATTATTAAAATTTAATATAATTAAATATTAATTATATTAATAAGAAAAAATAATTTAATTAATTATTTTAATAAAAAATAAATAAAAAGGAAATTTATGATAGATTTTTCTTGTATTGATTTTTCTAAATTTTCGTTATTTGATGTAATTATTTCAATAACTAGTATTATACGAGGAAAAGATTTTTGTTCTGATTTTGTAATTATGGACTTAAAATCAAAAATAAAGGAAGCTAATTTCTATATTAGTTCTGAAACTAGCGATAAAAAAAGATTTAAAAAATTATTGAATTTGTTTTATTCAAGTTGGGGTTTTGGTTCTTCTGATGGAGTTTATAAATTGTCAGATTCTTTATGGATAGATAAAGTTTTAAAAAGTAAAAAAGGAACGGCTATTTCCTTAGCAATAATTTTGTTTCATATTTCTAAAGAATTAAATTTACCTTTGTCTATTGTACTTTTTCCCACTCAATTGATTTTAAGAGCTGATTGGTCAAAAGGGGATAAATCTTTTATTAATCCTTTTGATGGGGGATTTTTAAATAATCACATTTTAGAAGTGTGGTTAAAAGGTAATATTAGTCCAACTGCAGAATTATATGACCATAATTTAAAATCAGCAGATTTGTTAACTATTGTAAAAAAAATATTAAATACATTTAAAACTGCTTTAATGGAAGAAAAAAAAATGGATTTAGCTTTGATTGCAAATAAAATTTTATTAAAAATTACTCCAAACGATCCTTATGAAATTAGAGATCGTGGTTTAATATATTCTCAATTAGATTGCAATCATATAGCGTTAGCAGATTTAATTTATTTTATTGAAAATTGTCCAGAAGATCCAATTAGTGAAATTATTAAAATTCAAATTCATTCGATTGAGCAAAAAAAAGTAATTTTTCATTAGTTGTTTTTTGTTATATAGTATTGAAATTTTTTTTAAAGATTTCTTTTTAATAAAAAGAATTAAAATTTTTTTCTTTTTTTTAATTTAAATAAAATAGGTTAATTAGTTATAATTAATTCTAGATTAGAAAGATTAATATATTAGTAGATTTTTAGAAAAAATATGATATGATTTTTTTTAAATCATATTTTTATAATTTTTAAAATAAAAAATGAAATACGACAAATTAGTTTTAGTTTTAAATTGTGGAAGTTCTTCATTAAAATTTTCAATAATAGACACAGTAGAAAAAAAAGTTTATTTGTCTGGATTAGCAGAACGATTATATTTAAAAGATACAAGATTGATTTGGTCTACATCTCATAGTTCTAAAAAAAACATTATTCTCTTTAATAAAGAAATAGATCATAATGAAATATTAAAGATTATAAAAAAAGAAATATTATTTAAAAATAAAGAATTATTTAATAGAATTGGAGTTATTGGTCATCGGGTGGTTCATGGTGGTCGTTATATAAAAAAAACTACTATTATTGATAAAAAAGTTATTAGTCATATACACGAAGCTTCTATATTTTCTCCTTTGCACAATCCTATAAATTTATTGGGAATTAATTTTTCTTTAGAAAATTTTCCAAAATTATATAAAAGAAATGTAGCCGTTTTTGATACTTCTTTTTTTTATTCAATGAAAGAAAAATCTTATTTATATGCTATTCCATATAGTTTATACAACGATTATGGCATTAGAAAATATGGTGCACATGGAACTAGTCATAAGTACGTTTGTATGAAAGCTTCTACGTTTTTGAAAAAACCATTTTCCAATATAAATATAATTTCTTGTCATTTAGGAAATGGTTCTTCTATTTCAGCAATTAAGAATGGTATTTGTGTTGATACTTCTATGGGATTAACTCCTTTAGAGGGATTGGTCATGGGAACTAGATCTGGAGACATTGATCCTTCAATTATTTTTTTTATGTATGAGAAATTACATTATACAATCAAAGAAATTAATGAATTATTAATAAATAAATCGGGATTATTAGGTTTAAGTCAGAGTACTAGTGATTTTAGAGATCTTGAATTGAATTATTATTCTGATGAAAGAGCAAAGTTAGCAATTGATATTTTTTGTTTCAGATTAAGAAAGTATATTTCTTCTTATTTTTCTTTAATGGATGGTGAATTGGATGGAATTGTTTTTACTGGAGGGATTGGAGAAAATTCTTCTTTAGTAAGAGAAAAGAGTTTAAAAAATTTATCTTGGTTTGGAAACATTTTTGTTGATTATAAAAAAAATAATAATTCTTTTAAAAAAAATGATAATTTAATAATTGATATAAGCAAAAATTCTAATGTTCCAATATTAGTTATACCGACTGACGAAGAATTTGCTATTGCAAAAGAATCATTTAGTTTGTTTTTTTAATAAATAAATTTTTTAAAATTAATTTTTAAAAATATCAATGATTGAATATAAAAAATTTATAATTTTTTTTAATTTAAAATGAGAGATTTATTTTGTCACAAATTACAATTATTTTTTTACCTTTAGATAAATCTATTGATTTAAGCACAACTATTTTAGGATTTATTGACTTTTTAGAAAAAAGTAATAATTTTAAAAAAAAATATTTTTTTCAACCTATTTCTAACCAAATTTTTAATAAAAAAAATTTAGATAAAACATTAGAAATTATTAAATTCAATAAATTAATTTCATTTATTCCAGTTTTAAAGAAAATTAGTATAGATGATATTTTTAATAAAAATAGATTTTCAATTATTTATAATAAAATTTTAAAAAATTTTTATAGTTCAAAAAAAAAATCTGATCTAGTTTTAGTAGAAGGACTAAAATTAGTTAAGGACTATGAACATATAATCAATCAAGTTAATTTTGAAATATCGATGATATTGAACGCAAATATAATTTTTGTATCAAAAAAAGATATAACAGATGTTTATTATAATAATAGAATAGATTTTTACATGAAAAAATATTTAACTAAATATAGTTTAGTTCCTTTAGGAATTATTGTTAATAAATTGCTATCTATTATAGATAATAGTTCTTATTTTTTTTCAAAAGAAAAAAAATTTCTCAATTCTAATAAAATTATTTTTTCTAAAAAAAAATCTACTGTTTCTTACAATTATAAATCTTTTAATAACAATAAAGAATTAATTCCAGTAATTGCTTCTATACCTCGGAGTAAAAAGTTAGTTAATTTTTCCGCTAGTATTTTATTTAATTTTTTAAAAATAAAAATTTTAAATGAAGGAAATTTAAAAGATTGCATAGTAAGAGATTTTTTTTTATTGAATTTTATACATGAAAATATTTTTAAAAAAAATTATCTTGGTTCTATAATAATTGTTTCTTTTACTAATCAATATTTAGTTGATATATTATTGAAAAATAAAAAATTACAAAAAGAGATGAGTGTTTTGTTTTTTGTAGATTTAAAAGATTCAAAAATAGAATTTGTTAGAGAGTTTTGTAAAAAATTAATTAAAAAAGATTTACCTGTTGTTTATTCTTCTAAAAATATTTTTAAAGTATTAAATTTATTAGAGAAAAATTTTTTTTCTATTTTAAATAAATCTTATTTTGAAATCAAATTAGTTCAGAGATTTATTTCTAGTTGTATTTGTATTAAAAAATGGAATAATTTATTTAGAAAATGTATTAAAATTAAAAAAGAAAAAAAATTTGTAGAATCTGGAACAATTTTTAAAATAAAATTAAAAAAAATAGCTACTTCTTTTCCTAATATCAGTCGTATTATTTTTCCTGAAGGTAACGAGTTAAGGATTATTAAAGCTGTAAATTTTTGTAGTAATAATAAAATAGCTAAATGTATTTTATTAGGAGATGAAGAAAAAATAAAATATTTATGCATAAAAAATAAAATTGTTCTTGATAATAAAATTAAGATTATAAATCCAACTTCAATAAGAAATAGATATATTTCAAATTTAGTAAAAATACGTAAACATAAAGGAATGAATGAAATAGAAGCACATCGTTGCTTAGAAACAGACAATAACAACATTACATTAGCTACGTTGATGTTAGAAGAAGGTAAAGTAGATGGTTTAGTTGCTGGATCTACTACTACTACAGCTAATACAATTAGACCTGGATTACAATTGATCAAAATGTCTAAAGGATATAATTTTATTTCATCTTATTTTTTCATGTTATTTCATGATAAAGTATTAATATATTCTGATTGTGCTATAAATATAGACCCAGACGAGAATCAATTATCTGAGATTGCAATTCAGTCTGCAGAATCAGCTATTCAATTTAATATTAATCCTATAGTAGCTATGATTTCTTATTCTACAGGTGATTCAGCTTCTGGTAAAAAAGTAGAAATTATTAGAAAAGCTACAAATTTAGTTAGGTTAAAAAGACCTGATATTGTTATAGATGGTCCTATACAGTACGATGCTGCTATAGATTTTAAAACAGGTAAAATTAAATCACCAAATTCTTTAGTTGCAGGACGAGCAACTGTTATAATTTTTCCAGATTTAAATACTGGAAATACCACTTATAAAGCAGTTCAACGTTCAGCAAATATTTCCAGTATTGGTCCTATATTGCAAGGTATGAAAAAACCTATTAACGACTTATCAAGAGGAGCTTCAGTAGAAGATATTATCTATACAATTACTGTAACTGCAATACAGTCTAAATTTAAAAAATAGTTTTTATAAAAGATTTTTATATGAGTAATATTTTAAAAAAATTATATTTTTATTATAATATTTTCTATTACAAAACAAGAACAAGGTAAAATTTCTTTAAAATTACAATAAGCAATGGGTTTTTTTTTTTTACAATATAAAATTTTTCCAGAAATTAGTTGAATTTTACAAGATCCGCAAAATCCATTTCTGCAATTATATTGTATTGGTATATTGTTTTTTTCTAATATTTTTAACAATATTTTTTTTTTTGAATTATAAATAATTTTTTTCATATTGTTAGTTTTTATTGTTATAGTTATAATTTTCATTTTTTATAATTTAAATTTTTTAAAATCTTTTTTTAGATTGATAGAAGAATCAATCTGTCCTACTAAATAGGAACTAATTTCTGTTTCTTGTGGTGCTTCTTGTAAGTTATCTGAAGATAACCAAGAGTTAATCCAAGGAATTGGGTTAGAAGTATT
The DNA here is from genome assembly GCF_964058925.1 of Buchnera aphidicola (Tetraneura ulmi). Classification (NCBI taxonomy): domain Bacteria; kingdom Pseudomonadati; phylum Pseudomonadota; class Gammaproteobacteria; order Enterobacterales; family Erwiniaceae; genus Buchnera; species Buchnera aphidicola. Next base: position 165,883 of record NZ_OZ060366.1, read on the forward strand.
TTTAAATGGAGAACATAAATTTATTGAATTCATACGTATATTTGTAATATATTCGATGTATTGAAATAAGATATCTTTATTTAATCCTAACATGGATCCATCTTGAAACAAATATTTAGCCCATTCTTTTTCTTGTTCAGCTACTTTTAGAAACAATAAATTAGCTTCATTTTTTAGTTCTTTTGTTATATTTGACATATTTTCGTTATTATTAGGATTTTGAAGAATATTAATTATATATTGAGTACTGGTTAAATGTAATGCTTCATCTCTTGCAATTAATCTAATTATTTTTGCGTTTCCTTCCATAATTTCTCTTTCAGCAAATGCAAATGAACAAGCGAAACTGACATAAAAACGTATTGCTTCTAGAGCATTAACGCTAATTAAAGATAAGTATAATTTTTTTTTTACATAGTTTAAATTTACGTTTATTTTTTTTTTATTAATTGTATGAATTCCTGGTCCAAAAATATACCAATATTGTATTGATTTTATTAATTTATCATAGTAATTTGCAATGTCTTGTGCTCTGGTTTTAATAAATTTATTACTGACAATATCATCAAATATTAATGATGGTTCATTTATAATATTTCTTATTATATGAGTATAAGATCTAGAATGAATCGTTTCTGAAAAAGACCAAGTTTCTATCCAAGTTTCTAATTCAGGTATAGAAATAATTGGTAAAAAAGCAATATTAGGACTTCTACCTTGAATAGAATCCAGTAAAGTTTGATATTTTAAGTTGCTTAAAAATATATGTTTTTCATGAGCAGGTAATTTTTTAAAATCAATTCTATCTTGTGTTAAATCAATTTCTTCTGGTCGCCAAAAAAAAGATAATTGTTTTTCAATTAGTTTTTCAAAAATAGAATATTTTTGCTGATCATATCTAGATATGTTTACATTTTGTCCAAAAAACATTGGTTCTTGTAGTTGATTATTTTTTTTTTTTGAAAAAGTACTATAATTCATTTATTTAGTTCCTGATTATTAATTTTAAATTCAAAGATATTTTTTTAAATTTTCATTTTTATATATAACAAGATCCACTAGAACAGTTATTTTCTTCTTCAGAAGATAAATTATTATTATAATTAAATTCAGAAAATTCATTTGATCCATCTCTAGTATTTTGATAATAAAGAGTTTTTATTCCTAATTTATAGGCTGTTAGTAAATCTTTTATTAGTTTTTTCATTGGAATTTTGTTATTTTTAAATTTTTTTGGATCGTAATTTGTATTTACAGATATGGATTGGTCAACGAATTTTTGCATTATTCCAACTAGATGTAAATAACCAATATTGTTTGGAATATTCCAAAGTAATTCGTATTTTGATTTTAAATTTGTATAGTCTGGAACTACTTGTTTTAATATTCCGTCTTTAGAAGATTTAATACTAATAAATCCTCTGGGTGGTTCAATTCCATTTGTTGAATTAGAAATTTGTGATGATGTTTCTGATGGCATAATTGCTGTTAATGTAGAATTTCTTAACCCATATTTTTTTATTTTTTTTCTTAATTTATTCCAATCTAATTGTAGTGGTTCATTGCATATTTCGTCAATTTCTTTCTTATAAGAATCTATTGGTAATATTCCTTTATGATAATTGGTTTGATAAAATAAATCACATGCACCAAATTCTTTAGCTAATTTACAAGAAGCTCTCAATAAATAATATTGTATGTATTCAAAGGTGTTATGCGTTATTTTTTTCGCGCTACCATCAGAATATTTTACATTATTTTTTGCTAAATAATATGCAAAATTAGTTACTCCTATTCCTAAAGATCGTCTTTTAGTAGAAGATTTTTTTGCGGCTAATATTGGGTAATCTTGATAATCTAGAATTGAATCTAATGCTCGAACTATTAATTCGGAAAGATTTTTAATTTCCTTAATATGACTAATAGTTCCTAAATTTATAGCTGATAAAGTACATAATGCTATTTCTCCGTTTTTATCATTAATGTCATTCAATGAAGTGGTTGGAAGTGTAATTTCTAAACATAAGTTAGATTGTCTTATTGGAGCATATTTTGGGTTGAATGGACTGTGAGTATTACAATGGTCAACATTTTGAATATATATTCTTCCTGTAGAAGTTCTTTCTTGCATTAGTAATGAAAATAGTTCTAAAGATTTTATTGTTTTTTTTCTAATTGTTTTCTTTTTTTCATATTTTAAGTATAGTTTTTCAAATTTTTTTTGATCAGAAAAAAAATAATTGTATAATTTTTTTGTATCAGAAGGACTAAATAAAGTTATCATTTCTCCTTTTATTAATCTTTGATACATAAATTTATTTATTTGAACAGCATAATCAACGTGTCTAACTCTGTTATTTTCGACTCCTCTATTATTTTTTAATACTAGTAAACTTTCTATTTCAAGATGCCAAATAGGATAAAAAATTGTTGCTGCCCCCCCTCTTACTCCACCTTGAGAACATGATTTTACTGCACTTTGAAATAGTTTATAAAATGGGATACATCCAGTATGAAATGCTTCTCCATTTCTTATTGGAGAACCTAATGCTCTTATTTGTCCTGCGTTTATTCCTATCCCTGCTCTTTGAGATACATATTTAACTATAGAATTAGTTGTAGCATTAATTGAATTTAAATTATCAGCACACTCTATTAAAACACAAGAACTAAATTGTTTAGTTGGAGTTCTAACTCCTGACATAATTGGGGTGGGTAGTGAAATTTTGAAAGTTGAAACAGCATCATAAAATTTTTTAATAAATTTCATTCTTTTGTTTTTAGGATATTTATAAAATAAACAGGCAGATATTAAAATGTAAAGAAATTGAGCAGTTTCATAAATCTTACCTGTCGTTTTATTTTGTACTAGATATTTTCCTTCTAATTGTTTTACTCCTGCATATGAAAAATTCATATCTCTCCAATGATCTATAAATGAATTCATTACAATAAACTCTTTTTCAGAGTAATATTTTAATAAATTTTCATCGTATTTTTTTAAAAGAACCATTTTTTTTACATGTTCGTATAGTTTTGGAGGTACAAATTGATTGTATGCTTTTTTTCTTAGATGAAAGATAGACAATCTTGCAGCCATATATTGATAATCAGGAGAATCTTGAGAGATTAAATCAGCAGCTGCTTTTATAATAGTTTCATGTATATTTATTGTACTGATTCCGTTATAAAATTGAATTCTTGATTTAAGTTCTACTTGAGAAACAGAAACGTTTTCTAAACCTCTTGATGCCCATTGTAAAACTTTATGTATTTTATCGAGGTTAATAAGTTCTTTTTTTTTATTTCTTTTTATAACAAATATTTTTTTAAACATAATTTTATTCCAAATAAATACTATTTATATTCCTATATTTTATGAATTTAATTTTTAAAAATTTTATTTTTTAAAAAGATGTTTTATTTTTTAGAAAATTTTTTTTATTCTTTGTATTGCAACTAGTTTTTCTTTTTTTGTTGTTCTTATAAGAATAACTCCTTGTGTGTTTCTTCCAAGTATTCTTAATTCAGAAACTCTAGTTCTAACCAATTTACCTGCATCAGTAATGATGATTATTTGATCGTGATCTACTACTTGAATGGCAGCAATTACGATTCCATTTTTTTTTGTTTTTTTCATTGCAATCATTCCTTTTGTAGCTCTGGATTTAATTGGAAAATCAGTTATTTTTGTTCTTTTTCCATATCCCTTATCTGTAACTATAAGAATACTATGTAGTTTTTTTGGTACAATTAGAGAAACAACTTTGTCATTTTTATTCATTTTCATTCCTCTAACTCCAGATGCAGTTCTTCCCATTTTTCGTACTGAAGTTTCAGAAAATTGTACTGTTTTTCCAGAAGCTGAAAATAACATAATATTATTTTTTCCGTTGGTTAAGGCAATTCCAATTAATTCGTCATTATTTTTTAAATTAATTGCTATAATTCCTTTATTTCTTGGTCTATTAAATTCGTTTAAGGCAGTTTTTTTTACGATACCGTGAGATGTAGCCATAAAAATGTTAATATTATCTTGGTATTTTTTTATAGGTAAAATTGCTGTAATTCTCTCTTTAGTTTGTAGGGGTAATAAATTAATTATAGGACGTCCTCGAGCATTTCTACTAGATTCAGGTAATTGATATACTTTCATCCAATATAGAATACCTTTGTTTGAAAAACATAAAATAGTGTCTAGTGTGTTTGTCACTAATAATATTTTTATAAAATCTGTTTTTTTAGTTTTTGCAGCTGTTTTTCCTCTTCCTCCTCTTTTTTGCGCTTCATAGTCAGATATTGGTTGATATTTTACATATCCAGAATATGATAAAGTAATAACAACATCTTTTGGATTAATCATATCCTCCAAATTAATTTCGGATTGTTTTGAGGCTATAATTTCTGTTTTTCTTTGATCTCCAAAATCTTTTTTAATATTTAATAGTTCATTTCTTATGATTTCCATCATGTATTTATGATTATATAAAATTTTTTTTAGTTTTTTTGTTTTTTCTAGTAAGTTATTTTTTTCTTCAATAATTTTTTCATATTCTAAATTTGTTAGTTTACTTAAACGCAATTCTAAAATTGATTGAGCTTGTTTTTTAGTAAAATAGTTAAATTTTTTTTTATCAATTAAATTTTTAGTATTATCATTTAAAGTTATTGTTTTTTTTTTATTTTTATTTTCCCATTTTTTTGATAATAGTTTTATTTTTGCTTCCGAAGAATTTTTAGAAGATTGAATTATTTTAATAATTAAAGTTATATTTTTTATAGCAATACTGAGACCAATTAAAATATGAATTTTTTTTTTGTATTTTTGAAGTTCAAAAATACTACGTCTAGTAACTGTTTCTTTTCTATGTAAAATAAAAGAACGAATAATTTCTAATAAAGATAATCTTTTTGGTTTTCCATTAAATAAAGCAACCATATTAATACCAAAAGAAATTTGCAATTGACTAAGAGAATATAATTGATTCAGAATAATTTCTGATATAGCTTCTTTTTTAATTTCTATTACAATTCTCATTCCATCTTTATCTGATTCATCTCTTAAAGCGCTTATTCCATCAATTTTTTTTTCTTTAATTAATTCTGAAATTTTTTCTATTAATCTAGATTTATTAACTTGATATGGTATTTCGTTTATAATAATTGATTTTTTTTTAGATTTTGTATTTATTTCTATTTTATGTTTAGCTCTAATACTAATTTTTCCTTTTCCTGTTTTATAGGCTGTTTCAATTCCTGAACGTCCTATTATTATTCCTGAAGTTGGAAAATCAGGACCTGGTATGTGTTTAATAAGATCTTGGAAAGTTATTTTTTCGTTATCAATATATGCTATACATCCATTTATTACTTCAGTAATGTTATGTGGAGGAATATTTGTAGCCATTCCTACTGCAATTCCAGAAGACCCATTAATTAATAAATTAGGTATTTTTGTTGGTAATATTTTAGGAATAAATTCTGTTCCATCGTAATTTGGAATAAAATCAACTGTTTTTTTTTCTAGATCAGATAGTAATTCATGAGCTATTTTTGACATTCTTACTTCAGTATATCTCATTGCAGCTGCTGCATCTCCATCAATGGAACCAAAGTTTCCTTGACCATCAATAAGTGTATATCTTAGAGAGAATTGTTGAGCCATTCGTATTATGGCATCATATACAGCTGAATCACCATGTGGATGGTATTTACCAATTACATCACCAACAATTCTTGCTGATTTTTTATAAGGTTTATTCCATAAATTATTTAAAATATACATTGCAAATAGTATTCTTCTATGAACAGGTTTAAGACCGTCTCTAACATCTGGAAGTGCTCTTCCAACTATAACTGACATAGCATAGTCTAAATAAGAATTTTTTAGTTCTTTTTCTATATTTATTTGTAATATTTCTTTAGCAAGATTATTTTTCATAGAATTATTGTCTTGATAAGTTGATGGTTGAAGTTTAAATTAGGAAAATATATGTATAATATAACTAACTAAATAGTATATTAAAAGATTTTTTTACGATGAAAAATATTATATATAGTTTATATTATTTGAAATAAGTTAAGATATATTTTATATTTTTTCTTATTATTAAATATATATATTTATTATTAATTAATAGTTATATTTTTTTATGCGAAATTTTTTATTAGGAAAATTTTTTTTAATATCAGAAATATAAATATATTTAGGTCATTTATGAAAACAGAAGAAAAGATATTAATAGAAAGTTTATTTAGTCGATTATTGGAAGTAGAAAAAAAATCTTCTAAAAGAGACCAATCAGCAGAAGAATTGATTGATTCGTTAATCGAAAAACAAAAAAACGCTCCATATTACTTGATTCAAACTGTTTTAGTACAAGAAACTGTTTTAAAAAAATTAAATGTAGAAATAAATGAATTGAAAAAAGAAATTACTAATTTTAAAGAAAAAGTTGTAGAAAAAGATAAAAAAACTAGTTTTTTATCTGGTTTTTTTAAAAATAATAAGAATAAAAATAGTAATTTCAATAGTTTAAAAAAATCGAATACCATTCCTAAGGAATATGTTAATAATAACATACCTAGCAATGATTCTGTTGGTTCTACTGCTACTTCTGGGTTTTCTAGTTCTAATAATAATACCTTTTTGGGTAATGCTTTACAGACTGCTGTTGGAGTAGCTGGAGGGATGGTTGTTGGAAACATGTTAACTAATATGTTTCAAAATAATAAAAATCCAGTAGAAGAAGAAATATTTACATCTGTTAATAATGATAATACTTATATTTCTAATGTAGATAATGATGATGAAAATCTTTCATCTCATGAAGACAATGATCAAAATAGTCATTTTTTTAATGATGAAGACCATTCTATAAACGAAGAAAATGAATCTTATGATACTAGTTTTTTTGATGATGATTCTTCTTCTGAATTAGAAATAAATGATGATGTTAGTTATGATGATGATGATATTGTATAATTATTTTTATTAAGTTAGCACTTTTAAAGTGTTTTTTTAGTTTTTTTTCCGTCAATTAAATTAAGCCTAATTATTAAAAATAAATTTAATTGACGGAACATTTATGTTTTTTTAGTTAAATTTGATTTTAAAAATTATTTATCTTTTAATATTGTTTTTTTAAAGTAATCTTTTATTCCTTTAGAATTTGGTATAATTCCTAAATCTCCTTTTTTCCAGTTAACAGGACATACTTCTCCATTTTTTTTATTAAAATAGATTGCGTCAGTGATTCTTAAAATTTCTTTTACATTTCTACCTATCGGTAAATCGTTTATGGACTGATGACGAACGATTTGATTTTCATCTATTATAAATGTTGCTCTTAAGGAAACGCCTGTATCCTTATGTTCAACATCATATAATTTTTGTATTTTTCTTTTTATATCTGAAACCATAAAAAATTGAATCATTCCGATTCCTCCCTGAGAAATTTCAGTATTTCTCCAAGCATTATGAGTAAATACTGAATCTACAGATATTCCAATTAATTCAATTTTTCTTTTTTTAAATTCTGTATAAAACGAATTAAATTCTAATATTTCTGTAGGACATACAAAAGTAAAGTCTAAAGGCCAGAAGAATATTATAGCCCCATTTTTATCGATGTTGTCTTTAAGATTGAACGAATTTATTATTTTTCCATTTTTTGAAATTGCTGGAGCAATGAAGTTTGGTGCTTTTTGATTTACTAATACCATTTTTTTTCCTATTTAAAATTTATGTCTAATTTTTTTTTAAATTTTTTATAAAAATAATTATTTTTTTGTTTTTTTATTTTTTTTAATAAAAATAAAAAATTTTATTTTTTATAACAAAAATACTGATGTATTTTAGATTTTTTTGTTTTTCTTTTTTTATTTTATTATTTTTTTTATTTTTTTAAAATATTTTAATTAAATAAAAGATTAATTTTAATATTTCAGTATTAAGGATATTTTAAAGAATGAATGTTATTGATTTATCTTGGAAAGATGTTTTTTTAAAAAAAAAAGAATTGTATGATTTGCTTTTTTTTATTAATAAAGAAAGATTAAAAAAAAAAATATATCCCCCTAAAGGTAAAGTTTTTCGTATTTTTTTTGAAGTTCCTTTTAAAAAAATTAAAGTGGTTATTTTAGGTCAAGATCCATATTATAACTTAAATCAAGCAAATGGTTTATCTTTTTCTGTTGAAAGAGGGATATCTGTACCACCTTCATTAAATAACATTTATAAAGAAATAAAAAATGATATTCCTAATACAGTTATTTCAAAAGAAAATGGTTGTTTGTCTAAATGGTCTAAACAGGGTGTTTTTTTATTAAATTGTATTTTAACTGTTGAAGAAGGAAAACCAGGTTCTCATTCAAATATAGGTTGGGAAATTTTTACTAATGATATTATTAGATTAATTAATCGACATCATGAAGGAATTATTTTTTTATTATGGGGAAAATATGCACAATCAAAGAAAAAAATTATTGATAAAAGTAAACATTTTGTATTGGAAGCGCCGCATCCATCTCCTTTATCAGCATACCGAGGTTTTTTTGGATGTCGGCACTTTTCAAAAACTAATAGAATTTTAACTATTCAAGGAAAAAAAACAATTGATTGGTCGAATTAATTTTTAATTTTTAGAAAATAGTTTATATTTTTTTTTCATTTTTTTTGGAATCATCAATTAAAACTATTGATTTCCTTAATATTTTATTTTTATAAATATATCCTTTTTTTACAGTTGATTTAATTTTATATATTTTTTTTTCATCAAATTTGAATTTATTTTGAGTTTCATGAAAATTGGGATTAAAGATTTTGTTTTTTAATATAATTGGTTGTACACCAATTTTTTTTAAATCATTTTTTAAATTAAATAATGTTAAAGATATTCCTTCAATAATTTTTTCATTTTTTATAGTTTGGTTTTTTTTTATTTGTTCATTAATTTTTTCAAAATTGTCAACAATAGGAATTAAATTAGTAATAATTTCTTCTTTTTTTTGTTTTTTTATTTCTTTTATTTTTTTTTGTGTATCTTTTTTCAAGTTTTCTATGTTAGCTTGAGTTCTTAATTGAACGTCAAAAATTTTTTTTTTTAAATTATTAATTTTTTTTTGTAAATTAATTTTTATTTCTTTTGAAAATTCAAGGTTTCTTGATGGATTTTCTATTTCAATTTTATTATTTTTTTCTTTGTTTGTAACTTTATTATTTTTTTGTTCAGATTTTTCAGATGTTATAGAATTTTTTTTTTCTTTTTTTTTAAAATTTTCATCTTTTTTAATATTTTTTTGCGTTTTTTTTTTTTTAATTTCATTTTTAAAATTTTTATTTTTATCGTTCATATAATTTTTCCTTTTTTATATTTTTTATTATGTAGAACAAAAATCGTTCTTTCAAGAAAAATTATTTTTTCTATTTTAAAATTTTAGGATTATTAGATATGAAAAAAAAAATTAGTTGTATTGGGATTCTAGGATCTCCTAGAAATATAACAGCTTTTTCTATACATGAAATTTTATATCATTGGTTATTTAAAATAGGATATAAAGTTTTTATTGAAAATACAATTGTTTCTAATATTTGTTTAAAAAAACCAAATATAGGCACGATTGAAAAAATTGGTTCTTGTTGTGATTTAGCTATAATTATTGGAGGAGATGGAAATATGCTTAGTGCAGCTCGAGTTTTGTCTCGTTATTCAATAAAATTAATTGGAATAAATTTAGGGAAATTGGGGTTTTTAGCTGATTTAAATCAAAACAATATGTTTGAAGAATTATTAAAAATTTTATCTGGAGAATATTTTTTAGAAAATCGTTTTATATTAGAAGTTAAAATATATAGAAGTTCTTCTCTTTTAAAAACAAGTACTGCTGTTAATGAGGTTGTTTTGCATTCTAAAAAAGTAGCGCATATGATAAATTTTGAAGTATATATTGATAAAAAATTTGCTTTTTCTCAAAGGTCCGATGGTTTAATTATATCTACTTTAACTGGATCTACTGGATATTCACTTTCAGCTGGAGGTCCTATTCTTGATACTTCATTAGAAGCTATTTTATTAGTTCCAATGTTTCCTCAAACACTTTCTTCTAGACCGATTGTAATAAATAATAGAAGTTTAGTTTTATTAAAATTTTTAGATGATGATAACAATGATTTTTTAAAAATTAGTTGTGATAGTCAAATTGTTTTATCTTTAGATCCTGCAGATGTCGTTTTGGTTCGTAAGGGTAATAATTTTATTAAATTAATACATCCTAAAAGTTATAATTATTTCGATGTTTTAAGTAAAAAATTACATTGGTCTAAAAAAATTTAATTTTTTTATTTTTTTTTACTTCTATTAATTTAAATTAAATAGTTTTTTTACTAAATTTTATTTTTTTATTTTATTAAATTAATTTAGTAAAAATATTTTAAAAAAATATATAACTTAATAAGTTTGGAGCTGACGGGAATCGAACCCGTGTCCAAATCACTTTCCACTCTAGTTCTACATGTTTATTCTGTATATATTTTCCTCAATTATTTTGTACAGAATCAAAGATAATAAGTAATTCTGAATTTTTTATATGATTTGTGAATTTACAGAATTTGTTCACAATCATTCTCTTAAAATTATCCTTCTAAAAACTTTTATTTTTTCTAAAAGAGAAAGATTAGAATAAATAAGAAGGGCTTTAACTAGTTTTTTAAGCTGCTAAAGCGTAATTTTTTGTTTTTGCTAGTATTTTTTTATCGGTTTTTTTACGAGGCCAACCGAAATCCTCGACATGCACTTAAGTTTTCAGTAAATTTGTCAAATCCAAAAACAGCCCCTTTTATAATTTTAAAAAGAATTTTTAATTCTAATTTAATAATACCATAATAATTATTATGGAACAATTTTTTATTAAATTTTTGTAATTTATAAAAATTTATCTTTAATTTTTTGTTGTCAAATTTAATTTTTGTATTTATTATTTAGATAATGTTCAATTTATTAATTGAAATTTTTACAAAAAAAAAATGAAAACAATTGAGAAAATTAAAAATCAAATAAAAAATAATCCAATTATTATTTATATGAAAGGAACCCCAGAACATCCTAGTTGTGGATTTTCTGCACAAGCTGTAAAAGTTTTATCAAGTTTTGGAAAAAGATTTGCTTACATTGATGTATTAAAAAATTCAGATATACGAACTGAATTGCCAATCTATGCAAATTGGCCTACTTTTCCTCAATTATGGGTTTCTGGAAATTTAGTAGGAGGTTGTAATATAATATTAGAATTATTTAAAAATGGAAAATTAAAAAAAATTATAAATTCTGTTAAAGAAAATAAATCATAAGATTAATATTGGACATAAATATTAAAAAATCAATGATTAGTTATTATTTTTCTTCGATCGATAATTTATATTTTTTAAAGGCCAACCACCTAATTTTTTCCATTTATTTACAATATTACAAAATAAATTTGCGGTTTGTAGAGTATCGTATAAAGCTGAATGAGCTTGATTGGTATCAAAAATTATTCCTGAAGCTTTACATGCTTTTGCTAAAACAGTTTGACCTACTACTAATCCACTTAGTGATGCTGTATCGAAGGTTACAAAAGGATGAAATGGATGATTTTTAAACCCTGATCTTTTTATAGCAGCCATAGTAAAATTATGATCAAAAGTAGCATTATGTGCTACGATAATTGCTTTCTTGCAATTTTGTTTTTTAATTCCTTTATTTATCAACGTAATTATATTTTTAAATGCTTCTTTTTCACTAACAGCGGATCGTAGTGGGTTGAATGGATCGATTTTATTAAATTCTAACGCTTCTTTTTTTATAGAAGACCCAGTAAAAGGAATTATATGAAAATGTAGTAAGGATTCTTTTTTTATCCAACCAAGTTCATCCATTTTTAAAGTTACAATAGCAATTTCTAATAAAGCATCAGTTTTTGCATTAAATCCAGCAGTCTCTACATCGATTACAACAGGATAAAAGTTTCGAAATCTTTTTCTTAAAGTATTGATTTCATTTTCTTTAAACATTTCGATCTCGTTTTATAAAATATTTAATTTAATACAATTTTGTTTTTGTTTTATTTTTTAAGTGTAAGATTTATAAATCTTAAATGTTTTTAAAAAATTAACATACTGTTAATAAAATAACAATATAAAAGTATAACAAAATTGTATAAACATTTTTTTAGTATTTGTTTTCTAAAATATCTAGATTAGAATTAAATACTAATTTATAATTTTTGATATCTTATTATAAATAGAGAGTTAATATGAATTATAAACTTCCAGAATTAGATTTTTCTTATGATGCTTTAGAACCTTATTTTGATAAACAGACAATGATAATTCATCATACAAGGCATCATCAAACATACATTAATAATTCTAATTTAGCATTAAATTCAATAAATTCTGAATTATCAGGTAAATCTATTGAATATATTTTATATAATTTAAATAAGATAGATAATTTAGATAAAAGACAATTACTAAGAAATAATTTGGGTGGTCATTTTAATCATAGTTTTTTTTGGAAAGGATTGTCTTTAGGCACTAACATTTCTATTAGTTTTAAAAAAGTAATAGAAAAAAATTTTGGTAGTTTTTTAGAATTTAAGAAAAAATTTAATTCTGTTGCTTTATCTAGATTTGGTTCAGGTTGGGTTTGGTTAGTTATGGAAAATAATAATAATAAAAGATTATCTATTGTTTCTACGGCTAATCAAGACAATCCAATAATGAGAAAAGAAATTTCATTGGTAACTTCTGGAACACCTATTATTGGTTTAGATCTTTGGGAACATTCTTATTATCTTAAATATCAAAATAATCGTTCAAATTACATAGAAGCATTTTGGAATGTTTTAAATTGGAATAAAGTAGTTAAACGTTTTGAATCTTAATTTTATAGTTTATTATTATTTTTTAAAAATTTTCAAATTTAGTTTATTTTTTATATAGGAGTTAATTTCTACTTGAGAGTAATATTTTTTTTAAAGTAGTTGAATTTTTAAAATTTAAAATAAGGAAGATGCTTATTTGTAAAATTAAATTAGTTGTAGGAATATCTAATCCAAATAAATATTATGGAGAAACTAGACATAATGTTGGATCTTGGATGCTTTATAGTTTAGTAAATAGATATAAAGAAAAGTTTATAAAAAATAAAAAATTTTTTGGTTTTGTTTCTAATGTAATTTTAAAAAAAAAAAAAATTAAGTTTTTAATTCCAAATATTTATATGAATATAAATGGTCGTTCTGTGTTTTCTGTTGCTTCTTATTATAATATTAGTTTGAGTGAAATGTTAATAATTCATGATGATATAGATTTGTTTCCTGGTGATATAAAAATTAAATATGGAATCGGACATGGAGGACACAATGGATTACGTAGTATAAAATCTTACTTCGAAAAAAAAATTTATTTTCATCGAGTTAGAATTGGAATTGGAAGACCTTTATTTAAAGATCAAATCTCTAAATATGTTTTAGATAAACCTAGTAAAAATGAACATTTTTTAATTGTTAATTCTATAAAGAGAAACATTCTAGAAATAGAAAACAGGTTCTTTTAATTTTTTTTATGTATTAATTTTATTTTTAAAATTAGTTAGTTTAAATGGTAATCAATTAAATGAGTTTAAAATGTGGAATAGTAGGATTTCCAAATGTTGGTAAATCAACTTTATTTAACGCTTTGACAAATTTGAATATTAATGCAGAAAATTATCCTTTTTGTACAATTCATCCAAATTTTGGAAGTGTTGCAATTTATGATTCTAGATTATACAAATTAGCTAAAATAGTGCCTACAAAAAGAATAATAAACACTTTTGTAGAATTTGTTGATATAGCAGGATTAATAGAAGGAGCTTCTAAGGGAGAGGGTTTAGGAAACAAGTTTTTATCTGATATTCGTAATACTGACGCAATTGTTCATATGGTTCGTTGTTTTGAAAGTGATTCTATTATTCATGTTCGTGGAAAAATATCACCAATAGAAGATATTGAGATTATTAATTCTGAATTGGTTCTTTCAGATTACAACGTTTGTGTAAAAGTTTTAAATAAAATTAAAATTAATAAAAATAAAAATATTTTAGATAAAAAAAAAATTGAAGTTTTAGAAAAATGTTTTAAACATTTAGATAATTTAAGTATGTTAAACAATCTTTTTTTAAGTGAAGAAGAAAGATCATACATTAAAGAATTTAATTTTTTAACGATAAAACCCATGTTATATGTTGCAAATGTTAATAATAATAAAAGAAGTGTTTATTTTATTGAACAAATTAATGATTATTTCAACACAAAAGAATCTGTTTTTCCTATTTTGCTTGGAAAAGATAATAATGGATGTTTTTGTTTTAATGTAAATAATAAATTAAAAAAACAGTTTTTTACCGATCAAATTAAAGATATTTCTTTTTCTGTATTAAAATTATTAAATCTTCATACGTTTTTTACTGTTGGAGAAAAAGAAATAAAGTCTTGGACTATAAAGAAAAATAGTACTGTTATAGAAGCTGCAAGAAAGATTCATAGTGATTTTTTTCGTGGTTTTATCAAAGCTAAAGTTATTAGTTTTAATGATTTTATTTCTTTCAAAGGAGAAAAATTAGCAAAAAATTCTGGGAAAACTAGAATTGAAGGAAAAGATTATATTGTACAGGATGGTGATATTTTAAATTTTTTATTCAATATTTAAAAAATACAAGAGAGGAAAATTTTCCTCTCTCATAAATTAATTTTTTTTTTTTTTATTTTTTTAATAAAAATTCTTTTAGTTTTTTAAAATTAAGTTTTAATTTATTAGATAAAAGTGGAAGTTTATCTCTTATCAATAATGATTTTGGAATATTGATTTTTTCTTGTAGAATGTTTTCTACTGTTTCTTTAAATTTTGCAGGATGAGCTGTTCCTAAAAATAAACCAAATTGTTTTTTTTTTATTTTTTTATTTAAAAGATTGAAAGCAATAGCTGCATGAGGTTCGGATACATATCCTAAGTTTCTTAGTTCTTTTAAAGTAGATGTTGTTTCTTTTTCTGAAACGCTTCCAAAACCTAGTTTTTTTAAATTCCAGTTTTTTCTTTTAAATAACTCTTCGACTCTAATCCAATTATTTGGTTGGCTGATATCCATAGCATTAGAAATAGTAGAAATTGTGTTTTTTGGATTCCATAGTCCTGTTTTTAAAAATCTTGGAACTGTATCATTTGAATTAGTGGCAGCTATAAAAGATTTTATTTTTAATCCTAAAGATTTTGCTAATAACCCAGCAGTTAAATTTCCAAAATTTCCGCATGGAATTGATATGATTAGTTCTTTTTTTTTTTGTTTTTCAGGAATTAAAGAATATGCTTCAAAGAAATAACATATTTGTGCTAATAATCTACTAACATTAATAGAATTTGCCGAATTAAGTCCTGTGATTTTTCTTAATTCACAGTCATTAAATGCTTCTTTTACTAATGATTGACATTCATCAAATGTACCATCTATTGCAATTGTTGTAATATTTTTTCCTAAAGTGCAGAATAATTTTTCTTGGTATTTACTAATCTTACCTTTTGGATATAAAATTATTACTCGAATATTTTTAATTTTATAAAAAGCGTGAGCTACAGCAGCTCCAGTATCTCCAGATGTGGCAGTTAGTATTGTTGTAATTTCATTTTTATTTAAATGAGACAATATTTGTGCCATGAATCTTGCACCAAAATCTTTGAATGCTAGTGTTGGACCGTGAAATAGTTCTAGACAAGAAATATTCTTTTTAACTTTTTTTAGTTTTGGAATAGGGAAAGAAAATGATTTTTTTACAAATTTAAATAAAAATTCTTCTTTAATTTCATCCCCGATAAGAATTGAAAGAATTTTTGAGCTTCTATTTATAAAATCCATTTTTAATAATTTTTTAAGTGTTTCTTTGTTTAAAATAGGAAGTTCTGTTGGAAAAAACAAACCTTGTTTTTTTCCTAATCCTAATTTTACAGCTTGTGAAAAATTTACTATTTCATTTTTATCTTTTAAATTATATAATTTCATTAATTATCCTATTTTCCTAGTACCTTTTTGGTCTATTTTACATATATAAACAAATCCTTTATCTTTATTTACATAGTTTTTTTTTAAAGTTGAAGCTATTTTTTTTGCTGTTTTTATATCTTGGCTAATTGCAAAAAAGCTAGGTCCTGAACCAGATATTCCACAACTTATTGCTCCATCTTTTTTTACCATAGATTTTACTTTTTTAAAATTAGGAAGTAATTTCATTCTATAGGGTTCAGCAATAATATCTTTTATAGATTTTGCAGCTAGTATTTCTTGATTAGTATAAGATGCGTGAATAAAAGTTGCTAAATTTCTGCTATGTTGAATACATGTAGAATTACTATATGTATTCGGTAATATAGATCTAGATTGAAAAGTTGATATATTTATTCCTGGCCAGGCAACAATCCACAACCAATTTTTAAAATATGGAATATTTTGTCCAATAATATCGTCTTTTTGTATAATTATTTGTATACCACCTGAATAACATGGATAAACGTTATCGTAGTGAATATTTCCTGAAAGATTTCCCTCTAACTGTCCCATTAAAATAATAAGTTCTTTATTGGAAAGTTTATTCGTTTTTGAAAATTCGTTAAGTGCTGTCATTGTTCCTACAATAGAACATGCACTAGAACCTAATCCAGAGCCAATTGGCATATTTTTTTCTAAAACAATTTTTATTGGAATATTTTTTTTTATTTTTTTGCAGAAAAGTTCCCAACATTTATAAACGACGTTATCTTCAACTTTTTTTGGAAGTTGATGCTTAAAAGTTCCAGTATTAACTAATTTAAAACAATTACTAGATGATATTGAAATTTTATCTCCTAGATTAGTACCATCTATTGGTTCAATTGCAGCTCCTAAAACATCGAAACCTACTCCAATATTTCCAATGGAAGCAGGTGAATAAATTTTAATCATTTTTTTATATTCCTATTTAGATACTATGATAGTATTCTAAGTAAATCTGAAAATACTCCTGAAGCTGTAATTTCGTTTCCAGCTCCATATCCTCTTAGTACTAAAGGAATAGGATTATAGTATTTTGTATAAAATATTAATGCGTTTTCTCCATTTTTTATATTATATAATGGATCAGTTTTTTTAATTTTTTCAATTTTTACTTGGCATTGTCCTTTATTGTCAATAGTTCCAATTAATCTGAGTACTTTATCTATTTTTTTTGCATTTTTTACTTTTTTACTAAAATCTTTGTTTACTTTTTTTAGTTTTAACATGAATAATTCGATATCATCGATACAATGGATTTTATTTGGTAGTATGGAATCAATTTTTACATCTTTTAGTTCAGTAGAATATCCATATTCTCTAGACAAAATTACAAGTTTTCTCGCTATGTCTAAACCAGATAAATCTTCTTTAGGATTAGGTTCAGTAAAACCTAGATCTTTGGCTTTTTTTGTTGCTTCTGAAAATGTAGTTGATTCATCATCTAATTTACCAAAAATAAATGATAAAGAACCAGATAAAATACCTCTAAATTTTATTAATTTGTCACCTGTTTTTATTAGATATTTAAGATTATTAATTACTGGTAAACTAGCTCCTACATTAGTTTCGTATAAAAATTTTTTTTTGTTTAAAAAAGCAGTTTCTCTAATTTTTTTATATAATTGATAATTATTTGTATTAGATTGTTTGTTTGAAGTTATTATATGGAATCCATTTGATAGGAAATTAATGTAGTGTTTAGTAATATTTTGGCTTGCAGTACAATCAATAATTACTGGGTTTCTAAAGAAATTGTTGTTTTTCCATTCAATAAATTTATCAAAATTAAATTTTTCTTTTGATAGATTTAATCTTTTTTCCCATTTATCTAAACAAATTTCATCTTTTTTAAATAGAAATTTTTTTGAGTTAGCTATTCCATGTATACAAATATAAATTTTTTCTTTTTTTAGTTCTTCTTTTTGCTTTTTTATTTGTTCTAAAAATGCTTTTCCTACTCCTCCTATTCCTATTAAAAATATTTCTATTATATTTTTTTTATTAAATATTTTTTCATGTATTGAATTTATTCCTGAAATGACGTTTTTTTGATCTACAACAATAGAAATTGAATTTTTTGAATTTCCTAATGATATGTCATAAATATTAATTTTTTTGGAAGATAAAGCAAAAAAAATATTTTCAAAAATATTTGTTTGTTTTTTAAGTTGTTTTGCGACAATTGTAATGATTGATAAATTTTTTATAATCTTTATTGGTATATTTAAATTATTTTTTAATTCTAAATTAAATTCTTTTTTTAAAAAAGATTGAAAAATTGGAATTTGTTCTTCTAAAATGTAATAATTATTTTTTTTTTCAGAGGATGATTTAGTGGATATTGGAATCCAGATATCATTTTTATAGAAAAACGATTCTATTCTTTTTTTTATGTTTGTTATAGTTTTATTGATAGATTTTTTAATAGAAATCATTGAAATATTATCAATATGAGTAATTCCAGTAATACTATTTTTTTTTTCTTTAATTTTAATTAAATTTTTATCAGAAATAAGCGTTCCCTTTAAACTAGGTTGATTTGTATTTTTAATATAGCAAGGGATTTTACGTTGCATAATAGGAAAAATAGTTTTTGGATGTAATATTTTAGAACCATAATAAGATAGTTCTGTTGCTTCTTTATAAGATATTTTTTCTATTATCTTTGTTTTTGGTATTTCTCTAGGATCACTAGTATAGATACCATTAACGTCTGTCCAAATTTCTAAAACACTAGATTTTAAACATACGGCTAAAATTGCAGCAGAGTAGTCTGAACCATTTCTTCCTAAAGTAACTAATTCTTGATTTTCGTTTCCGGCGATGAACCCAGGCATTAAAATAATATTTTTATTGGGAATTATTGTATTTCTTATTTTTTTTTCAGATTTTAAAATGTTTACTTTTGCATTTAAATAATTTCCAGTTGCTAATATTTTTTTTATAGGATTTAAAACGAATGAATGTTTTTCTTTACATTGTAAGATTCTATTCATAATGGCAACTGATAATATTTCTCCTCTAGAAATAATAAAAGCTTGAATGTTTTTTGGACATTTTTTTAGCAAATATATTGTTTTTATTAAATTTTCAAGATTTAGAAATTCTAAATCAATCAATTTAATAAATTCTTTATTTGTAAAATTTGGTAAATTTTTATTAATTTCTTCTATAATTTTTTTGAATATTAATTTAATAAGTTTTATTTGTTTTGAAATTTTTTTTTCTGTTTTTGGTGTTTTTATTATTTTTGTTAAGTAGTCAGTAATAGTATTTGGTGCTGATAAGACTATAGATACTTGTTCTTTTTCAGAATTTTTAATTATTATTTCTGAAACAATTAAAAATTTTTTTGCATTTTTTAAAGATGTTCCACCAAACTTAAGTGTTTTCATACAAAATATTATCTCCAAATTAATATTTTTTTTATTTTTTTTATATGATTTAATTTATTTGAATAGATTTTTTTAGAATAATAAAAAAATTATTATTTTTCACAGGTTTGAAAAATTTTTACATTAATGTTTTTAAATATTAACATACTACAGTTTCTTTTTCTTTAGTTGTTTATTCATTTTATTTTAGGATAATTTATTTTTTAATGGTTTTTATTTTTTATTTTTTATATTTAATTTCTCAATTTAAGTATAAAAAAAATATATAAATATTATTTGAATAGAAAAACAAAGTAAAATACAATTATGTTTTTAATTATATAAATTCAATTTTTTTTGTATGAAACATATTATTAAAGTAAGTATTTCTGAAATTGAACTTCATTCTAGAATTAACGAGTTGGGGAAACAGATCAGTAAAAATTATAAGAATAGTAATACTAAAATGATTCTTGTTGGTTTATTAAGAGGATCTTTTATTTTTATTGCTGATTTATGTCGTGCAATTAGTGTGACTCATGAAGTTGATTTCATGACAATATCAAGTTATGGAATCAACGTTTTTCCTAGTTTAGAAATTAAAATTTTAAAAGATTTAGATGAAGATATATTTGATAAGAATGTTTTAGTAGTAGAAGATATTATAGATTCCGGTTTAACTCTTCAAAAGGTATTAAACATTTTGAAGTTAAGGAATCCTCGTTCGATTTCTATTTGTACGTTATTAGATAAACCTCAATGTAGAGAAGTTACGATTTCAGCAGATTATGTTGGTTTTTCTATTGAAAATGATTTTATAGTTGGTTATGGAATTGATTATGCTCAAAAATATCGTCATTTGCCTTATATTGGAAAAGTGGTTTTTTGTGATTAATTTTTTTATTAGAATTTTATTATTTATATTTTTTCCATATTTTTTTTATTTTTTTCAATTGTATGTTTTTTTCTATTTCTGAACGTAATTTCAGAAGATTATAAGATTGTTTAAATTTTTTTTTTTTAGTTATTTTTTTTATAATTTTTTTGTTTTTAGAATTATTTTCTAACAACCACTGTAACTTCCATATTTCTTTGCTGTCTGATAAGATTTGTTTTGGTATCTTAAAATATGGAATAATTTTTTTTAAAATTTTTTCAATAGAAATTAAAAATGCTTCTTTTTTTTCTATTTTTTTTTCTTTTTGTATTTTTTTTTTTGTTTCTATTAAAAAATACCATAGGATAGATGCAAATAAAAAGTCTGTTTCATCGTTTTCTTTTTTTTGTTTTTTTATTTTTTTATCAATTAATTTAATAGCTTTTATACTAATTTTTTTAATTAATTTTTTAGTTTCATAATTGATTTTAATATTTGAAAAAAAGAAAACTGAATTAAATAATTTATATTTTTTAAATTTTTGATATATTTTATATAATTCTCCTGTTTGTATTAATTTACTGATTTCATAAAATAATCGAGAAGGTGGAATATTTCTTAATAAGATTGCTAATTTAGTTATTGGTTCTTCTGTTCTTTTTGAAATTTCCATTTTTAATTTTACTGAAAATCGAATGACTCTTAATATTCTAATTGGATCTTCTCTATATCTAGTTTCAGGGTCACCTATTAATCTTATTTTATTTTTTTTTAAATCTTTTATCCCCCCAACGTAATCTCGTATGCTTGAAGTATTAATATCATAATAAAGTGCATTAATAGTTATATCTCTTCTTTTATAATCATCTTCTATATTTCCAAAAATATTATCATTTAGTAACATTCCATTAATTGTTTTTTTTACTTTTTTG
The DNA here is from genome assembly GCF_964058925.1 of Buchnera aphidicola (Tetraneura ulmi). Taxonomy (NCBI): domain Bacteria; kingdom Pseudomonadati; phylum Pseudomonadota; class Gammaproteobacteria; order Enterobacterales; family Erwiniaceae; genus Buchnera; species Buchnera aphidicola. The sequence goes on from NZ_OZ060366.1 coordinate 187,166, forward strand.
TTTTTTTTATATTTTGATTTTTTATTACAGTTTTTTCTAAAGGTTGATACTTCGATAAATTCGGATTTAAACATAATATGTACAATTCGAAATCTTTTTCCTACTATTCGACAGTTTTTAAATATTTTCTTTAGTTGTTCTGGAGTAGCATTAGTAGCAATATCAAAATCTTTCGGTAATTTTCCTAAGATTAAGTCTCTTACACTGCCACCAACTAAATAAGATTGATAACCCGTTTTTTTTAATCGAAATAATACTTTAATTGCATTTTTACTTATTTTGTTATTCGTTAGAGATTTGTAATTTTTATAAATAATTAATGTCATTAGGTTTATTATTCACAGCTATTGTTTTCATTCAAAATTAAAAAAATAAAATATAGTCTTTTTAAGACTATATAGTTATCTGTTCTTTCATGGAATTATTTTAGTAGTTTTAAAATTGATCAAAAGTACAAAATAGTACTTTTGATCTTTATTTTTTAACCCAATAATTGTTTTTCTCGAATTTCTGCTAATGTCTTGCAATCTATACATAAATTTGCAGTAGGTCTAGCTTCTAATCTTTTAATTCCTATTTCTATATTGCATGATTCACAATATCCAAAATTATTTTCCTTTAATTTATTTAATGTAATTTCTATTTTTTTTATAAGTTTTCTTTCTCTATCTCTATTTCTTAGTTCTAAACTGAATTCTTCTTCTTGAGTAGCTCTATCGATTGGATCAGGAAAGTTTGTTGCTTCTTCTTTCATATAAGACATTGTTTTATATACTTCGTTTGTTAATTGATATTTCCATGCTAACAAAATTTTTTTAAAATGTTCTGTTTGGTTTTCATTCATATACTCCTCGTTTTTTTTAATTTTATAAGGGGTTACTCCAGCCATGGATAATATACTTAAAGATGAAATTTTATTGGTTTTTCGTTTTTTCATTTTTTTTCTCAAATAATTTTTTTAAAATAAAAATCAATTTGTTAGTATAAATAAAAAAGTTTATATTGTTTAGTAATACTTACTTTTTAAGTTAATTTTTTTTTTCATTTTTTTTAAAAAATAAGATTATTTTTTGATTATTTATTTAAAATAATTTTTTTATAGAATTTATTAGTAAGAGAATTGTTTTAATAGGAATTAAATATTACTATTTAATTTTAATATTTAATTAGATTTATCTAAAATACATTTTTTTATATTGAATTAGATTTTTTAATATAAGATTTTTACATATTGTTTTAAATAAAAGTATTAATTATCATGAAAAAAAAAAGAATAGTAAAAAAAATTGCTTTATGTGTTGAATACGATGGAACTAATTATAATGGTTGGCAAAAACAAAAAAATACAATTACTACTATTCAAGAAAAATTAGAAACAGCAATTTCTATTATTGCAGATCATCCTATTAACGTTATTTGTTCTGGTAGAACTGATTCTGGAGTTCATAGTATTGGTCAGATAGTACACTTTAACACAACGTCTTTTCGAGAAGATTTTTCTTGGATTTTAGGAATAAATTCTTTTTTGCCTTCTGATATTTCTGTTCAATGGGTTAAAACTGTTTCTTTTAATTTTCATGCTAGATATAGTGCGTTATCTAGATTATATCGATATGTTATTTATAACAGTTCGTATAGAAACGGTTTATTTTCAAACTTTTTAAATCATATTTTTAAAGAACTGGATGTTAAATTAATGATTAATGGAGCTAAATATCTTTTAGGAGAACATGATTTTAGTGGGTTTAGAGCTAAGAATTGTCAATCAAAGTCTGCTTTTCGTAACATTTCTAGATTAGATGTTTTTAGGAGAAAATTTTTTGTTATAATAGAAATAAAAGCAAATGCTTTTTTATATAAAATGGTTCGTAATATAGTTGGTTCATTGATTGAAATAGGATTAAAAAAAAAAAATGTATCTTGGATTAATACTATATTAAGAAGTAAAAATAGAAAATTATCTGGTCCTACGGCATTAGCTCGTGGTTTATATCTTGTTCATGTAGATTACCCATCTAATTTTGGTTTTCCTAAAATTTATAAAAAATTTTTTTTATAGAGGTATAGAAAATGAGTAAAAAATATAAGTTAGCTATTTTATCTGGTGATGGTATAGGTCCTGAAATTATGGAAGAAGGAATTAAAGTTTTGGAAGTAATAAGAAAAAAGTTTAAGTTAAAGTTAGATATAAAGGAATATTTTGTTGGAGGTATTGCTATTGATAAGTTTGGATTAGCTTTACCTAAAGATACAATTAGTGGTTGTTTGATGTCGGATTCAGTTTTATTCGGTTCAGTAGGAGGTGCTAAATGGAAACATTTTCCTGTTGAACAGCAACCAGAGAGAGCATCTTTATTACCGTTAAGAAAATTATTGAATTTATATGTTAATATCAGACCTTCTAAATTATATTCGAGTTTATCTCATTTATCTCCTCTTAAAGAAGAGATTGTAAGTAATGGATTTGATATTTTATGCATTCGAGAATTAATAGGAGGAATATATTATGGATCTCCAAAAGGACAAAGAATAGATAGTTTTAAAAAGAAATATGCTATTGATACAGCAATTTATCATGAAAATGAAATAACTAGAATAGCAAATGTTGCTTTTAAGATGGCTAAAAATAGAAGAAAAAAGGTTACTTCTATTGATAAGTCTAATGTATTAGAAACTTCAATTTTATGGAGAAAAGTAATTAATAAAGTTTCTAAAAAATATCCAGAAGTATCTTTAAATCATTTATATGTAGATAATGCTAGTATGCAGATTATAAAAAATCCAATTGATTTTGATGTAATGTTATGTCCTAATCTTTTTGGAGATATTTTATCGGATGAATGTGGAATGATTACTGGTTCTATTGGAATGTTACCTTCTGCAAGTTTAAATGAGTCAAATTTTGGACTATATGAACCAGCAGGTGGATCTGCACCAGATATATCTGGTAAAAATATTGCTAACCCAATTGCATTAATTTTATCAATTTCGATGTTATTTCGATATAGTTTTAAACTATTATACATAGCAGATTCTATTGAATCTTCGGTAATTGATGTATTAAAAGATGGTTACAGAACTTTTGATATTATGACAACAAATGTCAATGAAATACTTCTTAGTACTAGTAGTATGGGAAGTAAAATTGCTGATTATTTAAAAAATAAGGATTAGTTTAATGAAAAAAACTTTATATCAAAAAATATATGACAATCACATTGTTTCTGAATCTAATAATGAACCTCCAATTTTATATATTGATTTACATTTATTACATGAAGTTACTTCTCCGCAAGCTTTTGCTTCTTTACGGAATAAAAATAGATTAGTTAGACGTCCAGAAAAAACTTTTGCTACTATGGATCATAATGTTTCGACCACAAGCAAAAATATTTTTAATACTGGAAAGTTAGCAAAAATTCAAATGGATATGTTATCAAAAAATTGTAAAGAATTTAATATTCAGTTATTCGATCTAAATAGTTCTTATCAAGGTATTGTTCATGTTGTTGGTCCTGAACAAGGATTAACGTTACCTGGTATGACAGTTGTATGTGGTGATTCTCATACTTCTACTCACGGAGCTTTTGGGACTTTATCCTTTGGAATAGGAACTTCTGAAGTTGAGCATGTATTAGCCACACAAACTTTAAAACAATTTCGTTCTAAAACAATGAAAATTACGATATCTGGAGAGCTAAATTTTGGTATTACAGCAAAAGATATAATATTAAATATCATAGGTCAGATTGGTATTTCTGCAGGAACAGGATATGTAGTAGAATTTTTTGGTCCTTCAGTTTCTAGTTTAAGTATGGAAGGTAGAATGACTTTATGTAATATGGCCATTGAAATGGGAGCTAAATCAGCGATAGTAGCTCCAGATCAAATTACATATAATTATTTGAATAATAAAAAATATGCCCCAAAAGGCTCAGAATGGGATTCTGCTATAACTTTTTGGAATACATTAAATTCAGATATAGGAGCTAAATTTGATAATAGTTTATTTTTTGATATTTCTAATCTTACTCCACAAGTTACTTGGGGAACTAATCCTGAACAAGTGGTTGGGATCAATGAATCAATCCCAAAGATGTCTTCGTTTAAGAATTTGAATAAAAGAATTGCTGCAGAACAATCAATGAAGTATATGGATTTATTACCTGGAACAAAAATAACAGATATATCGATTGATAAAGTTTTTATTGGTTCTTGTACTAATTCTAGAATAGAAGATTTAAGGTTAGTAGCTTCATTAGTTGCTGGAAATCGAATTTGTAAAGGTGTTACAGGAATTATTGTTCCTGGTTCTAAAGTAGTAAAAAAACAAGCTGAAAGAGAAGGATTGGATAAAATTTTTATTGATTCTGGTTTTGAATGGAGATTACCTGGTTGTTCTATGTGTTTAGGAATGAATGAAGATAGATTACTTGCAGGAGAAAGATGTGCTTCTACTAGTAATAGGAATTTTGAAGGTCGTCAAGGAAGAGGAGGAAAAACTCATTTAGTTAGTCCAGCAATGGCAGCAGCTGCAGCTTTATACGGACGATTTGTTGATGTTAGAACATTAAAAATACAAAAAACATTGTAAGGATATACATGATGAATAATAAATTTATAAGTCATTCCGGAATAGTATTACCTCTGGATATTGATAATGTTGATACAGATGCTATTATTCCTAAACAATTTTTACAAAAGACAACTAAAGATGGTTTTGGAAAGTATTTATTTCATGATTGGAGATTTTTAGATACAGAAAGAAAAAAAAAGAATTTGAATTTTATTTTGAATAAGATTGAATATCTTGATTCAAGCATTCTTTTAACTAGAAGAAATTTTGGATGCGGGTCATCTAGAGAACATGCAGTTTGGGCTATTTTAGATTATGGTTTTCGAGTAATTATTTCTTCTAGTTTTGCAGACATATTTTATAGTAATAGTGTTAATAATAATTTATTATTAGTAATCTTACCGGAAGATATAATCGATAATTTATTTAAATTAGTAAAAAATAATATTGGAATAAAGTGTATAGTTGATTTATTCAATCAAAGTATTATTATTCATAAAAAAAAATATGAATTTTATATCAGTAAATTTAATAAAGAAATTCTTTTAAATGGTTTGGATTCTATTGATTTAACAATGAAAAAAGAGTCTAAAATATCATTTTACGAAAGTAGCATTCCATCTTTTTTTAGATAAATAATAAATTTTTTATTAATTTTTTTTTAATATTAAAGTGTTAGTTTTATTTTTTAATAATACATACATATTTTTTTTATTATTTATTTTTTATATTTTAAATAAAATTTTTTTAGAATTAATTTATTATTTAATTTTTTAAAAATGTTAATTACATTGGAGAAAAAATCGATTATTTTTTTAAATTTTTTTTAATAAAATATATTATTTTTTATTAAAAACTTTTGAAAGAAAACGTACATAATTATGAATTATTAATATTTTTAATAAGAAAATACATTGCTCATGGTTATGTACATTTTTTTTTAGAAAAATTTATAAATTATAAGAATATATTTTCATTTAGAAAAATATATTTTTGGATTTAATAAAATATTAAGAGATATTTATATGAAAGAAAAAATTATAATTTTTGATACAACATTAAGAGATGGAGAACAGTCATTAAAATCTAGTTTAACAGTTCAAGAAAAAATAAAAATAGCTTTTTCTTTAGAACAGATGGGTATAGATGTTATTGAAGTTGGTTTTCCTATTTCTTCTCCTGGAGATTTTAAATCTACAGAGGTTATTGCAGCTAACATTAAAAATTCTACAATATGTAGTTTGGCTCGTTGTGTTGAAAAAGACATTGAAGCAGCTGCTTTAGCTATGTCTAAGTCTAGTAATTTTAGAATACATTTGTTTTTGGGAACTTCATCTTTACACATCAAATCAAAGTTAAAAAGAAGTTTTTCAGAAATTATTGATTTAGCTGTTTTTTCTATTAAGAAGGCTAAAAAATATACTGATAATATTGAATTTTCTTGTGAAGATGCAGGAAGAACTGAAATCGATAATTTATGTAAAATAGTAGAATTAGCAATAAAAGCCGGAGCAAATACAATAAATATTCCTGATACAGTAGGATATACCATTCCTAATGAATTTTCAAAAATTATTACTTCTTTATATAACCGTGTTCCAAATATTGAATCAGCTATTATTTCAGTGCATTGTCATAATGATTTAGGAATGGCTGTTGGAAATTCTATTTCTGCTATACAGTCAGGTGCAAGACAAATTGAAGGAACTATCAATGGTTTAGGTGAAAGAGCTGGAAATACTGCTTTAGAAGAAATCATTATGGCAATAAAAATAAGAAGCGATATATTAAATGTATTTACTAATATTAATTGTGAAGAAATTTATAAAACTAGTAAGATAGTTAGTAATATTTGTAAAGTTCCAATTCCTTTTAATAAATCCATTGTTGGAAGTAATGTTTATTCTCATTCTTCGGGAGTTCATCAAGATGGAGTATTAAAAAATAGAAATAATTATGAAATAATTTCTCCAGAAACAGTAGGTATGAAACCGGTTCAATTAAATTTAACTTCTCGTTCTGGAAGGGCTGCAGTTAAACATAGAATGGAAAAATTAGGATATTTAGAAAAAGAATATGATTTAAATAAATTATATGCAAATTTTTTAATTTTAGCAGATAAAAAAGGAAGAATATTTGATCATGATTTGGAAGCATTGGTATTTATGGATATTAAAAAAATAAAATATACATACTTTCAATTGGATTCTTTTGATGTCACATCAGGATCAGATGGGGTTTCAGTTGCATCAGTAACTTTGTTTTGTGGTAAAGAGAAAAAAACTTCAATTACTAAAACAAGAAACGGAATAATTGCAGCTGTTTATAAAACAATAAATAGAATAGTTGGTTATCCAATTTTTTTAAAAAAATGTAGTTTAATTTCTAATGGAATTAATAACGATTCTATATTTAAATTAGATATTATAGTTCGATATTGTAATCGAGATTTTTTTGGTACGGGTTCTTCGTTTGATTTTTTAAATTCTGTAATAAAAGCTATGATTTATGTATTAAATGATATTTTTAGATTTAAAGAAATGTCTTTTAGAAAAGAAGAAATAAAAAAAGAAAAATAATATAGAAATAAAATTTATATTATTTTTAAAAATATGAGTAATTTTTTTAAAGTTATTGTTTAATAGATAGTTTTTTATTTACAATTTTTAAAGAATTTTTTTTTGAATATAACGATTAAAAATTTTATTTTTAAAGTTTTTATTTATTGATAAACATAAAAATGATTTTTTAATTTTTTTATATTGAAATAAAAATGTTATTTTTTATTAGAAATGTATTAAATATATTTTTTTTTGTAGATTTTAGATTAGTTAATTGAATATTTTATAAATATTTTTTTATATTTTTTTGAAATTGAATAATTTTATTATTTAGTATTTTTGTGATTAAAGTGTCAAATATTTATTTTTTTTATTAAATAGTTTTAAATTTAATTTAATTTTTTATTAATAAATAATTATTTTTATTGAATTTATAAAAATGTATTTATACGAATGAGAATACAATATGTTAATTAATTTTTTTAAAAAGATTCTTTTTAATCGAAATAACAAAATTTTTACAGAAATTGAAAATATCGTTGATTTAATCAATTCAATGGAAAACAATTTTAAGCTTTTATCAGATAAAGAACTACAAGAAAAAACAAAAGAATTTAAACACCGTATAAAATATGAAAATTTTTCTCTTAGTGAATTACTTCCAGAATCATATGCAACGGTACGGGAAGCAAGTCGTAGAATATTTGGGATGAGACATTTTGATGTTCAATTAATGGGAGGCATTGTATTAAATAAAAATTGTATAGCTGAAATGAAAACAGGAGAAGGAAAGACATTAACTTCTACTTTACCTATTTATTTAAATGCATTACAAGAAAAAGGTGTTCATGTAGTTACTATGAATGATTATTTAGCTGAACGAGATGCTAATAAAAATAAACTGTTATTTGAGTTTTTAGGATTAAGTGTAGGAATTAATTTACCAAATTTATCTAATGAGTTAAAAAAAAAAGCTTATAAATGTGATATAACATATGGGACTAATCATGAATATGGATTTGATTATTTGAGAGATAACATGGTTTATTCTAAGGAAGAACGAGTACAAAGGAAATTGTTTTATGCATTGATAGATGAAGTGGATTCAATTTTAATAGATGAATCTCGTACTCCTTTAATTATATCAGGTCCAATTGAAGAAGATTTAGAAATATATTCTAAAATAAATAAACTTGTTTCTGTTTTATTAAAACAAAAAAAGGAAGATTCTGAAAAATTTTTAGGATCAGGTGACTATTTTGTAGACGAAAAATTTCGTCAAATACATTTAACTGAAAGAGGTTTAACAAGGATTGAAAAATTATTATTAGAAGAAAAAATAATAAATAAAAATGAAATTTTGTATTCAGAAAAAAATATTATATTAATACAATACATACTATCTGCATTAAAAGCAAATGAATTATTTATAAAAAATATAGATTATGTTGTAAACAATAATAAAATTATCATTATTGATGAACATACTGGAAGAATGATGCATGGAAGAAGATGGTCTGAGGGATTGCATCAAGCGATAGAAGCAAAAGAAAACGTTGAAATAAAATGTGAAAATCAAACTTTAGCATCAATAACTTTTCAGAATTATTTCCGTTTATATGAAAAATTGTCTGGAATGACTGGGACAGCATCTACAGAATCTTTTGAATTTAATTCTATTTATAATTTGAAAACTATTACAATTCCCACCAATCGTCCAATGATTAGAAAAGACCTTCCAGATTTGATATATGCAACTGAAGAAGAAAAAATAAATGCAATAATTGAAGATATAAAAAGATGTGTTAAAAAAAAACAACCTGTTTTGGTTGGAACTGTATCAATTGAAAAATCTGAATTTATTTCTAAAAAATTAAAAAAATTAAAAATACAACATAATGTTTTAAATGCGAAATTTCATTCTACAGAAGCTGAAATTATTGCTAAAGCTGGTATTTTAGGAGCTGTTACAATAGCTACAAATATGGCAGGTAGGGGAACAGACATAGTTTTAGGAGGAAATTTAAATTGTTTTTCTTCTAAAAAGAAAAGTAATTCTAATTTTAATAAAAATATTATAAAAAAATGGAATAAAAATCATAAAAGAGTTCTATTATCTGGAGGTTTACATATTATTGGTACAGAGAGACACGAATCTAGGAGGATAGATAATCAATTAAGAGGTAGATCTGGTCGTCAGGGGGATATTGGTTCTTCTAGATTTTATTTATCGATGCAAGATTCTTTAATACGTATTTTTTCATCAGAAAAATTAATTTTTTTTATGAGAAAATTAGGAATGAAAAAAGGAGATCCAATTGAACATCGTTGGGTTTCTAAAGCAGTAAAACAAGCGCAGAGAAAAGTAGAAAACATAAATTTTCTTTATAGAAAACAATTATTAGAATATGATGATGTAATGAATTCTCAAAGAAAAATTATTTATAATTATAGAAAAGAAATAATTGATCTTCCAAAAATTAGAAATATTATTATTAAGATAATTAAAGATGTTTTATTAGAAGTAATTAGTTTTTATTATTATTCTTCTTCTAAAAAAGAAATTTTGAAATTTAATAAGTTGATTCTTCATTTAAAAAACGATTTCATTTTAGAATCTTCAATTTTTAATTGGATAAATTGCAATAAAAAACTAGAAAAAAATAGTTTTTCTTCTATTTTAATCGATCTTTGTATTAATTATTATTTAAATTTAATAAAATTAAATTTCTTTAAAATTTTTAAAAAGTATGAAAAATTTGTTGTTTTATCAATTTTAGATTCTTTTTGGAAGGAACATTTGTTTGCTATGGATAGTTTAAGACAGGGTATACAATTAAGATCTTATGCTCAAAAAGATCCAAAACAAGAATATAAAAGAGAATCTTTTTTTTTATTTTGTTCAATGATTCATGAACTTAAGTATGAGATTGTTTCCTTTCTATTTCAAAATAAAGATTCTAGTTTAAACTTTAATATTGGTAAAAGTTGTGGTAATTTTTTTAAAAGGATAAATAATAGAAATTATTCTAATTTTTATTCTATTTTAAGAAAAAAATTTTTTTGAGTATTTTTTGGATTTAAAAATAAAAATTATTTTTTTATAATATTTATTTTAATTTATTTTAATTTTTTTTAGTTTTTTTTATTTTTAAATTTAAGTTTTTTTTTGAAAAAAGTAATATTTTTAAAATAATTAATTTTTTGGTTTTAATTTTATTTTATAAATTTATTTTTTTTTAAGAAAAAATTTTTAATTCTTAAAAAATTAAAAATGTTATAAATTTTTTGTAATTTTATTTTTTTATTTAAATTTCAAAAAAATATAAAATTTTTATAGAAAAACTTTAATGAATAGAATTTTTAATAGTTTTTTAAAATAAACATATTTTTTTTAAAAAATTTTTTTTTAAAATTATAAATATTAATCATTTTTATGTATTTTGATTTAATTTTTTAGTTTTTTAAAATTTTTTTAAAGAACTAAAAAAATTTTTAAGTATTATATATAAAATTTATATTTTTTACAATAAAGAATAATTTAATTATTAAATTTTTTTTTAAAAATTCATATTTTTAATAAAATTTAAAGATTTTTAATAGTTGTTCTTTTTAAAAATTTATTGAATACTGTGGTTTAAGAGGTTTAAAATTCTTTAATTTTTATAGTTTTGAGATTTTTAAAAAACATTCTCAAAAAAAGAAAAAATATATTTTTTTAAAATTTTAATAATTGTTTTTTAATTTATTAAAAATTTTTAAATTTTAGTAAGGAATTTCAAATATGTTAGAGCAAGAAAATAATGATATCGATCAAGTTGAAACTCATGAATGGTTAGATTCTATTGAATCAGTTATTAAAGAATCAGGATTGGATCGAGCAAAATTTTTATTAGATAAAATACAATTATTTTCAAATACAGTAGGAAGAAATTTTTTTCAGACTAAAAAAAATCAAGATTATATTAATAGTATTCCTTTATCAGAAGAATTTAAATACCCAGGAGATATTGATTTAGAAAAAAAAATTCATTCTGCTGTTTGTTGGAATTCTATAATTATGGTTCTTCGTGCTTATAGAAAAAAAATGGATTTAGGAGGTCATATTTCTTCTTTTCAATCTTCTTCAACTATTTATGAAGTTTGTTTTAATCATTTTTTTAGAGGTAGAAATGATTTAGATGGTGGAGATTTTATATATTTTCAAGGTCATATTTCTCCTGGAATTTATTCTAGAGCTTTTTTAGAAGGGAGATTGACTAAAAAACAATTAAATAATTTTAGACAAGAAATTAGTGGTTTTGGTTTATCTTCTTATCCTCATCCAAAATTAATGCCAAAATTTTGGCAATTCCCAACTGTTTCAATGGGTTTAGGACCTATTTGTTCAATTTATCAAGCAAAATTTTTAAAATATTTAAAATATAGAAATATTAAGGATACTTCTAAACAAAAAGTATATGCTTTTATAGGTGATGGAGAAATGGATGAACCTGAATCAAGAGGAGCGTTATCAATCGCATCTAGAGAGCAATTAGACAATTTAATTTTTGTTATTAATTGCAATTTACAAAGGTTAGATGGACCTGTTTTCGGGAATGGGAAAATTATAAATGAATTGGAAAATATTTTTATAGGTTCGGGATGGGAAGTTATAAAAGTAATATGGGGTAGTGGATGGGATGATTTATTAAATAGAGATACTACAGGGATGTTAGTTAGATTAATGAATGAAACAGTAGATGGTGATTATCAAAATTTTAGATCAAAGAATGGAAATTACATTCGTAAAAATTTTTTTGGAAAATACAAGGAAACTTTATCTTTAGTAGAAAATATGAGTGATGAAGATATCTGGAATTTAAAAAGAGGAGGTCATGATCTAAAAAAGATATATACTGCTTTCAAAAAAGCAATGAACGTACGTAAAAAACCAGTTGTAATTTTATTTCATACAATAAAAGGTTATGGAATAGGAAATATAGCAGAAGGAAAAAATATAGCACATCAAATAAAACATTTTAATATGGATACTTTGATGTATATCAGAAATCGTTTTAAAATTCCATTAACAAAAACTGAAGTTGAGAAGCTTTCTTATGTTTCATTTGTTTCTAATTCTAGAGAATACAAGTATATTCAAGAAAAAAGAAAAAAATTAGGTGGTTTTTTACCATTAAGATGTTCTAATTCAGATTCTTCAATTTTTATTCCAGAATTAGAGGATTTTAAATCTTTATTAATAAAACAGAAAAAAGATATTTCAACTACAATTGCTTTTGTTAGATTTTTAAATATTTTATTAAGAAACAAAAAAATAAAAAATAATATTGTTCCAATAGTAGCAGATGAAGCTAGGACTTTTGGTATGGAAGGTTTATTTAGAAAAATAGGAATTTATAATTTCCGTGGTCAAAAATATATTCCTCAAGATAATGAACAACTTTTTTATTATAAAGAAGAAAAAAAAGGACAAATTTTACAAGAAGGTATAAATGAATTAGGTGCATCAGCATCGTGGTTGGCAGCAGCTACTTCATATAGTTCTAATAATTTACCAATGATTCCATTTTATATATACTATTCGATGTTCGGATTTCAAAGAACAGGAGATTTATTTTGGGCGGCTGGAGATCAACAAGCGCGTGGTTTTTTAATTGGAGCAACTTCTGGTAGGACTACTTTGAATGGTGAAGGATTACAACATCAAGATGGACATAGTCATATTTATTCTTCTACAATTCCTAATTGTATTTCATACGACCCTTCGTATGCATATGAATTAGCTATTATTCTACAAGATGGTTTAAGAAGAATGTATGGTTCAAAACAAGAAAATATATTTTTTTATATAACTACTTTGAATGAAAAGTATTCTATGCCTTCCATGCCTAAAGATTGTTATGAAGGAATTTGTAAAGGCATTTATAAATTAGAAACCTGGTCAGGGAATTTAGGTAGAATACAATTATTAGGTTCAGGAGCGATTTTAGAAAGTATTAGGTTAGCAGCTAAAATTTTAAGTACAGATTTTAATATTTCTTCTGATGTGTATAGTGTAACTTCTTTTACCGAACTTGCAAGAAATGGACAAGATTGTGAACGTTGGAATATGATTCATCCAGAACAAAAAAAGAAAATCCCTTTTTTAAAAAAAATTATGAATGATTCACCTGCTATTGCTTCAACGGATTACGTAAAATTGTTTGCTGAACAAATTCGTGGATATATACCTACTAAAAATTACAAAGTTTTAGGAACTGATGGATTTGGTCGTTCTGATAGTAGAGAAAACCTTAGAAATTATTTTGAAGTTGATGCATTACATATAGTCGTAGCAGCATTGTTTGAACTTTCTAAATTAGGGAAGGTTAGTGTAAATTTAGTTTCACAAGTTATCAATAAATTTAAAATAAATATTAATAAAGATAATCCAAGATTGTCTTAACAGGAAAAATATAATGGATATTACTGAAATTAAAATACCAGATATAGGATCAGAATCTGTAGAAGTAACAGAAATCTTGGTAAATGTTGGAGATCGAATAAAGAAAGAAGATAGTTTGTTAGTTGTAGAAGGACAAAAAACTTCTATGGAAATTCCTTCTCCTGTTTCTGGAATAATAAATAAAATTAATGTAAATATCGGTGATATGGTAAAAACTTCTACTTTAGTTATGTTTATAGAAGTAGAATGTGTTAATAATAATAAAAAACAGTTGAAGGAGAAATATATTGATTTTTTTGAAATGTCTAAAAATAAAGATACTTTTTTAAAAAAAAAAAAAGATACACTAAATATTTTTGAGAAAAAAAATATATATACTAGTCCAATAGTTCGTCGTTTAGCAAGAATTAATGATATTGATTTATCAAAGATAAAAGGAACTGGACCTAAAAATAGAATTTTAAAATCGGATTTATTAAAAATTATTTTAGAAAGAGAAAAAGGTTTAATTGCTTCACAAGTAGATCAGACGAAAAAAATAAATAATTTTAATTTTTCTAATTTAGATTTTAATAAAATTAAAATAAGTAAAATTCAAAAAAATATCAATATTAATTTATTAAATTCTTGGAAAAATATTCCTCATGTTACCCAATTTGATGAAGTTGATGTTACGGAATTAGAAGATTTTAGGAAAAAATATAATTTAAAATCGATAAATAAAGAAAAAAAAATAACGATTTTATCTTTTATTGTCAAAACTTTATTTATTTCATTGAAAGAATTTCCATTATTAAATAGCTCTTTATCAGAGGATGGTGATTATATTTTTTTAAAGAAGAAAATAAACATTGGAATTGCTGTAGATACTGACAATGGATTAGTAGTTCCTGTATTAAAAAATTTAAAAAATAAAAATATTGTAGAAATATCTGAAGAAATAGTTAATTTTTCAAAAAATTCTAAATTAGGAAAGTTATTGTTTTCTGATCTTCAAGATGGAACTTTTACAGTAACTAGTTTAGGAAGTATAGGTGGGACAGCTTTTACTCCGATTATAAATCCACCAGAAGTTGGGATTTTAGGTTTATCTAGATGTATTATAAAACCAATTTGGAATCATGATAAGTTTATTCCTAGAGTTATATTACCATTTTCTTTATCATATGATCATCAAATTATTAATGGTGCATATGCTTGTCGTTTTACTAATTTTTTTAAAAAAAATATAAATGATATTAGATTTTTATTAATGTAACAAAATAAAGAACAGAAAGATATATTTAATTTTTTTATTTTAAATGTTAAGTTTTTGTTGAATTATTAATAATAATTTTATTATTAAAAAATATATATTTTTTAGTATTTATTTTAATTTATTTTTATATAGGTGATTTAATGTATAAAAAAATTGATACAGAAGTTGTTGTAATAGGTTCAGGACCTGCTGGGTATTCAGCTGCGTTTCGTTGTGCAGATTTAGGATTAAAAACTATATTAGTAGAACGTTATAGTAGTTTAGGAGGAGTATGTCTAAATGTAGGTTGTATTCCATCAAAATCATTATTAGAAGTTTCAAAAATTATTTCAAAAACTAAAACTGCAAAAGAGAAAGGAATTTTTTTTGAAAAACCTAAAATAGATTTATCAAATGTTAATGAGTGGAAAAATAGTATAGTTAATCGTTTATCTAATGGTTTATCTAATTTAGCTAAAAAAAGGAAGATTCAAGTTATACAAGGAAAAGCTTTTTTTACATCTAAAAATTCCATTGAAATTAAGGGTTGTAATGATAATATAATTGTTAAATTTAGTTATTCAATTATTGCTACTGGATCTAGACCTATAGATTTATCTATCTTGTCTTTTTCTAATGATTCTAGAATTTGGAATTCTACTAATGCATTAAATATTACAAAGATTCCTAGTCGTTTATTAATTGTTGGTGCTGGAGCAATTGGTTTAGAGATGGCTACATTATATAGTTCTTTTGGTTCTAGCGTAGACGTAGTTGATACAAGTAATGAACTTTTTTCATTTTTAGATAGTGATATTGTTTCTGTTTTCGAAAATAGAATTCAAAATAAATTTAATATATTTTTAGAAACTTCTATTTTAGAAGTAAATTTTGAATCACATGGAATAAAAATTTTATTTTTAAATAAAAATAGTTCATCTAAAAATTATAAAGCATATGATGCTATATTAGTTGCAATTGGTAGAAAACCCAATAGCGAAAAATTAAATTTAAGAGAAATTGGTATAGAAGTTGATAAAATTGGTTTTATAAAAGTAAATAATCAAATGCAAACAACAATTTCTAATATATTTTCTGTAGGAGATGTGACGGGTTATCCGATGTTAGCTCATAAAGGAATGCATCAAGCACATATTGCTGCAGAAGTAATATCAGGTAAATCCCATTTTTTCGATACCAAAATTATTCCTTCTATAATTTATACAGATCCAGAAATAGGTTGGGTAGGTTTAAGTGAGAAAGAAGCTTTGTCTTTTGGAATTGATTGTAGATCAGTTGTTTTACCATGGAATATTTTAGGAAAAGCGATATTACAAGATTCTGAATTTGGGAAAACTAAATTAATTTTTGATAAAAAAACTAATAAAATAATAGGTGGTATTGTCGTTGGAGTTAACGCAGGAGAATTATTAGGGGAAATAGGATTATCTATTGAAATGGGTTGTGATTCTGAAGATATTTCTTTAACTATTCATTCTCATCCAACTATATATGAATCAATTGGATTATCTGCACAGATGTTTAATGGAACGATAACTGATTTATTTGTTTCAAACAAAAAATAGAAAAATTAAATTTTTTTAGTTTTCATTTAAAATCGATTATTGTTTTTTTATTTAATTAAAATTATTTATTTTTTTTTATGATTTTAAATTTTTTTTATTTTTTTACTTTTTTTATTAATTTTAAATTATTTTTATAATTTTATTTAGTTTTATTAAATGAAATACTTGATACTTGTTAGTATATATATAAGGATATTTTTTTTAAATAAACAATAAAATTAATTTTTTATTTTTAGAATATAAAATAAAAAAAATATTTCTTTTTTGTTTTTTTTATTTTTTTATTTTTTTAATAAAAATAAGATATTTTAAATATATAGTTTTAGTTTTTTTAAATTTATTTATTTTGATTAAATTTTTTTTATTTTCAATTAAAAAGATTTTTTAAAAAATATTTATTTTTTTTAGATTAAATACTTACATTTATTTAAAAAATTATTTTTAGTATTGATGTTACTATTAAAAAAATAATTTTACTTGATTTATTAATAAAATTTTTAAAGTCATAATTGCTATTTTCATTAGCTTTGTCAGATATGATTCTAATTGATATTAATGGAATGTGTAATACATAGCATACATGAGCTACAGCAGCACATTCCATATCAATTGCAATAGATTTTGGAAAAAAACTTTTTATTTTCTTGTTTTTTTTATTTGTTCCAACAAATGTATCTCCACTAATGATTAATCCTTCTAAAAAATTATATTTTTTTTTATACATCATTGATTTAATTTTTTTTGTGTACGATTCATCTGTTTTAAAAAAAATTGGACAATTAGGTATTTGTCCAATGTTATAATTAAAAGTTCTTAAATCAACATCAAAATAACTTATTTTTTTTGCAATTGCGAAATCTCCAGGATTTAATTTTTTAGTTAAAGAACCAGCTGTTCCAATATTTAAGATTAGATTTGGTTTGTATATATGAATAAGTAATGTTGTAGCAATTGCCGAAAAAACTTTTCCAATATTTGATTTTAAGATTATAATCTTAGTGGTGTTAATTTTTCCTATATAAAACTTATAGTTATAAATTTTTTTTTTTTTATTTTAATTTTTGTTTTTAGAGTTTTTATTTCTTCTTCCATTGCTCCAATAATTCCAATTTTCATTTTTTTTCCTGGTTATTTAATGAAATGTAATTTTATTTAAATTATTTAAATATTAAAGGATGATCCACAACTACAAGTGTTTTTAGCATTAGGATTTAAAATAACAAATTTAGAACCCTCTAAATTTTCAGTAAAATCTATTTTTCCACCAGTAATATACTGTATAGTAATTGGATCTATAATTAATGAAATTCCTAATTTTTTAATTACGATATCGTCTTCATTAGTTTTTGATTCAAAGATAAATTTATATTGAAAACCTGAACAACCTCCTCCTAAAATGTAAATTCTTAATTTATTTTTTTTTTTATTATTTTTTTTAATTATTTCTTGTATTTTTAAAGCTGCTTGTTTAGTAATATTAATTAAAATGTCTTTTTGTTTCATTTTTTTTATTTTTTTTAATTAGTTAATTTTTCTATTTTAAAAATAGTAATTAGAAATAGGAATTCTTATATAAACATTATTTTCCTTTTTTTCTTAAAAAAGTAGGAATATCTAGGTAGTTTAATGATCTGTTGAAATTAAAATTAGGCTCGTTTTTTGTTTTTTCTGGGTTTTTTAAGTTTTTATATCTATAACTATTAATAAATATCTCTTTTTTATTTTTTTCTCTTTGTATGTCTTCGTTTTCTAATTTGTATATAGAAATTCCAGTAGCTACAACAGTAACTCTAAGTGAATCATTTATTTCTGGATCTAAAGAAGTTCCAATTACTACAGTTGCATTATCTGAAGAAAAAGATCGAATAGTATTTCCAACAGCTTCAAATTCATCTAATCTTAAGTCAAATCCTGCTGTAATGTTTACTAATACTCCTTTAGCACCAGATAAATCAATATCTTCTAGTAAAGGACTAGAAACTGCAATTGCTGCTGCTTCTTCAGCTCTATTTTCTCCTGAAGAAATTCCAGAACCCATCATAGCGTATCCCATTTCTGACATGACTGTTCTTACGTCTGCAAAATCTACATTCATAAGTCCAGGTCTAGTAATTAATTCAGCAATTCCTTGAACAGCCCCCTTTAGAACGTTATTTGCTGCACTAAAGGCATCAAGTAAAGAAATTCCTCTTGATAATACTTTTAATAACTTATCATTTGGAATTGTTATTAGAGAATCAACATTTTTAGATAATTCGTTAAGTCCTAATTCGGCACAATCCATTCTTTTTTTTCCTTCAAAATGGAAAGGTTTTGTTACGACAGCTACAGTTAAAATGCCCAATTCTTTTGCTATTTCTGCTATTACTGGAGCAGCTCCAGTTCCGGTTCCTCCTCCCATTCCTGCAGCTATAAATACCATATCTGAACCTTCTAAACAAGATTGGATTGTTTCTTTATCTTCTTCTGCAGAAGTACGACCTATTTCTGGATTAGCGCCAGCTCCTAACCCCTTTGTTATGTTGTTTCCTATTTGAATAGTTTGTGCTACTTCAATTTTTCTTAATGCTTGAACATCTGTATTAACAGAAAAAAATTGTACTCCTTCAATTTTTTCTCGTATCATGTACTCTACAGCATTACCTCCACCTCCTCCTACACCAATGACTTTTATTACAGCATTACTACTTTGTTCTACTGATTCAAACATTTTTTTTCCTTATTTTAAAATAAATTTATAATTTTTTAAAAAAAAGTAATATTTTAAAATTTGTTTTTTATCCAATTGTTAATTTTTTTAAAATAAACAGAAAATATATTTTTTTTTTTTAGATGTTTATTTTTTTTAAGTTTTTCCATATATATCTTTTTTCCGAAGTGCAGCAATCCAATAGCTGTTGAATAGTTTGGGTCATTTATGTTTTTTGTTATTCCAGTAATTTTTTTTGGAAATCCAATTCTTACTTTTTTATTGAAAATTTTTTCAGCACACTTAGATACATTCTTCATCTTAGAACCACCTCCTGTTAGAACTATTCCAGACAACAGTTGGTATTTGGATCCATTTTTTTTTAATTTTCTTTGTAGAGAAATAATTTCTTGGTTTACTAATTCAAATAATTCTGAGCATCTTGGTTCGATAATTTCGATTAATTTATCTTTTTTTATTTTTTTGTTTTGTGTTCCTGCAATGTCAGTAGTTAAAATTTTTTCTTTATTTTTTTTATTTGAATTTATTGCTTTTCCATATAGTGTTTTTATATTTTCTGCATTTATTTGAGAAGTAGAAAAGGCGTATGCAATATCATTAGTAATTGTATTTCCAGCATAAGGGATAACTTGACTATGTTTAAGAATTCCAGCTATATAAATTATTATATCCATAGTTCCTCCTCCAATATCAATTAAACATACTCCTAAATTTTTTTCTTCTTCAGTAAGAACAGCTTCGCTAGAAGCTAAACCAGAAAAAATTAATTGATTAACCTTTAACCCAAATTTTTCTATATATTTTATTAAATTTTGTTCTATTTTTTTATGACAAGTAATTAAATGTACTTCAGCTTTCATTCTTATTCCAGATAAACCAGTAGGATTTTTTATTCCAGTTTGTTGATCAATTTGATATTCTTGTGGTAATACATGTAAAATATAATGTTCATTGTAAATTTGAACTGATTTTGCAATAAATATTACATTTTTTATATCTTCTTCGTTTACTTTTCCTTGATTAATAGGAACTATTCCAATTTCATTTTGACAGTTGATATCTTTACTCGATAAAGATAGATGTACTGAAGAAATACGACATTTAGACATAATTTCAGCTTGTTGAATAGACTTTTTTATGCATTTTATTATTGATTCTAAATCGTTTACTGAACCGTTTTTAATACCTTTGGATGAACAATTCCCTATTCCAATTATGTTGATTAATCCATCAGTTAATATTTCTCCTACTAAAGTAGTTACCTTCGTTGTTCCTATATCAATTCCGAACACTAATTTTTTTTTTGTTGTCGAAATCATTATTTCCTTAGCCTATTTTTATTTTTTTATAGTAATTTTTTATTAATGTTTTTATTTTTTTCTAAAAATTTTTTTTATAGAAAATAAGTAGTGGATTAAATATTAATATTACAAAAAAAAATAAAAAAAATAAAAAAAAATAAGATTTTTAATTTATATTAATAATATTGATTAATAATTAAACTTATTTTTTTTATTATTTTTAAAATAGAAGATTATTTTTTATATTTTAAATATATAGTTTATTTTCCATTTTTTTGAATTGATTTAATTAAATTTTTAGATAAAAATATTTTTTTTATAAGGTTTCGGAAACTCTTAGTATAGCACTTCTTGATCGAGGGTTTTTTTTAATTTCATTTTTATTTGGTGAAATTTTCTTAATGTTTTTTAATCTAATTTTTTTTTGTTTTTGTAAGTTATTTTCTAAAATAGATAATTTTTTTGGAATATTGTTGTATGTAGAATTATTTAAAATAAAGTTTTTTACTTTTTTATCTTCTAATGAGTGAAAACTTATTATTAAGATTCTGCTTTTTTTGTTCATTACATCTAATATGTTTTTTAATGCTATATCTAATTCTTTTAATTCTTGATTTACATGTATTCTTATTGCTTGAAAACTTCTGGTTGCAGGATGTTTTTTTCTTTTTTTTTTTGATTTTGGAATAGTACTGCAAATCAAGTTTGCTAATTCATTAGTTCTAGTAATTATTTTCTTTTTATTTTGTTTTTTAATTGCTCTGGCTATTTTTTTTGCATATCTTTCTTCTCCATATTTTTTTAGAATAATAAAGATTTTTTTTTCTTTTTCTTTTCTTAGCCATTTAGATGCAGAAATATAGTTTTTTTGATTCATTCTCATGTCTAATGGACCATCATTAATAAAAGAGAAACCACGTTTTGGATTATCTAATTGAGGAGATGAAACTCCTAAATCAAATAATATTCCATCAATTTTTTTTTTAATTCCTAGTTTAGTAGCATAATTATAAATTTTTGAAAAGCTTCCATAAATAAAATAAAATCTAGGATCAGTTATTTTTTCTGCTTCTTTTTTAATTTCAGGGTCTTTGTCTATTGCATATATTTTTCCGTTTTTTCCTAATTTTTTTAAAATTTCTTTAGTATGTCCTCCATATCCAAAAGTTGCATCAACATATATTCCGTTTTTTTTTATTTTTAAATATTTAATAATTTCTTTTTTCATTACTGCAATGTGAGAATATTTTTTATTTATTTTCTGTTCCATTTTTTTATCGATATTTTTATTTTTTAAATGTTTATTCTAATTTTGTAATACTTATTATACCAGAACGAGTTAATTCTAATATATTTGTTTTTTTTTTAATTAGATTTAAAAATTTATCTATGTTTTCGTTAGTTTCAGATAGTTGTATTATGTTATAAAGATTTTTTTTTAAAATTATTTTTCCTTGAAATTTTTCGATTATTTCTAGTATTTTTTTTTCTTCTTTTTCAATATTTATTTTAATTAAAATGATTTCTTTTTGTATGTGTTTTTTTTTAATTTCATATACGTTTAAAACATTTATATTTTTTTTAAGTTGTTTTTCAATTTGTGCAATTATTTTTTTATTCCCGATGGTTTGGACTGTCATTTTTGATATTGAAGGATCTTCAGTAGGAGCTACGTTAAGACTTTCTATATTATAACCTCTTTGAGAAAATAGACCAATTACTCTTGATAATGATCCAGATTCGTTTTCTAGTAAAATCGATAAAAATCTTTTCATATTTTAAAATTACCTGTTTTTTCTTAATAACATGTCTTTCATAGATCCATTTTTAATTTGCATTGGATAAACGTGTTCTGAATTATCGATTTTTACATCTATAAATACAAGATTATTTTTGGATAAGTATTCAATTGCAGATTTTAGTTTCTTTTTTATTTCTCCTGGTTCAGTAATAGATATACCTATATGTCCGTACGATTCCGCTAATTTTATAAAGTTAGGTAAAGATTTCATATACGAATGAGAATATCTTGAAGAATACATAACATCTTGCCATTGTTTAACCATTCCTAAAGATTTATTATTTAGATTAATAATTAAAATTGCAGTTTTATATTGTTTAGCAGTAGATAATTCTTGAATATTCATTTGAATACTACCGTCTCCTGTAATGCAAATTACCATTTCTTTTGGAAAAGCGATTTTTACTCCAATTGCTGCAGGTAATCCAAAACCCATTGTTCCTAATCCTCCAGAATTAATCCATGTTCTAGGATTATTAAATTGATAGTACTGTGCTGTAAACATTTGATGTTGTCCAACATCGGATGTTACATAAGCTTTTCCTTCTGTAATTTTCCAAAGTGTTTGAATGATTTCTTGTGGTTGTATTTTTTTTTTGTTTTTTTTATATTCTAAACTATTTATAGATTTCCATTTTTTTATGGATTTCCACCATTTTTTTAAAAAATTTTTTCTTTTTTCTATTTTTTTTTCTTTTAAAAAATTAATCAGTTTATTTAAAATATATTTTGCATCTCCTATAATGGAAATATCTGATTTTACTGTTTTTGATATTGAAGTTGGATCGATGTCTATGTGTATAATTTTTGCATATGGACAATATTTGTCTAAATTATTAGTTGTTCTATCATCAAATCTAACTCCAATAGCAAAAATTAAATCAGAATAATGCATAGCCATGTTTGCTTCGTACGTTCCATGCATACCTAGCATTGCAATACTTTGTTTATGACTTGCTGGAAATGAACCTAACCCCATTAATGAAGTAGTTACTGGTAAGAATAATAATTCTGCAAGAATTTTTAATTCTTGGTTAGCATTTGAACTAATTACTCCTCCTCCTGAATATATAACAGGTTTTTTTGAAAGAAGTAGTTGTTCTACTATTTTTGGGATGTTTTCTTCTCCTTCAATATGATTAGGATCATAAGATCTAATATTAATTTTTTTAGGCCAATAATATTGTTTCTTGTTCTTTTTATCCAAAATATTTTTTGGTAAATCTATTACTACAGGACCTTTTCTTCCAGTTGATGCTAAGAAAAAAGATTTTTTAAAAATGAGTGGAATTTCTTCTGTTTTTTTTACTAAAAAACTATGTTTAACTATAGGTCTAGATATCCCAATCATGTCGCATTCCTGAAATGCATCAAATCCAATTAGATGAGAAGCAACTTGTCCAGAAATTATAACCATTGGAATTGAGTCCATATAAGCTGTGGCAATTCCTGTAATAGCGTTTGTTGCACCTGGTCCTGATGTTACTAATACAACACCAGTTTTACCTGTTGCTCTTGCATATCCGTCTGCCATATGTGTTGCTCCTTGTTCGTGTCTTACCAAAATATGATTAATTTTGTTATCAACTGTTTTCAATGCATCGTAAATATCTAATACAGCACCTCCAGGATATCCAAAAATATATTCTATTCCTTGATCAATTAAAGAATGTATTACCATTTCTGAACCAGATAATAGTTTCACTTTTTTCTCCTTTTGGATAAGTTAATCATTTCTTGATTATTTTATAATTATTAAATAATCCACAGTTTTATAAATTGATTTTTTTTGATTAACTTTAAACCGTGATCCGTTATATTGTATGTAATATTTAAGATAAATATTGATATTAAATTATAAAAAAATAATTCTTTAAGTACAATATGTAAAAAAAATATTTTTTTTTAAACTTTTTATATCTTTTTTTTAAGAAAATGTTCATTTTAAAAGTTTATAGAATGATTAAAAATTTATGAATAATTATTAAATAATTAAATTTGTATTTTTAAGTTTATATTTTATAGTTTATTAATTTTGTATATGATTTTTTTATAATTTAAAATATTATTAAAATATTTTAATAGAATATATTTGAGAATTTATAAAATTAATTAATCAATTTTATAAAAATAATTGATTTTAGAAAATTTTCAAAATTATTAATAAATAATTGTTTTGGTATATTATTAATTTCATAATTTTAAAAAATAAATAAATATTGAATCAATGAATAATAAATTATGAAAAAGAAATATTTTTAGGTTTAAGAAAAAATCATTTACACATGTATTGTCTATTTAAATGGATTTTTTTTAATTTTATATTTTTTTTAATAATTCAAATTAAATTTAAAAATTTTCATTAATCATAAGTTAGGTATTAATTTTATGAATAAAAATCTTTTTTTTTTATGTTGTTTCTTTTTTTGTTTTTTTTTTATACAAGATGTTAATTCTTCGATTGTTTTTAAAAATAATAAAAAATCAGAGTTAATAATACCAACTTTATCGCATGTTCTTGATAAAGTAATGCCTTCGGTAGTTAGTATATCTGTTGAAGGGTTTTATCATCGCGATCAAGAGAACATCAATAATAATCATAGTAGTAATAATTATTCAGATTTTTTTAAAAACAGTAATTTGAATTTTAAAAAAGAATCATTATTTAGTTTTCAAAAAAAAGATTTTAATTCTAAAGAGAATAAAAATTTTAAAAGTAATAGTTCTGGAGTATTTTATGCTTCTGGATCTGGAGTAATTATTGATGCAAAAAATGCTTATGTAGTAACGAATAGTCATGTTATTAATCATGCAAGAAAAATAGAAGTAGAATTAAACGATCATCGTTCTTATGCAGCTAAATTAGTTGGAAAAGATGTTAGTTCGGACATAGCTGTATTAAAGTTGCAAAACGTTAAAAATTTGAAATCTATAAAACTATCTAATTCGGATTTATTAAAAGTAGGTGATTATACATTAGCTATTGGAAATCCTTATGGATTAGGAAATACTGTTACTTTAGGAATTGTTTCAGCTTTAGGTAGAAGTGGGTTACACCTTGAATATTATGAAAATTTTATTCAAACGGATGCTGCAATTAATCGTGGAAATTCAGGAGGGGCTTTAGTCAATTTAAGAGGTGAATTAATCGGTATTAATACGGCAATATTAGCTCCTGGTGGAGGTAATATTGGAATAGGTTTTTCTATTCCTAGTAATATGATTACTAACGCATCTAAACAGATAGTAAAATATGGATATGTTAAAAGAGGTAAATTAGGAATTATAGGTACAGATTTGAATTCTGAATTAGCAAAGATAATGAAAATTAATTTAAGTAAAGGAGTATTTGTTAATCAAGTATTGCCTCATTCTGTGGCTGATAAATCTGGAATTAAACCTGGAGAGATATTAGTTACAATTAATGGAAAAATAATTTCAAATTTTTCTTCTTTTCGTGCTGTTATTGGTTCTAATCCAATAGAAAATCCTATAAGTTTAGGAGTTTTTGACGGAAAAAAAATCAAAAATATTATACTTAAATTACAATATATTAAATCTAAAAAACATATTTTTCCTGTTCGTTATAAAATTTTAAAAGGTGTTAGTTTTAGTTACTATCACTTTAAAAAAATAAAATTTGTTAAAATAAAATCTATTCGCAAAAAGACTCCAGCATGTTTTAGTGGTTTTAAAGTAAATGATGTGATTTTAAAAATTAATAACGATTGTATTCATAGCTTATTAGATTTGAAGAAAGCATTGAATAAAAACTCTTCAACATTAGTTTTTCGTGTTTTTCGTTCTGGTAGAATAGTTTATTTAACATTAAAATAAAAATATGGTTTTTTGATTTTTCTATAAATAATTTCTAGTCCGTTTTTTGATCATTAGTTTTAAGCGGACTAGATTATATTTTTTAGAATAAAATTTATTTCTTTTTTTTTATTTTTTTATTTCATTTTCTCTTAACAATTTATTTATTTGTACTTTACTTAGAGTTTTATCATTTACATTCTTTACTATTACAGCACAGTATAAATTGTGGGTTTTATCTTTTGAAGGTAAACTACCTGAAACAACTACTGATTTTTTTGGGATTTTTCCATAAGATATTTCTCCAGTTTCTCGGTTGTAAATTTTAGTGCTTTTTCCAATAAATACTCCCATAGAAACTACAGATCCTTCTTCTACAATAACTCCTTCTACAATTTCAGATCTAGCTCCGATAAAACAGTTATCTTCAATTATTGTTGGATTGTCTTGAATAGGTTCTAAAACTCCTCCAATGCCTACTCCTCCAGATATATGTACATTTTTTCCTATTTGCGCACAAGAACCAATTGTTGACCAGGTATCTATCATAGTATTTTTATCTATATAAGCTCCAATATTAATAAATGAAGGCATAAGAATAGTATTCTTTTGTATACATGCTCCAAAACGAACTGTTGCAGTTGGAGCTAATCTAATTTTTTCTTTTTTAAATCTTTCATAAGTATATTGAGAATATTTTAAAGGTATTTTATCAAAATAAGGATTTTTAGAATTTTCAATTATTTTATTTTCATTAAAATATAATGAAAGTAATATAGTTTTTTTTATCCATTGGTGAGTGATCCACTTTTGATTTATTTTTTCACATATTCTTAATTTTCCTTCGTTTAAAAAAGATAATATTTCGTTTATTATTTTTAATAACTTTTCGTTATTATTTTTTTTTTTTAATATTTCTTTTTCGTCAAATGCTTTTTCGATTATTTTTTTATAATTCATAATTTTTCCAAAATTATATTAATTGAATGATTTTAAATATTATTAAATTCATAAGGTATTTTTTCTTTTTTTCTTTTTGTAAGAATTTTACAACCAGTTTTCGTTACTAGAATTGTATGTTCATATTGTGCGGATAAACTTTTGTCTTGTGTTTTTACCGTCCAATTATCTTTCATTAATTTTACATAAGATTTTCCTTCGTTTATCATTGGTTCAATTGTAAAGACCATATTTTCTTGCAATAGTGTATTTTGATATCTATTGTAATAATGTAATATTTGTGGTTCTTCGTGAAAATTTTTTCCTATTCCATGACCGCAATATTCTTTTACAATTGAAAATCCACTTTTTTTAGTTTCTTGTTCTATAGTTTTTCCTATTATATTAATTGGTATCCCTGGTTTTATTTTTTTAAAAGTTAGATATAAACTTTTTTTTGTAATTTCGCATAATTTTTTTGCAGTTTCTTTAATTTTTCCGATAAAAAACATTTTTGATGTATCTCCATAATATCCATTTTTTAATATAGTAATATCAACATTCGCAATATCCCCTTCTTTTAAGTATTGTTTTTTGTTAGGTATTCCATGGCAAACTACATCATTAATAGATATGCATATTGATTTTGGGTAACCTCGGTAACCTAGACAAGCAGGTATTGCATTTTGTTTTTCAATAATGTGTTTATGACAAATTTTATTTATTTTTTCTAAATTAGTATTTACGGTCATGTATTCTGAAATCATTTCTAACACTTCACTAGCTAATTTACTAGAAATTTTTATTTTTTTAATTTCTTCTTGGTTTTTGATGTGTATTTTCATTGTTTTTGGTTTTATTTGAATATAAAATCATTAATTTGATTTATTTTAAATTTACAAAATAATTTTAGAAATTAAATTGATTATAAGTATTAAAAATACTTACATATAATTATGTATTAATCAATATCAATAAATGTTATTTATAGAATAATACAATTCTATAAAATTCAATTATTATTTTTTGGAGTAAATATTTTGATATTATCTATGAAAGATATGATTAAAGCAGGAGTTCATTTTGGGCACCAAACTAGATATTGGAATCCTAAAATGAAACCTTTTATTTATGGAACAAGAAATAAAGTACATATTATTAATCTTGAAAAAACATTACCAATGTTTCATACAGCAATGTTTGAGTTGAAGAAAATATTTTTAAAAAGCGGAAAAGTTCTATTTGTTGGAACTAAAAAAGCTGCTAGTAAAATTATTAAAAATTCGGCAATGAAAATGAATCAATATTATGTTAACCAACGTTGGTTAGGTGGTATGTTAACAAACTGGAAAACAGTACGTCAGTCAATTAGTCGTTTAAAGAGTTTAGAACTTCAGTCAACAGATGGAACTTTTGAAAAATTAACTAAAAAAGAAGTGCTATTAAGAAGAAGAGAACTTCAAAAGTTAGAAAATAGTTTAGGAGGAATTAAGAATATTGGTGGATTACCAGACGCTTTATTCATAATAGATGCAGAACATGAAAGTATTGCTGTTAAAGAGGCAAATAATTTAGGAATTCCTGTTTTTTCTATAGTTGATACTAATTCTAATCCAGATGGAATAGATTTTGTAATCCCTGGAAACGATGATTCTATTCGTTCTATTGATTTATATTTATCAACAATATTTAATTTTATTGAGAAAAATGTAAATTTAAATAAATCCAGTAATAAAATTTAATAAAAAGATAATTTTTTTAAAAAAAATACTTTTAAAACAAGTAAAGGATTTTAATTATGGTTGTTAAAAATTTATTGAAATTAATTAAAGATTTAAGGAATAGAACAGGAGCAAGTTTGGTTGAATGTAAAAAATCATTATTATTGTTCAATGGAGACATAGAATTAGCTATAGATCATTTAAGAAAATTAGGAATAGATCGTTCTTTAAACAAAAGTTCTAATTTGGCTTTAGAAGGATCTATTTTTTTATATAGAAAAAAAAATATTGCTGGTATTTTGGAATTAAATTGTGAAACGGATTTTGTATCTAAAAATAGACTTTTTGTTGACTTTGGAAATTTAATTGTAAAAACAGCAGTATTAGAACACATAAAAGATATTAATCAAATAATTAAAAAATTTGAAAAATTTAGATTAGAATTAATTTCTAAATTTTCTGAAAACATTTTATTTCGTAAATTTTTTTTGTTAGAAGGTTTTGATGTTAGAGATTATTTACATTTGAATCGTATAGGAGTATTAGTTGATTTTAACAAATGTAATAAAAAACGTTTAGGTAAAGAAATTGCAATGCATATTACTGCTAGCAAGCCAAAATTTTTATCTAAGGATAGTGTACCATTCAGTATTTTTGATAGAGAACGAAAAATTCAATTTGATTTAGCAAGTTCTTTAGGGAAAAGTATAGAAATTACTAATAAGATTGTTTCTGGAAGAATGAATAAATTTTTTAAAGAAATTGTTTTATTAGAGCAAAATTTTATTTTTGACGATCAGGTTACTGTAAGTGATTATTTAAATAAAAATAATAGTTTAATAAATTCTTTTGTTAGATTTGAAGTTGGAGATACTTATTAAAATAAAATTTTTTTTACATGCTTTTTTTATTTTTAATTTTCAAATTTTTAATTTATTAAGGAACATTTTTTAAAATACTTGGAATTATAAAAGATATGTGTATTAAAAGGAAAAAACCTTTATATAATCGAATTTTGCTTAAAATTAGTGGTCAATCATTTCAAAAAAAAAATACAAGTATGTTTGGAATTGATATTCTTTCTATCAAAAGAATAGCTAGCGAAATTAAAGTTTTGTTAGAATGTGGAATAGAAATAGGAGTTTTGCTTGGAGGTGGAAATTTATTTAGAGGTTACGATTTAAAACAACGAGGATTAAGTAATGTAATATCCGATCAAATAGGAGTATTATCTACAGTAATAAATAGTTTAGCTTTTAAAGATATTATTCAAAAACTATCTGTTAAGACTTGTTTAATGAGTTCTTTTCCAATTGGAAATATTACGGAAATTTATAATTATGAAAAAGCGATGGATTTGTTATCTAATAAATATGTAGTAATTTTTTCAGCTGGAATTGGAAACCCATTTTTTTCTACGGATTTAGCAGCTTGTTTGCGTGGCATTGAAATTCAAGCTGATGTAGTATTAAAAGGTACTAAAGTAAATGGAATTTATAATTGTGATCCTGAAAAGCATTTGCCTTCTAAAATGTATAAATTGTTAAGTTATGATTTTTTATTGAAAAAAGAGTTAAAAATTATGGATATATCTGCTATTTGTTTAGCAAGGGATTATAAGATTCCTATTAGAGTTTTTAATATAAATAAAATGGATTCTTTAATGAGAGTAGTTTTTGGAGAAAAGGAAGGAACTACCGTTATGTAATGTTCTTTTTTTGAATAATTTCTATACATGAATAATAGATTGGTGAAATTATGTTAGTTAATTTTCAACAAAATGCTAAAGTTAGAATGGATCAAACAGTTAAATTTTTGGAAATTAGTATTTCTAAAATAAGAACAGGAAGAGCATCTCCAAAAATATTAGAAAATATTTTTATTAAATATTTTGGTATTAAAACCCCTTTAAAAAAAATAGCAAATATTGTTTTAGAAGATTTTTCAACATTAAAAATAAACGTTTTTGATAGTAATATATTAAATGAAGTTCAAAAATCTATCATTAATTCTAATTTAGGATTGAATCCAATTAAATTTGCTAATTTTATTCGTGTGAAATTTCCTTCTTTAACTGAAGAACGTAGAAAAAATTTAGTTAAATTAGTTCGTTCTGAGATTGAATCGAGTAAAGTTTCTATTCGTTCTATTCGTCGTGATTGCAAAGACAAATTAAAAATTTTTTTAAAAAAAAATATGATCAATAAGGATACAGAACGTATTTACAATAATGAAATCCAAAAGATTACTGATATATATATAAAAAAAATCGATTCAATTGCATCTTTAAAAGAAATAGAGTTATCAAAATTTTAATTTTTTATTAATTTAATTTTTTAGATTGTTTTTTAAAAAATTTTATTTTTTTGAAATAAGTACAAAGAATAGTTATTTTTTAATGGTTTTTATTTATTTTTTGTTTGTATACTAGATGGTTCCATCCACACTCGTATTTTTATAAAAATACAAGTGTGGATGGAACCATCTACCATGAAAGAAAATATTTTAGTATTTTTAAAATTAATATTTTTTAAATTTTATTTTTTTTAAAAATATTTTTTTTAATATTTTTAGTTTATAAGTTTTTTATTCTAAAAAAAGTTTTTTTTAAATTAAAAAAATATTTAAGTGAAAATATTTAATTATAAAAAAAATATTTAATATAATTTATAAAATTATATCTATAATAAATATTTTAACAAAGATAGTTTAGATCTTGTTCTTTTAGAAAGGATTAGAATATTCTAATAATTTATCAAGAAAAATTTTTAAATGTTTAAAACAGATAGATTGAGTAAATAAAATTTAAGTAAATATTTTTATATTATTAATTTTAGAATTTAATAATATTAACTTTGAATTTTAAAAAAAATATATATTAAAAAAAATAATTTATAAAAAATAATATTTTTTTATAATTTTTTATATAGATATTAATATTTTAAATGTATAAAATATTTTTAGAAATTTTATTTAAAAGTAAAATTTTTGGATGTCTAAATTAATCAATTTTTTTGATATTTTGAAATTTTATAAAAAGACAATATTTTTTATTAATTGTATTTTATTAATTGTATTAATAGAAGAATATAAAAATGATTATAAGAAAAATTTTTTTTTTTATCTTTATGATTTTATTTAGCAGA
Source organism: Buchnera aphidicola (Tetraneura ulmi) (assembly GCF_964058925.1). Taxonomy (NCBI): domain Bacteria; kingdom Pseudomonadati; phylum Pseudomonadota; class Gammaproteobacteria; order Enterobacterales; family Erwiniaceae; genus Buchnera; species Buchnera aphidicola. The sequence continues at coordinate 219,008 of NZ_OZ060366.1, forward strand.
GCAGTACAAGCAGATAAAGAATTATTGGATAAAAAAGTTCAATATAAAGGATTGAATCGTATACCAATTAGTATAATTTCAAAATTTAGTAAATTAAATTCTGGTTCTTTAGTTTCTAACAATAAAGTTGAAAATTTTGTAAAAAAATTATCATCTACTAATAATTTTGTTAAAATTATTTTAGAAAAACATAAAAATTCTGTATTTTTAAATTTTATAGAACGACCTATAGTATCAAAAATAGAAATAATAAGTAATAAATTGAATAATAATAAGAATCTTAAAAAAATATTAAAAAATTTAAAAATAGAAAGAGGAAAACTTTTTAATAAAATTAATATTGATATTTTAAAAAAAAAAATAAAAAATGGATTTTTTAAAATTGGTAGATTTGATAATCTTATCCATGTTTCTTCGTTTTTAACTAGATCAAATAAAATTCACTTAAAGATTTATGTAAATCAAGGAAATTTTTATCAACTAAAGACTGTTAAAGTTATAGGTTGTAAAAAAGTATCAATAAATAAAATAAAATCATTTTTTTTAAAGGATAGAAAACCATCATTTTTAAATCTTTTTAGAGATCATTATTTTCACCCTAAAAAATTACAACAAGATTTAAAAAAAATAAAGGATTATTATTTATCTTTAGGTTTTTCTGATTTTTCTGTAAGATTTATTAAAGTACATATTTGTAAAAAATTCAAGACTATACATGTCTTAGTTAGTTTTAATGAAGGAAAACAATATTTTTTAGAAAAAGTATTGATCGAAGGAAATATTTTAAATAATATCTTTGAAGAAGATAAAAAAAAATATATTTCTTTAAATTCTTTTTTTAATTTTAGTCGTTTAGAAAAGCTTAGAAAAATTATTCTCAAAAAATATCATAATCTTGGTTATGAACATTCTAATGTTTGTATTTATCCAATTTTTGATAAGAAAAATAAAAAAGTTCGAGTACGTATAAAAATAAATCCAAAAAAACGTTATTTTGTACATAGAATATATTTTAAAGGAAATAAATATACAAAAGATTCAATCTTAAGAAATCAAATTGATATTTTAGAAGGTGATATATTTAGAAAAAAATTTTTTTATAATTCAATTAAAAAAATAAAAGATACTCAGTTTTTTGATGATGTTAATGTAAAATATAAACTATTATCAGGAAATAAATCTAATCAAGTAGACTTAATTTATTTTGTTAAAGAAAAGAATACTGGAACGTTAAATTTTAATTCTGGTTATGGTATGGAAACTGGTATTAGTTTAAATTTTTCAATGTCTGATAAAAATTGGTTAGGGACTGGGAAAGAATATAAAATTAATACCTTTAGTAATGATAACAAAATATATGAAGATTTATCTTTTGTATACCCTTATTTTAATTCTTATAATACTATTTTTTCTAATCTAATTTTTCATGATCGAATAAAAGGAGATTATTCTGAACTATTTCGTTATACCGACGAAAATTATGGAATGCATTCTGATTTGAATTTTAACGTAAATAATAATAAATTCAATTTTTGTTTTAGTTATATACACAATGTATTGACAGATATAAAAAATCATATTTCTGTAATGAAATATTTATCATCTTTAAAAAGTTTTACCACGAATGGTTATAAACATATTTATCAGAAAATAGACGATTTTATTATTGAATATAAGTGGGAAAATTTTAATTCTGTTCCAACTCGACTTGCTTTAAAATCTAATTTTTTAACATCTAAACATAAAATGATTTTATCTGGAAAATTTACCCTACCAGGTTCAGATAATAGTTTTTATAAAATATTATTAGACGATTATGAATCTGTTTCAGTCAATAGAAGAGAAAATTTTAAATTGTCGTTACGTTCACATATCGGGTTTGGAAACACTTTTTTTGGAAAAAGAGAAATGCCATTTTACGAAAATTTTTATGCAGGTGGTTCTCATTCAGTTCGTGGTTTTATATTAAACAGTGTTGGTCCAAAATCTATTTATTATAATAAAGAAAATATTTCTTGTATGGGTACACATAGAAATGATATTTGTAAATATGATAAATATATAGGAGGAAATGGAATGATAATTACAAATATGGATTTGTTTTTACCAAATAAATTGTTTTTCAAAACAATAAAAGATAAATTTAGATCTTCTATTTTTTTAGATTCTGGGGTGGTTTGGGATTCTAATTGGCAACATAATCTAGAATTAGATTCTTCAGAATTTTTTGATTTTAGCAATCCTAATATAATTTATGCTTCTAGTGGAATATCATATAGCTGGTTTTCATCTTTAGGAAAAATATCTATTTCATATGCATTTCCTATTGGAAAATATGATTCATACAAAATAGAGAGATTGCAAATCAATATTGGTAATATTGAATAATATAAATTATATTTTTTATGTAAATAAATTTTCATTTTTTTTTGAGATACATGGTTTTATGAAAAATAAGAAGATTTATTCTAGAAATGAAAATATTTTAGATTTATTAGTTCACAGACATCCATTTTTATTTGTTGATAAAATTTTAAAATTTAAAAAAAATCAACTTTTAATTGCAAAAAAAACCATTTTTTCCAACGAACCTTTCTTTAAAGGTCATTTCCCTCAAAGAAAGATTTTTCCTGGTGTTTTGATATTAGAATCAATTGCTCAAGTAGCGAATATATTTATATGTAAAAACAAAGAAAACCCTTTTGTTAAAAGTATATATTATTTATTATCGGTAAAAAACGCTAGATTTAAAAAATTTGTATTACCTGGAGACGAGATTATCATTACTGTTTTTTTTAAAAAAGAAATTAAAAATTTTTTTTGGTTTGATGGTGTTGTAAAAGTTAAAAATATTACGGTTTGTACTTCTACTATTATATGTGGAAAAGATAGATTTTCTTGAACATTTTTGTTTTTTAAGCAATTAAAGATATATTTTTTTTAACGTTTATATAAAGTAGGTAATAGATGATTGATAGTCAGTTTATTCATTTACGTATTCATAGTGACTATTCATTGTTTGATGGAATTTGTAAACCTAAAGAATTAGTTCGACATGCATTTAAATTAGGTTTTCCAGCAATTACAATTACAGATTTAAATAATTTGTTTGGAATAGTAAAATTTTATAAAGAATCTAATAAATTAGGAATAAAACCGATTATAGGAGTTGATTGTACAATACAATCTTGTTTTATAAATGGTAATGATAATTTTTCAAAATTAACATTATTAGCAAAAAATAATGAAGGATATAAAAATTTAATTATTTTAATTTCTAAGTCGTATAAAAATAGAGATACAAAGTTAAAGATTGGTGTTTTTATAAAACAAAAATGGTTATTAAAATATAAACGAGGGTTAATTATCCTATCAGGAGGTTGTTTTGGAGATTTTGGTATAAATATAATTAAAGAAAATTTTAGTTGTTTTAAAGAATGTATTGAATTTTATAAAAGATATTTTCCTAATTCTTTTTATATTGAACTAAATAGGTTAGGGTTTTATGATGAAAAAAAATATTTAGAAATTGCTGTTAATACAGCAATTTCAGAAAAATTACCAGTAGTTGCAACAAATTTTTGTTGTTTCCTTTATAAAAAAGATTTTTATGAACATACAGTACGTGTTTCAATCAATCAAGGGTTATCTATAAATGATTCTAATTTTTTGAATAAATATACAAACAATCAGTATTTGAAAACTAATAAAGAAATGAATGAATTGTTTTCTGATATTCCAGAATCAATTCATAATACGTTAGAAATTGCTAAAAGATGTAATGTATTTTTAAAGTTAGGAAATAGATTTCTTCCTAATTTTTTCACAGGTTCATTAAGTACAAGTAATTTTTTAGTTTCTAAATCGAAAAAAGGGTTAGAAAAACGATTGAAAAAAAATTTTCCTAATGAAAAAACTAGATCTAGAATTCGTTTTAAATACGATAAACGTTTATCGTTAGAATTAAAAATTATTAATTCGATGGGGTTTTCAGGTTATTTTTTGATTGTTATGGAATTTATAGAATGGGCAAAGAAAAATAAAATTCCAGTTGGTCCAGGACGAGGATCAGGAGCAGGATCGCTTGTTGCATATTGTTTGTCTATTACAGAATTAGATCCTTTATTATTTAATTTATTGTTTGAACGTTTTTTGAATATGGATAGGGTTTCATTACCAGATTTTGATATAGATTTTTGTATGAAAAAGCGAGATCGGGTAATTGAACATGTATCAAATTTATATGGTCAAGAATCAGTTTCTCAAATCATTACTTTTGGTACTATGACTGCTAAAGCAGTTATTAGAGATGTTGGACGAGCTTTAGGGTATAATTATGGATTTGTTAATAGTATTTCTAAAAAAATCCCTTTAGATCCAGGAATTACATTAAAAAAAGCATTGTCTATTAATAATGAATTACTATCAATGTATAACAGTAATGAGAATGTTAAAAAAGTAATAGATTTGTCTAAAAAATTAGAAGGAGTAACTAGAAACGTTGGAAAACATGCTGGTGGCGTGGTTATATCTCCAAAAAGAATAATTAATTTTTCTCCTTTATATTATGACGAATCAGGTAATAATCAAATTACTCAATTTGATAAAGACGATATCGAGAGTGTTGGTTTAGTTAAATTTGATTTTTTAGGTTTAAAAACTTTGACTGTTATTGATTATGCAGTAAGAATGATTAATAAAATAAAAAAAATAGAAAATAAACCTTTGTTAAATATTAATGATATTAATTTAAATGAAGTTGAATGTTACAATTTTTTACAAACAGCTGAAACTACAGGAATATTTCAATTAGAATCGAAAGGTATGAAAGATTTGATAAAACGATTAAAACCAGATTCATTTGAAGATATTATTTCTTTAATTGCTTTATTTCGTCCAGGACCATTACAATCTGGAATGGTTGATAATTTTATTGCTAGAAAACATGGATTAGAGAAAATTTTTTACCCAGATAAAAAATGGCAACATATTTCTTTAAAATTAATATTAGATTCTACTTATGGAATTATTTTATATCAAGAACAAGTGATGCAAATTGCGCAAGTTTTAGCTGGATATACACTGTCTCAAGCTGATATTTTACGACGAGCTATGGGAAAAAAAAAACCGGAAGAAATGGTCAAACAAAGATCAATTTTTAAGAAAGGAGCCAGAAAAAATAATATAAATCCAAGTTTATCAATTAAAATTTTTGATTTATTAGAAAAATTTTCAGGTTATGGATTTAACAAATCACATTCAGCAGCATATGCACTTTTATCTTATCAAACTTTATGGTTAAAGGTTAATTATCCGTTAGAATTTTTTTCTTCAATATTAACAGAAGAAATAGATAATACTAGAAAAATTTCTTTTATTATTAAAGAAATAATTCGAATGAAAATAAATTTTTTATCTCCTAATATTAATTTAAGTAAATATGGTTGTTTTGTTAGTAAAAATAGAAAAATAATATTAGGTCTTGGTATGATCAAGGGAATAGGAAAAAGTATTATTTCATCTATTTTAGAAAACAGAAAGAAAAAAGGAATTTTTTTAGATTTTTTTGATTTATGTGTTCGAATTGGTCATAAAAAATTAACTCGTACAGTATTATTAAAATTGATTAAAGCTGGTTCTTTAGACATTTTTAAATTAGATCGTGATGTTTTAGTGAATATGTTGCCTAAAATTATAAAGTTATCTCGTCAATATTTGATTGAGAAACAAACTCATCAGAATCTTATTTTTAATAGTTCTAGAACAAAACTAATGGAACAAATAAAAAATGAATCTATTCTTTATAAAAATGTAATTTGGACTAATTTAGATAAATTAATTTTTGAAAAAGATGTTTTTGGTTTTTATTTAAGTAGTCATCCGATTTATATATATATAAAAGAAGTAAAGTTTGTATTTGATGTTTGTTGGATATCTGATATTTTTAAAAAAAAACACAAACATGTTTGTAATATAATGGGTATTATTAATCAAATTAAAAAAAAGATAACCACTAAAAGTAAAACTATCTTAACATTAATTTTAGACGATAATTCTTCAACAATAGAGCTTGTTTTTTTTTCTAACACATATGAAAAATACAAGGATCTTTTGTTTAAAGATAATATTATTATAGTTAATGGATACGTTTCTTTTAGGTACAATAATACTTTTTCAAATTATAGATTCATTGTCCAAAGTATTATAGATATAAAAACATTTAGAAAAAAATATATAAAAAAATGTTACGTATGTTTGAATGAAGTAGATACTAATGAATTCTTATTAAAATCTTTATCCAAAATTTTAGAAAAGCATTCTTTATTTGGAACTATACCAATATGTATAAAATACGTTCACAAGAATAATTTTTTATCTTCTAAATTTCAGTTAGGAAAAAGTTGGCTAATTAATGTTACAGATATATTTTTATATGAAATAAAAATGTTATGTGGAGAGAAAAATTTTTACATTACATATAAAAAAGTCAAATAGTTTTAATTTTTAGTTGTTTTTTTATTTATTTTTTATTCTTTTATTTTTTTAGTAATAAAATTTATTATATTATTTTTTTTTAAAATTTCAGAAACATGTTTTTTTCTATCTCGATATTCTATTTCTTTTTTTTTTGATAGTTTTTCACTGACTATGATTTGGTGTGGTATACCAATTAAATCCATTTCATTGAAAATAACTCCAGTTCTTTCCTTTCTATTGTCAAATAGAACGTCAAATTTATTTTTTTTTAAAATTTTATATATTTCAATAGAAATATTGTTTACTATTTTTGATTTATATAAATTTACAGGTATAATTGCAATTTGAAAAGGGGATAAAGTATTTGGCCAAATGATACCTTTTTCATCGTGATGTTGTTGAATAATAGCACTTACTAATCTAGTTATTCCTATACCATAGCAACCCATTGTTATAATTTTTTTTATTCCACTTTTGTTTTGTATTTTAGTATTAAAAATTGATGTATATTTTTTTTTAATTTGAAAAATATGTGCTATTTCTATAGGATTATCATCGATAATTTCATATTTTATATTTTTTTTTGTTATTTTTTTTTTTGTATTAGTTTGAAATTCATGAGAAATATCACCTCCAATATGATTAGAATTTGCTTTAATTAAATTAAATTTTAATTTCATTTTTTTAAATATATTTGTATACGTATATATCATTTTTTCGTACGTATTTTTTAAAGATGTTGAGTTTTCATGAAAAGAATAAGCATCTTTCATAATGAATTCTCTTGATCGAACAACTCCTGCTTTTGCTCGAATTTCATCTCTGTATTTATTTTGTATTTGATATAAAATTAATGGTAGTTGTTTATAAGAATGTATTTCTTGTGCTATTAGACTTGTTACAACTTCTTCGTGGGTAGGAGCTAAAACAAATTCTTTTTTTTTTCTATCTATAAGTTTAAATAATTCTTTTCCATATGTTTCTCGTCTTCCGCTTTGTTTCCAAATTTCTGAAGATTGTATTGTTGGCATATAAATTTCTATTCCTCCAATATTATTTAGTTCTGTTCTAATAATATTTTTGATTTTTTTAATTACTTTTACACCCATTGGTAACCAGGTATATGTTCCAGAAGATAGTTGTCTGATTAATCCTGCTTTTAGCATTAATTTATGACTTATACTAATTTTAGAATTTTTATTTATTTGTTTCATAGTAAAAAGATAATAGTTCTTTGTTTTCATTAAAATTTTCCTGTTTTCTATGGATTTTTTAAAATAATTTATTTGATAGTTATTTTTTTAATCAGATTTATTCATCTTTTAAATTTAAGATATCTACTTGCTCCTGTTTTAAAAATAAATTATATTATTTTTTATTTGTTTTTTAATTTTAATAAATCAGGAAATTATTGTGTCTACTTATCAATCAAACGATGAAAAAACAGAAAAACCTACTCATTATAGATTGAAAAAAGTTTACAAAAAAGGAGAATTTAACAAAAATTCTAGAGACGTAAATTCAATTGTAATATTGATTGTATTTTTATTAGGTTTTAAATTTTTATATTTTACAATTTTTTCTAAATTTCAAAATGTTATGAAAGTATGTTTTTTATTTTGTGGAAATTTTAGATCAGAACATTTTGATAATAAGATATCATTAATATTAAATGATTTTTTTAAAATTTTGTTTTTTTATTTTTTATTATTTTTTTTTAGTTTATTAGCTATTTTGATTTTTAATTATTTAATGTTAAATGGTCGTTTTATTAGATTTAATTTTTTAAGAATAAGATTTTCAAGAATTAATATATTGAAAGGAATAAAGAGTATATTTTCTTATAATGCAGTCTTAGATTTTTTAAAATTAACAACAAAAGTTTTTTTTTTAATATTGTTTTTCATTTTATTTATAAGAAACTATAGTTTAAATAGTTTGGGTTTTTTATATTCAATAGATAGAATGAAAACATTTTTTTTATTAGGAAAAAATGTAATTTATTTTTGTTGTTTTTATTCTATTTTATTTATTTTTCCAGTTGTTTGTTTTGATATATTACTAGATAACTATCGTTATTATAAAAATTTAAGAATGAGTCGTCAAGAAATAAGAGATGAATTTAAATACATAGAGGGAAATCCAATTATTAAATTTAGAATTCGAAATGCAATGCGAATTTCTTCTAAAAGAAATATGACTATTAACGTTCCTAAAGCAAATGTAATTATTACTAATCCAGTTAATTATGCAATTGCGTTAATATATGACGAAAAAACTATGCATGCACCAAAAGTTTTAGTGAAAGGTACAGGAGTAATAGCATTAAAAATTTGTAGTTTAGGAAAAAAAAATCATATTCCTATAATGTCTAATCCAATTTTAGCACGTGTTTTATATCGTTATGTTGAAGTTGGTCACTACGTTCCTAGTAAATTTTATACAGTAGTAGCTGAAGTATTAGCGTGGGCATGGAGAGTACAAAGATGGAAAAGAAATGGAGGAAAATTTCCACAAAAACCAACTAGTTTTTCTATTTTAGATGAAAAAAAATACAAGAGAGAAAAAAATGTTTAATTTTATTAAAACGTCTAAAATTGCAAATAGTTTTAATTCTTTTCAATGGCATATATTATCTGGTCCAATATTAATATTAATTATATTATCTATGGTAGTAGTTCCATTACCTTCTTTTATTTTAGATTTGTTTTTTACATTTAATATAGCTTTATCAATAATGATATTGCTATCAGCAATGTTTACTAAAAACATACTAGAGTTTGCAGCTTTTCCAAGTATTTTATTATTTTCAACTTTGTTGAGATTAGCTTTAAATGTTGCTTCTACTAGAATTATTTTATTGAATGGTCATACTGGATCAGCAGCAGCGGGGTATGTAGTAGAATCTTTTGGACATTTTTTAGTTGGTGGGAATTTTGTAATTGGAAGCATTGTTTTTATTATATTAGTAATAATTAATTTTATGGTTATTACTAAAGGAGCTGGAAGGATTGCAGAAGTAGGAGCTCGTTTTATATTAGATGGAATGCCAGGCAAACAAATGGCAATTGATGCTGATTTAAATGCAGGAATAATAGGAGAAAACGAAGCTAAAAATCGTAGAATGGAAATTTCTCAAGAAGCTGATTTTTATGGATCTATGGATGGAGCAAGTAAATTTGTTAGAGGTGATGCAATAGCTGGAATATTAATAATGATAATCAATGTTGTTGGTGGTTTGGTTATTGCTGTTTTTCAACATCAAATGCAATTAGGACAAGCAGCAAAAGTTTATACTTTATTAACGATAGGAGATGGATTAGTAGCTCAAATTCCTGCTTTAGTAATTTCTACAGCTGCTGGAGTAATAGTAACTAGAGTAACTACTGAACAAAATGTTGGTGAACAAATAGTAAGTCAATTACTTTGTGATTTTAGAGTCATTTTTTTAAGTTCGATTGTATTAGGAATTTTAGGATTAGTTCCTGGTATGCCAAATTTTATTTTTTTATTTTTTTCTTCGTTGTTGATGTTTTTTTCTTGGAAATTATATAAGAGTCATTCTAAAAAAACTTTTGAAGATTTTTTTAAAAATGAAAAAAAAATTGATAAAGAAAAAACATTAATTAAAGATGCTTCTTGGAAAGACGTTCGATTAGAAAATGTTTTAGGGATTGAGTTAGGTTCTTCTTTGCTATCTTTAATTGATTCTAACTCTGATCAAGATTTAAAAAACCGAATTTCTTTAATTAGAAAAAAATTTACTAAAGATATTGGATTTTTGCCTTCTAGAATTCATATTTACAATAATCCTGATTTAGAAAAAAATAATTATAGAATATTAATTAGAGGTGTAGAAGTAGGTTATGGTATTGTTTTTGTTGATCGTTTTTTATCTATCAATTCTGGAAACGTTAAGTTTAGTGATGATAATATATCAAATTCAAATAATTTAATACATGAACCTGCTTTTGGTTTGGATGCATATTGGATTGATATTGATCAAGTAGAAGAAGCAAAAAAGATAGGTTATACAGTTGTTAGTACTAGTGTTGTAATAGTTACTCATTTGAATAAATTGATGTTAGATTATTCTCATAAACTATTCGGTAGAGAAGAAGCTAAAAGTCTTCTTGAATGTGTATCAAAAGATGTTCCTAAGTTAGTAGAAGATTTAATTCCTAATTTAATTAGTTTAACTGTTTTTCATAGAGTAGTATATAATTTACTATTTGAAAATGTTCCTATCAGAGATATTCGTACTATAATAGAAACATTAATAGAACAAGATTCAAATATTCAAAATCAACCTCAACAATTGACAGTTTTTGTAAGAATTGCATTAGGTAAAATTATTACTCAAAAATTTTTTCCAAAAACTGTAAAAATTATTGAAGTTATAACTTTAGATCATCAATTAGAAAAATTATTCTTACAAATTATTCAATCTAGCGAAGGTAAAATAGAACCTGGTTTGTCAGAGAAAGTTTTTTATCAAACTGAAATTGCTATAAACAAACAAAAATCTTTGAATTTACCAATTGTTTTATTAGTAAGAAATGAATTAAGAGAATATATTTCTTATTTTTTAAGACAAAGATTTACAGAATTAACTGTTATATCTAATTCAGAATTATACGTTGATGACAAAATTATTAAATCAGTCAATATAATTGGAAAACATTGATTTTAATTAAAATATTTTTTTATTTAAAAAAAAAATACATTGTAAAAAAATGTTTTTTAATTTTTTTTTAATAAATTTTATTTTATAACTATTAAATATAATTAACTGTACTTATTCCTAATAAGTATAGTCCTTTTTTTAAAATTTTAGATGTTAAAAATGATATTTTTAATCTACTGATTTTAATTTTGTTATTTTTTTCAAGTAAGATATTGTAATTTTCATAAAAGTTTGAATAAATTACTGAAAGTTCATATAAGTATAAACATATTATATGAGGATATCCGTTTATGGTTGATTTTTTTAATGTTTCTTCGAATTGTAAAATTTTTAAACTTAATTGAATTTCTATTTTCTTTCTTAGAAAAAAATATTTATTCATTTTTAAATTTTGTAGTTCTATTTTAGATTTCTTAATAAGAGATAAGATTCTTACGTAGGTATATTGTATATACAAAGATGTATTTCCTTTTAAGGAAAGCATAGTATTCCAATCAAAAACGTAATTTGTTGATCTATTTTTAGACAAATCAAAGTATTTTATTGCTCCAATACCAATTTTTTCTGAAATTAAATTTAGTTCATAATCTGATAATTTAGGGTTTTTTTTAGAAATTAAAAATTTTGCTCTTTTTATTGCTTCATTTACTAAATCTATAAGTTTAATAGTATTTCCACTTCTAGTTTTATAAGGAGTATTATTTTTTGTAAGTACCATTCCAAACATATAATGTTTTATTATGATTTCTTTAGATATATAGTTTGCTTTTTCAGCAATTAATTGTACTTGTTCTAAATGTTGTTTTTGTCTACTGTCGGTAAAATAAATTATTTTTTTTGCTTTTAGTATTTTAGTTCTGTACTTTATACATGCGATATCTATTGTACTATAAAGAAATGCTCCGTCTGATTTTTGTATAATAACTCCCATAGGTTCTGCTAGTTTGTTTTTAAACTCTTTTAAAAATATAATTACAGTATTATTTTTCTTTTTTGCTATTTTTTTTTTTATTAGATCTTTTACAATTTTTGGTAACATTTTTTTATATGAGCTTTCTGCCATTATGTTTTGTTTTCTTAATGTTATTCTCATTTTTTTATATATTTTTTCATTTGTGACATTTGTTATATTTACTATTTTTTTCCAAATTGAATATATTTCTTTATCTTTTTTTTGTAGCTTTAGAATATTTTTTCTAGATAATATAGAAAAATTTTTATCAGATAAATATTTTTTTTTTGCTATTTTATAAAATTTTTCCATTTCTTTTAATTTTATTCTTTTTATTTTTTTTTCTTTCATTTGTAAGTAGGTTATTAACATTCCAAATTGTGTTCCCCAATCTCCAATATGATTTGCTCTTATTACTTTATGACCAAGAAATTCGTACATTCGTACTATAGAATCACCAATCACTGTAGATCGGAGATGCCCAACATGCATTTCTTTAGCAATATTAGGAGAAGAATAATCAATTATTATTTTTTTAGGATTATTGGATCGTTTAATTTTAAATCTTGTGCAAAATTGTATTTCTTCCATTTTTTCTTCAATCCAATTTTTTTTTAAAGTTAAATTTATAAAACCAGGTTTTGAAATTTCTATTATTTGGCATTCTTTTTCTAAATTGATATGTAAAACAACTTTTTTTGCTAAATTCATAGGATTTATGTTTAAATTTTTAGCTATTTTCATAATTCCATTAATTTGATAGTCTATTCTTGATATTTGTTTAGATCTAATTAGAAGTGGGTCGCAATTTTTAGAAGCTCCACATTTTATTAATGATCTTTTAATTTTTTTTGATAAAATAGAAATTATATTCATTGTTTTTTATTTCTGAAAGTTAAATGTATTAGGTAATAGAAAATTTTTATTGTTTATATGATTATAAATATTTTTTTAAATAAGTGGAAGATTAAAGATTAAAACTATGAAATAAAATAAATAAAAAGAATAAAATATAAAATAAAATTAATAAATTGATTGACTTTTCTTGATAATTCTGTAACATTAGAGATGTTTTATTGTTTATGTTCTTTAAAAATATCAGAAAATCTATGTGAGCACTTGAGATTTAGTGTTTTTCATTTATTCATTAATAATCTTATTTGTTTAAGAAAAAAAGTTTTTAATTGAAGAGTTTGATCATGGCTCAGATTGAACGCTGGCGGCAAGCCTAACACATGCAAGTCGTGCGGCATCGAAAGAAAAAGTTTACTTTTTTTTGTCGGCGAGCGGCGAACGGGTGAGTAATATCTGGGGATCTGCCCAAAAGAGGGGGACAACCACTGGAAACGGTGGCTAATACCGCATGAAGTTGAGAAACCAAAGTAGGGGATTCATTCAATTTATTGAATGAACCTTGCGCTTTTGGATGAACCCAGACGAGATTAGCTTGATGGTGAGGTAATGGCTTACCAATGCTACGATCTCTAGCTGGTCTGAGAGGATATCCAGCCACACTGGAACTGAGACACGGTCCAGACTCCTACGGGAGGCAGCAGTGGGGAATATTGCACAATGGGCGAAAGCCTGATGCAGCTATGCCGCGTGTATGAAGAAGGCCTTAGGGTTGTAAAGTACTTTCGTCAGGAAAGAAAGAGGCAAAAATAAAAAGTTTGTTTGATGACGTTACCTGAAGAAGAAGCACCGGCTAACTCCGTGCCAGCAGCCGCGGTAATACGGGGGGTGCTAGCGTTAATCAGAATTACTGGGCGTAAAGAGCTCGTAGGCGGTGTTTTAAGTCAGATGTGAAAGCCCTGAGCTTAACTTAGGAATTGCATTTGAAACTGGAATGCTAGAGTTTCGTAGAGGGAGGTAGAATTCTAGGTGTAGCGGTGAAATGCGTAGATATCTGGAGGAATACCTGTGGCGAAAGCGACCTCCTAAACGAAGACTGACGCTGAGGTGCGAAAGCGTGGGGAGCAAACAGGATTAGATACCCTGGTAGTCCATGCTGTAAACGATGTCGACTTGGAGGTTGTTTCCTTGAGGAGTGACTTCCGAAGCTAACGCGTTAAGTCGACCGCCTGGGGAGTACGGTCGCAAGGCTAAAACTCAAATGAATTGACGGGGGCCCGCACAAGCGGTGGAGCATGTGGTTTAATTCGATGCAACGCGAAGAACCTTACCTGGTCTTGACATCCATAGAATTTTTTAGAAATTTAAAAGTGCCCTGAAAAGGGAGCTATGAGACAGGTGCTGCATGGCTGTCGTCAGCTCGTGTTGTGAAATGTTGGGTTAAGTCCCGCAACGAGCGCAACCCCTATCCTCTGTTGCCATCAGGTAATGCTGGGAACTCAGGGGAGACTGCCGGTTATAAACCGGAGGAAGGTGGGGATGACGTCAAGTCATCATGGCCCTTACGACCAGGGCTACACACGTGCTACAATGGTGTATACAAAGAGATGCTAAACTGTAAAGTCATGCTAACCTCAAAAAGTACATCGTAGTCCGGACTGGAGTCTGCAACTCGACTCCACGAAGTCGGAATCGCTAGTAATCGTGTATCAGAATGTCACGGTGAATACGTTCCCGGGCCTTGTACACACCGCCCGTCACACCATGGGAGTGGGTTGCAAAAGAAGCAGGAATCTTAACTTGTATATTTTTTATATATAAAAGGTGGACCCTACCACTTTGTGATTCATGACTGGGGTGAAGTCGTAACAAGGTAACCGTAGGGGAACCTGCGGTTGGATCACCTCCTTACAAGAAAAACACTTAATATTTCAAAAGTGCTCACATAAATTATCTGATAAAAAAACAAACTTCTATTTATAAAAAAAAAGAAGGCTTGTAGCTCAGTTGGTTAGAGCGCACCCCTGATAAGGGTGAGGTCGGTGGTTCAAATCCGCTCAGGCCTACCATGAAAAAAAAAACTGGGGCTATAGCTCAGTTTGGTAGAGCGCCTGCCTTGCACGCAGGAGGTCAGCGGTTCGACCCCGCTTAGCTCCAAAAAATTATTTTTTGCAAATAAATTTGTCTTTTTTTTTTCTTAGTTGAATAAAATTATTTAAAAATTCGTATTTAGAAGAAAATTTAAGAAATAAATTTATTTTTTTTTCTTGCTTTAAATTACTTATTAAGGAAAAATTTTTTCTTTTTAAATATTTTATTAAATTATAATATTTTATAATTTCTTTAATTTTTGGAAAATTGATACTAAGAAATTGTAAATTGCAAAATGTATATTCATGTGAATAACATAATATTGTCTCTTCTGGTAATAAATATATTTTTCTCATAGAATTAAACATAGAAATATAGTTTTTTTTATAGATCTTTCCACAACCTCCTGAAAATATTGTATCCCCACAAAACAAATAATTCTCACAATAATAAGAAACATGACCTCTTGTGTGGCCTGGTGTTGACAAAACATTAAAATATTTTTTTAATAGAAGAATATTTTCTCCTCCATAAACGATATGATCAACTCCATATTTTATGGCTTCTTTTGGACCGAAAGTTATTATTTCTGGGAACTTTTCTTTTATTTTTTTTATACCTATTACATGATCTAAGTGTTTGTGAGTAATTAGAATATATTTAGGAATTAAATTTAGTTTCTTTATTATTTTAATAATAGGTAGATGATATCCTGGATCAATAATAATGCATTTATTATTATAAGAATTTACTATTATCCATACATAATTATCAATTAAAATAGGAACTGATATTAAATTTATATTTTTCATTTTTTTAATATTATTTTTTTATATATCCATGATCTATGCAAACAGGATTTTTAGCAGCTCTTTTTGCTATTAGATGACATCTTTCGTTATTTTTATTTCCAGAATGTCCTTTTATCCAATTCCATCTTATAATATGTTTTTTTACTATATAATTTAAACGAATCCATAAATCTATATTTTTTATTTTTTTATTTTTTTTATTTTTCCAGTTTTTTTTTTCCAATCATGTATCCAAATTAACATTCCTTGTTGTACATATTTACTATCTGTTGTTAGTTCAATTAAACAGGATTCTTTAAGAACACTTATGGAAAATATAATAGCCATTAATTCCATTCTATTATTTGTTGTCAAATAAAAACCCGATTGAATGATTTTTTCTTTATTCTTGTATTGTAATATAGCACTATATCCACCTGGACCCGGATTTCCCAAACATGATCCATCAGTAAATATAAAAATTTTTTTTTTAATAAAATTTTTAATAAAAGACATTTATTTTTTTATCTTTAGGTAATAACATTTATTATATATGAAAATGAGTAAAAAAAGAAAATTAATATTAGATATTGAAACTACTGGAATGAATGTTAATGGAAAACCTTATCTTAATCATAAAATTATTGAGATAGGAATAGTAGAGATGATTGATCGTAAATTAACTGGAAACAATTTTCATTTTTATTTACAACCAAATAGAAAAATTGAAGAGTCTGCTTTTCGTATACATGGAATTTCTGACGATTATTTATTAAATAAACCAACTTTTAGAGAAATTTCTAAAAAATTATTTAATTTTATAAAAAATTCTGTTCTTATCATACATAATTCAAGTTTTGACGTAGGATTTATTGATTATGAATTTCAATTATTAAATTTTAATTTTCCAAAAGTAGAGAATTATTGTAAAATTATTGATACTCTTGATTTAGCAAGAAAATTATTTCCTGGAAAAAAAAATAATTTAGATTCTTTGTGTACAAGATATAAAATATCTATAAATCGTGAAAAACATAGTGCTATTTTAGATGCTAAAATTTTATCAAAAATTTATTTATTTATGACTGTGAAACAATATTTAATAGATTTTTCTGAAGTTAAAAAAAAATTAAAGAAATTCAAAAAAAATAATACTATACTTGAAAAAAGATCTTTAGTTGTTTTATTTGCAGACAATCTAGAATTAGAAAAACATTTTTTTTATTTAAAAAACATGAAAAAAAAATTTGGAAAATGCATGTGGGATAAAAAGGATTTTAAAAAAAAGAATAGAATTTGACTTAATTAAAAAAAGAATGTAAGATTTGTTTTTAACAGTTTTATATGCATAAAAATTATTAAGGTGCGGTAGTTCAGATTGGTAGAATATCGGCCTGTCACGCCGGAGGTCGCGGGTTCGAACCCCGTCCGCACCGAATGTAAAAAGTAACTTTTAATTTTTTTTAATAATGAGTTATTTTTTTAAAATTTGTGTATAAATACTTATTTAAAATTTTAATACATTTTATATAAAGAAATGATAGAAAGACATATTGTAACGTGGGATATGCTTCAAATATATACTAAAAATTTAGCAAAAAAACTACTTCCAATGTGTCGATGGAAAGGAATAATAGCTGTTAGTAGAGGTGGTTTAGTTCCTGCTGCAATTTTGTCAAGAGAATTAGGAATAAGATGTGTAGATACGGTTTGTATTTCCAGTTATGATGAAGAAAATAGTTTAAGAAATATAAAAGTAATAAAAAAGGCTCTAGGTACTGGAAACAAAATGATTGTAGTAGATGATTTAGTAGACACTGGTAGAACAGCAAAAAAAATAAAAATTTTATACCCAGATTCTTTTTTTGTTACTGTTTTTGCAAAACCATCTTCTAAAAGTTTAGTAGATGACTATATTATTGATGTTCCTCAAAACATATGGATTGAATTACCATGGGATATGTCGATTTCTTACAAGAGTCCAATAAATAAAAATTAAGAAATATATTTATTTTATAAAAAATAGGTGTATAAGACATAATGGAAAAAAAAAATTTAAAAGATAATTCTATTTTCCTTAAAAATAAGGAAGAAAAAAAAATAATAGAAGAATATTATTTTTTAAAAAAAAGTTTTTTAAAAGATAAAAAGAACTCAGAAAAAGAAATAGAACAAATAAAAAAAATAACTACAAAAGATATTGAAAATTCATATAATTATTCTTTTGACAAAATTATAAAATCTATTTTAGTTGTAATAGATAATTTAGAAAGAGCATTGAGTTTGTCTAAAAAAAATGAAGAAACAATAATTTGCACAGGTTTGAAAAATATTTTAAAAACATTTTCAAAATTTTTATTAAAATTTAATATTAGAATTATTGATTCTAAAAATAATAAATTTAATCCTAATAAACATCAAGCGATTGCTATTGTTAATTCTATAGAGATTAAAAATAACTATATTGTTGAAGTAATTCAAAAAGGATATACGATAAACAATCGTTTGTTAAGACCTGCTATGGTAATAGTTTCAAATAATACTAATGATTAAAAAATAAAAAAATATTTTTTAGTAAAAACTTTATTTGTTCTTAAAAAATGAAAAATAAATTAAGATTTAAAAATCATATACTTGTAAAAAATAAAAAATTATATCACAATTTTTTCATAAAAAAAACCATTCAAGCAGGAATAGTTTTAAAAGGATGGGAAGTAAAAAATATAAGATCTAAGAAAGCAGATTTAATTGGATCATATATTAGAATTAGTTATAAAGAAGCTTTTTTATGTAATTTCTCTGTAAATAACAAAAGTAGTGATATTAATAGATTTAATAATAATAAAGACAGTTTTTTTTTAAATAAAAAGTTATTATTAAAAAAAAATGAAATTTTAAATTTAAGCAATATATTAAAAAAAAATGGATACACAGTAGTACCAATTGAATTTTATTTAAAAAATCAGTGGATTAAATTAAAAATAGGAATAGCTATAGGTAAGAAAAAAACTGATAAAAGAAACATTGAAAAAAAAAGAGATTGGAAGATTGAAAAAAATAGAATAACTAAAAGAAATATGAATTAAAAAAAAGTAGGTTTTTTTTTTATAAATATATATGATAAAAAACAATATAAAAGTTCACAAGCATTGGATGAAATATGCAATTAATCTAGCTAAACATTCTCAGAGAATTGGGGAAGTTCCTATAGGTTCAGTATTAATTTTAAATAATAAAATAATTGGAGAAGGTTTTAATTCTTCTATTTTATGTAACGACCCTACTGCTCATGCTGAAATAATAACTTTAAGAAAAGCAGCAAGAAAAATAAAAAATTATAGAATTTTAAATTCAATTTTATATGTTACATTAGAGCCTTGTTTAATGTGTTTTGGAGCTATATTACATAGTAGAGTAAAAACTTTGGTATATGGTGCTAAGAATAACAGAAGAAACGAAAAAGAAAATAAGTTTTTATATTTTTTATCTAAATTTTATAATTTAGGTTTAATTTCTGGAATTTTAGAATTTGAATGTTCAAATTTAATAAAAAGTTTTTTCCTTGTAAAAAGGAAAAAAAAATAAAATTTTTAAAAGTTTTAATGAAAATTTTATTTTTCGATTATTACTAGTGCTAAAACATATTTTTTTTCATCAGTTAAACTAATATAAATCGATTTAAGTTTTAGTTTATTAAAAAATTTCAATGGTTTTCCTGTTAACTTGATTTTAGGTTTTCCTAAATAATTATGATCAATTTCAAAATTTTTGAATAAAAATCCTTTTTGTATTCCAATTCCAAAAGCTTTAGATACTGCTTCCTTTATTGTAAAAGCTTTAGATAAAAATAATTTTTTTAGTTCTTTTTTTTTTTTTTAAATCTTTTTAATTCATTTACAGAAAGAATTTTTTTTGCTAACTTTTTTTGTTTTAATAAAGAAAATTTATAAATTCTTTTTTTTTTTAATAAATCTATACCAATTCCAAATATGCTCATATTAATTTAATTATAGTTTTTTATTTATTATAACATATATTTTTTTTTATTTTTATATGTAATTTCAAATTTATATTTTTTTTTAATCTTTTTTTTATTTCTGTTTCAGAAATGTTTAATATTAATTTTATTTTTTCTCCATTTTTTCCAATTATTATCTTTTTTTGTCTATTGTTATTAACAAGAATTATTGCAATTAAATATATTTTATTTTCATTTTTTTGATTTAAAAATTCAATTTTAACATCAACTATTAGAGGAATTTCATCTCCTACGTATCTAATAACTTTTTCTCTAATTATTTCAGATAATTCGAATTTTAATGAAAAAACGTATTTTTGTTCTTTTTTAAATTGATGTTTCTCTACAGGAAGTAAATTTCCCACTATTTTTTTTATTTTTTCAAAATTTATTTTTTTTTTTGCAGAAATTGGTATGATTTCTTTTATGTTTTTTATATTTTTTTTTAAAAAATTTATGTAAGGCAATATTATTTTTTTATCTTTTATTAAATCAATTTTATTTATTAGAACAATAACTGGTATTTTATTTTTTTTTATTATACTTGAAATATAATTTTCATAATTTGTCCATTTACATCGGTCTAAAACAAAAATTATAATTTGTGCTAGATTAATAGTTTTTTTAATTAAATTAAAGTCAAAAAAAAAATATTTTTTTGAAAGCCAGGTGTATCTATATAAATTGTCTGATCTTTTTTTTCAGTATGAATACCAATAATATTTTTTTTTGTTGTATTTTTTTTACGAGAAGTAATTGATATTTTTTTATTTATTATTTTATTTAATAAAGTAGATTTACCAACGTTCGTTCTTCCTAATAAAATGGCTGTTCCAAATTTGTTTTTTTTAATGTTCACTGTATTCCTAATTTTTTTAAAGCATTGTATGCTGCGTTTTGTTCAGCTTTTCTTTTACTAGAACCAATTCCTACTAGATGTTCATTCATTCCAGTAATTGTACAATGTATTGTAAATTGTTGATTATGAGCTTCTCCATATACTTTAACTATAAGATAAGATGGAAGAGGTAAATGTTTTGATTGTAAATATTCTTGTAATCTTGTTTTCGGGTCTTTTTGCTTATCACCTGGGCTGATTTTTTTTAAACGTTTTGAATACCATTTTAGAATTAGTGATTCTATAGTTTTAATGTTACTATCTAAAAAAATGCTGCCTATTATAGCTTCTATAGTATTTGCTAATATTGATTCTCTACATCCTCCACCACTTTTTATTTCTCCTTGACCTAATTGTAAATATTTTCCTAAATGAAATTCATATGCTATTTTAGCAAGAGTATCTCCTCTTACTAAAGTTGCCCTCATTCTACTCATATCTCCTTCAGTAACGTATGGAAAATTATGATACAATACATTAGAAATAACGAAACTAAGAATAGAATCTCCTAAGAATTCTAAACGTTCATTGTGTTTTTTATTAGCACTTCTATGAGTAAGAGCTTGTTTTAGTAGTTTTTTTTGTATGAATTGATATCCTAAAATTTTTTCTAATTTTTCTATTATAGAAGATTCCATATTATACCAATTTAAAAAAAAATAAAATTTTATTTTTAGAACTATTAAAAATAAATATTTTAAAAAAGAAAAAATATTTTTTTAAATAAATAAAATTTATTTTTTTAAAATTATTCAATTTTTCCAATTCTAGATAATCGGAAACCTGTAGGCCATTTGTTTACTTCTTTTTTAAAACTCATCCAAATATAAACAGCTTTTCCTATTAAATTCTTTTCAGGTACATATCCCCAATACCTACTATCATAACTATTATCCCTATTATCACCAATCATAAAATATTTTTTTTCTGGAACGGTCCAAATTTTTATTTTATTTATTTTCTTTTTATCTTTTTTTTTAAAAAGTATAGAGTATGACTTATTGTTTACTGTTTCTCTAGCTATTTTTAGTATTAAACAACTTTTATTTTTTTTTTCTTTTTTGTTTATTTGATTTTTTTTATTTTTGTAATTCTTAAAATTATTTCTTATCTCAACAAATTTACTATTTTTGAGTTTTGATCTATTGAAGTATATGGTTTTACAATTTATTTTATTTTTACATTTAGGAAAAATAAAAATTTTGCTATTTTGAGAATTGTAAAAAATTTTATCTCCTGGAATACCTATTACTCGTTTTATATAATTAATTTTGTTATTTTTTGGGTATTTAAATACTACAACATCTCCTCGTTTTGGAAGATTTGTTTTGAAAATAGTTTTTTGAAAAATTGGTTCCTTAATACCATAAGAAAATTTTTTTACTAAAATAAAATCTCCTACAAATAATGTTGGCATCATCGATTCTGATGGAATTCGAAATGGTTCAAAGACAAATGAACGAAATATAAATATTAATATAAATACAGGAAACATTGAAATAACATTTTTTTTTATTTTTTCTAAATATGTATTATTTTTAATAATTTTTTTGTTATTTTTTTTTTTAATTGAGTCGATTATCCAAGTACTTCCGGAAATAAAAATTATTGTTAACAGAATAACTGATATATTATAATCCATTTAAACAATTCCTTATTTTTTTAAAATAGACATGAATAATTCTTTAGAGAGAGATATATTTCCAATTTTTTTCATTTTCTTTTTCCCTTCTTTTTGTTTTTGTAATAGTTTTTTTTTTCTGGAAATATCTCCTCCATAACATTTTGAAAGAACATTTTTTCTTAGTTGTTTTATTGTTGATCTTGAAATAATACAATTACCAATTTTTGCTTGTACAACAATATCGAATTGTTGTCTTTGAATAAAATTTTTAATTTTTTCTATAGTCATTTTTGCTTTTTGGTTTGTATCATTTCGATGAATTATCATTGATAATGAATCAATTTTAATTTTATTTATTAAAATATCTAATTTAACTAAATCGGCAGTTTTAAAAAATTTAAATTCGTATTCTAATGATGCATACCCACTAGAAATAGATTTTATAGAATCGAAAAAATTTGTAATAACTTCTGACATAGGTACTAAATATGAAATAGAAACTTGTCGATAGTGATAAATAATACTTATTCGAACACCTCTTTTTTTTTCGCAAAATTGAATTATTTCTCCTAAATATTTAGGAGGGGTTAAAATATTACATTTAGCTATTGGTTCTCTTATTTTTTTTATTTTATTTATTGGTGGAAAATTATTAGGGATAGATATATGTGTAACTTTTCCATTTGATAATACTATTTCGTAAATTACACTAGGTATTGTTGAAATTAATTCAATTTTGTATTCTCTTTCCAACCTAGCTTGTATAATTTCCATATGTAGTAGTCCTAAAAAACCACATCTAAAACCAAATCCCAAAGAAGGAGAGTTTTCATTCTCGTAGAATAATGAAGAATCATTCAAACTTAATTTTCCTAACGCATTTTTAAATAATTTGTATTTTTTAGAATCTAGAGGAAATAGCCCTGCATATATTTTTGGACTTACTTTTTTAAAGCTTAAAAGAGGTGAGTTAGCTGGTTTTTTTTCTGTGGTAATTGTATCTCCTACAGGAAATGCCGTTATATTTTTAATTCCACATGATATCCAACCAACTTCTCCTGTTTCTATTTTTTTACATAGAATTGTCTTAGGAGTAAACATTCCTATTTTTTCTACTTTATAATTCTTTCCAGTACTCATTATTTTTATTTTACTTCCAATTCTAATTATTCCATTTTTTATTCGTATTAATGAAATCACTCCTAGATAATTATCAAACCAAGAATCAATAATCAAAGATTGAAGAGGAAAATTTTTATTTCCTAAGGGTGATGGTATATCAATAATAACTCTTTCTAAAATTTCTGATATTCCTACTCCTGTTTTAGCAGAACAATAAATTGGTTTAATATTTTTGATTTCTAAAATATTTTCAATTTCTTTTTTTGTTTGTTCTACATTAGAAGTAGGAAGATCAATTTTATTTATTACTGGAATTATTTTCAAATTCATATTTATTGCAGTATTATAGTTAGAAACTGTTTGTGCTTCTACTCCTTGAGTAGAATCTATTACTAATAATGCTCCTTCACAAGCTGATAGAGATTTAGAAACTTCATATGAAAAATTTACATGACCTGGAGTATCAATTAGATTTAAAAAAAATAATTCTCCCTTTTTTGAAACATATTTCAACGTTACGCTTCTTGCTTTTATCGTAATACCTCTCTCTTTTTCTAAATCCATAGAATCTAGTACTCTACTAAACATTTCTCGTTGTGACAAAGCACCACATTTTTTTATAAAACAATCTGCTAGAGTAGACTTTCCATGATCAATATGTGCAATAATAGAAAAATTTCTTATATTCTTCATTTTTTAAATTTTACCGAAATACATTTTTTATAAATGTTTTATAATATTAAAATATTTTAATGTTTTATTTATTGAACATTTTTATATTGATTAATATTTATAGTTAATTAAATTACTATGTTAATAAATTTAATCACAATAAATTCTTATTATCAAGAATAGAAAACTTTATTTAATTTAAATTAAAAATATGAAAAATAAAAAAAAAAAAATTATTGTTGGTATGTCAGGAGGAGTAGATTCTTCTGTTTCAGCATGGTTGTTGAAGAAACAAAATTATCTTGTAGAAGGTTTATTTATGAAAAATTGGGAAGAAGATGATAAAGATAACTATTGTTCAGCAAAACAGGATTTAGATGATGTAAAGATAGTATGTAATAAATTAAATATACGTTTGCATAAAGTTAATTTTTCTAACGAGTACTGGAATAATGTTTTTAAAATTTTTCTAAAAAAATTGAAAGTAGGAAACACTCCGAATCCAGATGTTTTATGTAATAAAGAAATTAAATTTAAGTTATTTTTTGATTTTTCAATTTCTATATTAGGAGCAGATTTTATAGCTACAGGACATTATGCACAAAAGCAGAAAATTAATAATAGAATATTTTTAATAAGATCAAAAGATTTAAATAAAGATCAAACTTATTTTCTATATACATTAAATGAAAACCAAATGAAGAAAATAATGTTTCCCATTGGCCATTTAAAAAAATGTCAAGTTCGTAAAATAGCAACAGAAAAAAAATTACATATTGCAAATAAAAAAGATTCTACAGGTATTTGTTTTATAGGACCTAAAAAATTTAGAAAATTTTTATCTAATTATATTCCAAAAAAAAAAGGTAAAATAATCAATACTAAAAAAGAAGTTATAGGAGTACATGATGGTGTGTTATATTATACAATAGGACAGCGAAGGGGTTTAAGAATAGGGGGAATTAAAGGAAAACAACAAGGTAAACCATGGTATGTTGTAAAAAAAGAAATTAATACCAATACATTAGTAGTTGCTGAAGGAAATAAAAATGATTATTTAATTTCAATTGGAATGATAGTTAGTGATTTAAATTGGATTAACAAAACTTTTTTTTTTAAAAAAGATGAATTATCTTGTAGTGTTCAAACTAGACATCGTCAGAAAGTTATTCCTTGTTATTTAAAAAAATTAAACAACACTTTAATTAAAGTTCTGTTTAATAAATTAGCTTATTCAGTTACAAGTGGGCAATCAGCTGTTTTTTATTCTTCAAAGGAAGAATGTATTGGAGGTGGAATTATTAAAAAAATAATCCCTTTAAAAAAAATATATTAAAATATTACGTTAATTAAAAATTTGTTTAAATTATCAAAGGAGAAAAATTTGAAATACGATTATTTAACTACTATATCTCCAATTGATGGTAGATATTTTAATAAAACTAATTGTTTAAGAGCTATTTTTAGTGAGTATTCTTTTTTGAAATTTAGATTGAAAATTGAAATAAAATGGTTACAAAAGTTATCTGAAATTAATGAAATATTAGAATTACCAAAATTTGATGATAATGAAAATAATTTTCTAAATAAAATTTTAAAAGAATTTGATGAAAAAGATGCTTTTTGGATAAAATCTTTAGAAAATAAAATTAATCATGATGTTAAATCATTAGAATATTTTTTAAAAAAAAAGATAAATTCATTCAAATGTTTAAAATCAATATCTGAATTTGTCCATTTTGCATGCACTTCTGAAGACATTAATAATTTATCATATGGTTTAATGTTGAAAAAATCAAAAAAAGAATTATTATTACCAATTTGGGAAACAATTATTTTAGAAATTAAAAATTTAGTAGTTTTATATAAAGATATTCCAATGTTATCTAGAACTCATGGACAAGCCGCTACTACGAGTACTTTTGGTAAAGAAATGTCAATTTTTTTGTATAGAATGAACCGTCAAAAAAAACAATTAAAAAATATAAAAATTTTAGGTAAATTTAATGGTTCAACTGGAAATTACAATTCACATTTTATTGCTTACCCTAACGTAGATTGGATAAAGATCAGCAAAGACTTTGTTTCTTCTTTAGGATTAGAATGGAATCCATGTACTACTCAAATTGAACCACATGATTATATTTCAGAGATATTTTCTTGTATTGTTCGGTTTAATTTAATTCTTCTTGATTTCAATAAGGATATTTGGAGTTATATTTCTATGAATTATTTGAAACAAAAAGAGTCTGTTGATGTAGTAGGTTCATCAGTCATGCCTCATAAAATCAATCCAATAAATTTTGAAAATTCTGAAGGAAATCTAGGATTATCTAATTCTATAATGATTCATATGATTAAAAAATTGATGGTTTCTAGATTACAAAGAGATTTAAGTGATTCTACAGTCTTAAGAAATATTGGTACTGCTTTGTCGTATTCTTATATAGCTTATGATTCTAGTTTAATTGGAATTAAAAAGTTAAAATTAAATAAAAATGAAATTTTTAAAGATCTTGACAAGCATTGGGAAATATTATCCGAACCAATACAAACAATAATGAGAAAATATAAAATATGTAATTCATACGAAAAAATGAAATTTTTCACAAAAGGTAAAAAAATAAATAGAGAAATTTTACATATTTTTATAAATAAATTAAAAATTCCAATTTTTGAAAAAGAAAAACTAAAAAAATTAACTCCTAAAACTTATTTGGGTTTATCTAAAGAAATAGTTAATAATTGTTTAAAATTAAACTAAAAGCAAAATTTAAAAAAATTAATTCCTTATTTTTTTTTAGTATTAAATTTAATATTCATATATTAGTTTAAAAACTAAATTCGATTAATTTTATAAGTTTTTTAAAATTTAAAAGTTTTAAATATATTTTAGTTTCTTTATTTTTAAATTACTTTTCTTTTTAGACTAGTTTTATTTGAATTAATAAAAATGTTAATTTAGGATTTTTAAATATGAAAATTTTGTCTGGAAAAAAATTTTTAATTACTGGAGTGAATAATAAGTTTTCAATTGCACTAGGAATTGCAAATATTATGTATTTACATGGTGCCGAGTTAGGTTTTTCTTATCAAAATATAAGATTAAAAAAAAAAATAAAATTTTTGACTAAACACTTAAATCCTAAATTTTTTTTATGTTGTGATGTATCAAATTCTAATAGTATTAGAAGTCTTTTTTCTAAAATGTCAAATTTTTGGGATTCATTTAATGGTATAATACATTGTATTGCTTATGTTGACAAATCTCAATTTTCTGGGGATTATTTAGATGTTGTTACTAAATTGAATTTTCAAGAAGCAAATAATATAACTTCGTATAGTTTTGTAGAAATGGCTCAGTTTGGTAAAAATATGCTTGCAAGAGGATCTGTTTTATTGACTATTTCCTATTTAGGATCAGTAAGAGTTGTTCCATTTTATAATACAATGGGGGTAGTTAAAGCTTCACTAGAAGCTAATGTTAGATATATAGCTTCTTCTTTAGGAAAAAAAAAAATCAGAGTTAATGCAATTTCTTCAGGTCCAATTAAAACTACATCTTCTTATTCTATTAGAAATTTTAATAAAATTTTAGAAACATATAGAAAAAAATCTCCTATTCCTAGGTTAGTTACTACGAAAGAAATAGGAAATGTAGCTTCTTTTTTGTGTTCTGATTTTTCTAATGGAATTACAGGACAAGTGATTTATGTAGATAATGGATTCAATATTATTTCATTTTGAAAGATAATTATTTGCAATAAAAATAAAATTTTTATTGCAAATAATTATCCTAAATTAGGATATACTAAATCAACAATAAATAATTGATAGTTAAATTTACAGAAATTAAGTTTTTTATTTTATAAATAGGCCTTATTCTTATGTTTCGTAATAATCCGATACTTGTTCAATTAAAAAAAAAAATTCGTTCAAAAGCTCCTAGAGTAGAAGGAATTGTAAAGAAGTCAGATAAGGGTTTTGGTTTTTTAGAAGTAGATTCTCAAACAAGTTATTTTATTCCTCCTAAACAAATGAAAAAAGTTATGCATGGAGATAAAATAATAGGAAAAGTATTAATTCAACGAGAAAAAGAAATTATAGAACCTGAAAAATTAATAGAACCATTTTTAACACGTTTTGTTGGAAAAATTAAACAGAAAGATAATAAATTTTTCATAGTTCCTGATTATCCTTCTCTTTCGAAGGATTGTATTCAATGTACAATAAAAAATGATTTAATACATACATTTCAAGACGGCGATTGGGCAGTAGCTGAACTTGAAAGTCACAGATTATTAAATAATAAAAATATTTTTTTTGCAAAATTAATTAGTTTTATAAGTAACGATAAAAATTATTTGACACCATGGCTGGTCACCCTAAATTCTTATAATCTAGAACACAAAGATCCGAAAATACTTGATAAAAGTGAAGTTAAATTTGATTCTTTTATTGAAAGAACAGATTTAACCAAATTAAATTTTATTACTATAGACGATTCAGAAACTAAAGATATTGATGATGCTATTTTTATAAAAAAAACTAAAAAAAATTATTTTTCTGTTATTGTAGCAATAGCGGACCCCACTGCATACATAAAACAAGATAGTAGATTAGACAAAATAGCTAGTAATAGAATTTTTACAAATTATTTGCCTGGTTTTACTGTTTCCATGCTTCCTAAAAAAATATCAGAAGATGTTTGTTCCCTGTTACCAGAAAAAAAAAGACCTGTACTTGCTTGTAAATTTATAATTTTAGAAGATGGTACTTTATTAGAAAGCAGTATTTGTTTTTTCTTAGCTTGGATAATGTCTAAAAAAAAATTATCTTATAAAAAAGTATCCGATTGGTTAGAAAAAAAAGGTTCTTGGAAACCAGATAATACAATTATAGAATATCAAATTATTTTATTGTTTCAACTATGTATTAAAAGAATTTCTTGGAGAAAAAAAAATGCATTAATTTTTCGAGAAAAACTAGAATATAGATTTAAATTTTCTAAAGAATATAAAATTTTGGATGTTTATGTTGAAAAAAGGAGAATTGCACATCGTGTTATAGAAGAAGTTATGATCTTAGCTAATATATGTGCTGCTAAATTTTTATCTAAAAAATTAGGATTTGGCATTTTTAATATACATAAAGGTTTTTCAGATGTTACAATTGCTAAACATGTTATTTCTATTTTATCCAAGTTTAAAATAAATTTTTCTGTTGAAAATATTATAACTTTAGATGGATTTCGTAAATTGTATCAATCAATATATAAGTTATCCAATAAATATTTAGAGAATAGAATTCGCCGTTATCAATCTTTTGGAGAATTTAGCATACATCCCAGTTCTCATTTTTCTTTAGGATTTCGTGAATATGCAACTTGGACTTCTCCTATTAGAAAATATAGTGATATGATTAATCATCGATTAATTAAATCAGTTCTTATAGGTAAAAAAATAACTAAATTTAGTAATGATATCATTTCTAAAATTAATGATCGTAAGAAAAAACATAGAATGTCTGAAAGAGATGTTAAAGATTGGTTATATTCAATTTATTTTTACAAAAAAAATAATAAAACAGAAATTTTTGTTTCAGAAATAACTGATATATCTAGAGGAGGAATAAGAGCAAGATTAATTGTAAATGGTGCTAATGTTTTTATTCCCTCTTCTTTTTTACATCCTGTTAGAAATGAATTATTTATAGATTATGAAAATGGAATTATTTATATAAAAAATTTAGCTTTGTATAAAATTACTGATCAAATAAAAGTACAACTAATGGAAATTAGGATGGAGAATAGAAATATTATTGCAAAGCCAGTTTTTATTGATTAATTTATATAAAAAATATTGATATAAATACAATCTTTAAAAATTATTTTTACAAATGTTGTTATATTTAATTTTCTTTAAAATTTTTAATGAACATTTACTTAGATAATTTTTCTATTAGAATTATAAATGATTTCAATTATATTCGTAAAAAAAAATTTTTATTATTTATTTATGCAAATAAGATATTTATGATTTTTAATTAAAAATTAGGGGAATAATATGAATTATTCAGGTTTTGAATATTCAGCTTATGTAAAATTTTTTATTAATTTATTTGCATTAGTTAATCCAATTGGATTAATACCGATATTTATGAGTATGACAAATCATTTATCAGAAAGTGAAAGAAATAAAACAAATTTTTATTCAAATGTTTCAGCCTCTATAATATTATGTATAACTTTATTATGTGGAGATTTTATTTTAACCATATTTGGAATTTCTGTAAATTCTTTTAGAATTTCGGGGGGGATTTTAATAATTATGATTTCTTTATCAATGGTTAATGGTAGTATTATTAAAAACATTAAACGAGAAAAATCGACTAAAAATTCTACTAAGAAATCTGATTCTATTTCTATAGTTCCATTATCAATGCCTTTAATTGCTGGACCAGGTGCTATTAGTTCAACTATTGTTTGGAGTAATCATTATCCAGGATTAATAAATTCTTTTTTATGTTGCGTAGTTATTTTTTCATTTTTTTGTTTTTGTTGGTTTTTATTTAAAACTGGTCCAATAGTTGTGTATTACCTTGGTTCTTCTGGAATAAATATTCTTACTAGAATTATGGGATTATTATTAATGTCTTTAGGAATTGAATTTGTAACAATTGGAATTAAGTCCATTTTTTCTTTAATTTAATTAATTTTGAATTTTTTTTTAAGATAATAGATTTATAAAAATTTTTACTATTAAATGAATTTATTTTTTTATTTTTAATTTTAAAATTAATATAGAAAAATAAAATTATTAATTGAATTAAATTAAAACATATGAATAAAAAAAAGGTAATCATTAGAAAACTTGGAATAAAACATTGGATCAATACTTTTTGTGATATGCATAATTTTATTTCAAAATCTAATTTGTCTACTTTAGATGAAATTTGGTTTTTAGAACATTATTCAATTTTTACTCAAGGAAGACATGGAAATAAAATAAATGATAATGAAATTCGTTGTATTAATGGAATATCTGTAATAAATAGTGATAGAGGCGGTGGAATTACCTATCATGGTCCTGGTCAACAAATAATATATTTGTTAATAAATTTAAAACGTCGTAAAATATATCCTAGAAAGATGATTTTTATCATTGCAGAAATAGTATTAAATACATTAAAGAAATTTTCTATAAATGGAATTTTTAATGAAAAAAATCCAGGAATATACGTAGATGATAAAAAAATATGTTCAATTGGTTTAAGAATAAAAAATGGATTTTCTTTACATGGGTTTTCTTTAAATGTTGATATGGATCTGTCTCCATTTGATTATATTAATCCATGTGGAATAAAAGGCATTAAAATGACTCAAATGAAAAATTTGAATTCAAATATTTTTTTTAATAAAGTTCAATCTGTATTACTTGAAAATTTTTTATTATTTTGATGATTTGTTTTTGTAAAAACTATTTTTTAAAATCTAAATTTAAAAATTTTTAGTTTTTTATTTTTTTTATTTTTTTTTAATCTATTAATTATGAATATTAAAAATTTAAATTTTTTTACTAAAGAAAATGTTTTAAAAAAACCTAATTGGATAAAAGTTAAATTATTAAATAATAATAATAATGTTAAATATGTAACATCGATGATAAAGAAAAATTCTTTACATTCTGTTTGTGAAGAAGCACAATGTCCTAATTTATCCGAATGTTTTAGTAGAAAAACAGTAACTTTTATGATTTTAGGATCAATTTGTACAAGAAAATGTCCTTTTTGTGCAGTAAGAAGTGGAAGACCTAATTCTGTTGATTTAAATGAACCTAAGAATTTATCTTCTGCTATTTTAAAAATTGGATTAAAATATGTAGTTTTAACTTCAGTAGCAAGAGATGATTTACGTGATGGGGGTGCTGAACATTTTTCAAAATGTATATTTTTTATTCGAAAGAATAAAGATATAAAAATTGAAATTTTAGTTCCTGATTTTAGAAAATGTAGAAATAATGCTTTATCTATTTTAGGAAATTCATTACCAGATGTCTTTAATCATAATATAGAAAATGTTCCTAGATTATATAAAAAAATACGTCCAGGTGCTAATTATATATCTTCTTTAAAATTATTGTCAGAATTCAAAAATTTATATCCTACTATACCTACTAAATCTGGTTTAATGTTAGGTTTAGGAGAAAAAGAATGTGAAATTATTGAAGTAATGAAGGATTTGTATGATTCTGGAGTTACAATGATTACATTAGGTCAATATTTACAGCCTAGTAAATTTCATTTACCTGTAAAGAAATATTTGACATTATCAGAATTTAAAAATATCGAAAAAGAAGCAAAATCAATTGGATTTTCTAATGTTTTCTGTGGTCCATTTGTTAGATCTTCATATCATGCAGAAGAACAAAATATCAAAAATGAATTTATTCTATGAATATTTTAAATTTATAAATTGTTTTAAAAAAAATAATTTATGTTTAAAAAATTAAAAATTAAAAATTATTTTAAATAAATAATGATTCTATGACAAAAATTATATTAGCTTTAGATTTTTCTGATAAAAAGACAGCCATGAAATTAGTAGATAACATAGATCCAGCTATATTTTCTTTAAAAGTAGGTCCGGTTATGTTTATACGTTATGGTTTAAAATTTATAAAGGAATTACATTGTTTAAATTTTAATGTATTTTTAGATTTGAAATTGTTTGATATACCAAATACTATTTTTTCGGCTGTACAATCAGTTGCTGATTTAGGAATATGGATGTTAAGTGTTCATATTTTAGGAGGATCTGATATGTTAAAAGCTGCGAAATCTGCTATCAAAAGCTATAAAGACAATCCCCCTTTATTAATAGGAGTCACAGTTTTAACTAGTTATAGTAATAATGATTTACGATCAATTGGTATTTCTAGTTCTATTGCAGAACAAGTTTATTTATTAAGTAATATAGGAAAATTATGTTTTTTAGATGGTGTAGTTTGTTCTGGAAAAGAATGTAGACAAATAAAAAATAAATTTGGAGAAAATTTTAAAGTAGTTTCTCCAGGATTTAGATTACATGGAGATCAATTACATGATCAATTGCAAATTACGACATTAGAAACTATTAAAGAAGATAAAATAGATTTTTTAGTATTAGGTAGATCAATAACTTTGTCAAAAGACCCGGTAACTTCTTTAAAAAATTTTATTAAAATTATATCAAAATAAAACGCTTATTTTTTTATATCTTTTTTTATTTATTTATAAAAAAATGTAACTTTTTTATAAGAATGGAGAAAATGTGAATCTAAAAAAAATAAAAGAACAATCTATATTACCTACTCCATGGGGTGAATTTACATTAATTGGATTTGAAGAAATAAGTAAGTTAGAAAAAAAAAATCACGTTGCTTTAATATATGGAAATATAAACTTACTTATATTAAAAAATAAAGCTGTTTTGGTTAGAATACATTCAGAATGTTTAACTGGAGATGCTTTATTCAGTTTAAGATGCGATTGCGGGTTTCAATTAAAACAATCTATGAAAATAATTTCTAAAAAAGGGTTTGGTGTTATTATTTATCATCGTCAGGAAGGTAGAAATATTGGATTATTAAATAAAATTAAAGCTTATTCATTACAAGATAAAGGACTTGATACCGTTGAAGCAAATAAAAAATTGGGTTTTTTAGCAGATGAAAGAGATTATTCAAATTGTTCGAACATTTTAAAAATATTAAAAATAAAGAAAATAAAATTATTGACCAACAACCCATTTAAGGTTTTTTCCCTAAAAAATTCAGGGATTGATGTTATTGAAAGAATTTCATTAATAACTGGGAAAAATTGTAAAAATATAAATTATTTAAAAACAAAAAAAAGAAAAATGGGGCATGTTTTATAATTTTTTTATTTTTAAATAATAGTAAATAATTTAAAAAAAGATGAAAAAATATTAATAGAACTTTATCATTTTAACTAACTTTAAAAATGATAAAGTTTTTATTTATTTAAATAAATAAATTATTTGATTTTTTTTAAAAAGTATTATTTTTTTAATTTTAAATTTTTTTATCTATAATAAAGGACTAAACAAATAAAAAAAATTTTCTATTATTTTTTTCCAATAAGAACGTAAAAACCAATATTTTGGATCCAATAATTTAGATTTTGAAATATATTCATCGTGTAAGTAAGATAGTTTTTTTCCAAATTTTTTGTCATCAATAGCTATAGTTATTTCAAAATTTAACCATAAACTTCTCATATCTAAATTTGCAGTTCCAACTAAACTTAATTGTTTATCTACAAGAATACTTTTACTATGTAATAATCCTTTTTCAAATAAATAAATTTTAACCCCTGATTTTAATAATTCACTAAAAAAGGATCTACTAGCCCATTTTACCATAAAAGAATCATTATTTTTAGGAATAATTATGGAAACATTTACTCCTCTATAGGAAGCTGTACATATAGCATGTACTAAATCACTACTAGGTACTAAATAAGGAGTAGTTATAGTCAATTGATTTTTAGCAGAATAAATTGCAGTAAGAAGCGATTGATGAATAATTTGTTTAGTATATCCTGGACCAGAAGCTATTACTTGCATAGAAGTAGAATAATTTTTTTTTGAAATTTCTTTATTTTTGCTTATAAAAAGCTTTGGAAGAATTTTTTTACCAGTTTCTAATTCCCAATCACAAGAATATACTATTCCTATAGTAGTTACAATAGGGCCTTCTACTCTTATCATTAAATCTATCCATTGTCCAATTTTACAATATTGCTTAAATAAATTAGGATCAACTAAATTCATACTACCAATATAAGAAATATTATTATCAATCAGTACAACTTTTCTATGTTGTCTTGAATCAATTCTTCTAAAAAAAGTTTTTAAAACATTAATTTTTAATGCTTCAACAATTTTAATATTAGCTTTTTTCATTACATAAACCCATTTACTCTTAAAAAATTTTATACTTCCAGCAGAATCTAATATTAATCTACAATTTATTCCTTTTTTAGAAGAAGAAATTAAAGCTTTTGCTACTTCGTCTGCAATTCCTCCTGGTTGCCAAATATAAAAAACCATTTCTATATTTTTTTTAGCTAAGGATATATCTTTTATTAAACTTTTAATAACTTTTTTGTAATTTTTTAATAATTCTAATTTATTATTAGTTACTCCAGAAATTCCTTGACGGTTTTTACATAATTTGAATAATGGTAAAGCAACTCTACTATTTTTTTTTGAAAAAAAATTCTTGTAATATTTAATTTTTTTTATTTGAACTAAATTTTTTTTCCAAATTTTTTTTAATAAATTGGTTTTTCTTTTTCCTAAATATGGTTCACTAAAAAAAAACCAAATCATTATACCAAATAATGGAATAAAATATAAGATAAATATCCATATGTTAGAAACTGGATTTGTTTTTTTTTTTATAAAAATTTTAAAATTAACATTTACAATTAATAATAAATATCCTATAAAAACTATCCAAGAATAGAAGTGATGACAATTATTCATTTAAATTCTCTAAATGTCGTTTTAAAAAAGGTACAACATTTTTTTAGCACCAGAAAAAAAAATTAAAAAAATGTTTTTAAAACATTTTTTTAATTAATTTAGGTTTTCCTTTATTATCAATAGCTACATATATAAAGGTAGCTTCAGTTGTTTTATAAAAACTTCCAATTGGAGGGTAAGAAATTTTTTTTATCCATACCTCAACTAGAATAGTTATTGAACTATTTCCTATTTTTAAACATTTTGCAAAACAACTGACTATATCTCCGATATGTACTGGTTTTAAAAATGTCATTCCGTTTACACTAACAGTGACTACTCTACCACAAGTAATTTCTTTGGCTAAGATAGCTCCTCCCATATCCATCTGAGACATTATCCAACCTCCAAAAATATCTCCATTAGCATTTGTATTAGCTGGCATAGCCAGCGTTCGTAAAACCATTGTCCCTTCTGGTAAAATTGATTTTTTATTTTTTTTTTTTTTCATAATTTAGTAATAATTATTTTTTAACATGGTACATATATAAAAAATTTATAATCATAAAAATTATTGTCATTCCAGTTAAACCAATGATTTTAAAATATATCCAATACATTTCTGAACAATAAAATATAATATATAAATTTAAGAGACCACATAAAAAAAAGAAAAAGGACCAAGTAAAATTTAATGTTTTCCATTGACTTTTAGTTAGTTGAATATCTTTTTTATTAATAAAAAAATTGATTAACGGTTTGTTTAAAAAGAAACTTATCAATAAAGAAATTGAAAATAAAAAATATAAAAAAGAAACTTTTAACTTTATAAAATTACTATTATGAAAAAATGTTGTTAAAGATCCAAATAATAATATGAAAAAGAAACTAATTATTTCTATTATTTCTACTTTTTTGTAAAAAACCCAATTAATTAAACAGATCATACCAGATGTAATAATTAATAAATTAGTTGCTATAAAAATATCCTGTATTTTATAAGCAATAAAAAACGTTAGCATGGGAATTAGATTTAATAAACTTTGCATAATTTTATCCAAAAAATATTTTTTATATCTTTTAACAATAAATATAATTGTATGTAAATGTAATATCTTAATATTAGAAAAAAATATTAACATTAGTACTTAATAAAAAAGAAATCTCATTTTAAAAAATATTTATTACAGTTAAAAAAAATAAAAAAATGGTGTATTAT
Source organism: Buchnera aphidicola (Tetraneura ulmi) (assembly GCF_964058925.1). Lineage (NCBI taxonomy): Bacteria > Pseudomonadati > Pseudomonadota > Gammaproteobacteria > Enterobacterales > Erwiniaceae > Buchnera > Buchnera aphidicola. The sequence continues at coordinate 255,941 of NZ_OZ060366.1, forward strand.
TAAAATAATATATATTCAATATAATAATTGTTATGAGAAAAATTTTATTTTTTTACATGCAATTAATAAATTTTTTTTTTGATATATATTGTTTTTTAAATAGTTTTTGAATAAAATTATAAAAAAAATGATTGTAATTGAAATTAAAAATAAACTAATAAAAATTAAAAATAATATTTTTATATTATTCAATTTTTAAAATATTTTTGAAAAAAAATTAAATTTTTAATTTTTTTATTTTATTTTTAAAAAAAAAATTTATAGATTATTATCTATAAATTAACTTTTAATATAATTTTAAAAAAATGTTTATTTAGATTTTATAAATGTAGCTCTTTTAAAGTTTGTAACTATTTTTCGTATTTTTTTCATCATAATTATTTCATTATTTTTATTATTTTCAATAATTTTAATTATCACAGATCCACAAATTACACCTGTTGCTCCATTTGAAATAATTTTTTTTATTTGTTTTGAAGTATAAATACCAAAACCTTGTACTATAGGTATAGTAGTATTTTTTTTAATATTTTTTATTAAATTTTTGTTTTTTAGATTGATATTTTTTTGTATTCCAGTTACTCCAGCTCTAGATAATAAATAAATATAAGGAGATTCATACGAAGATATTAGTTTAATTAAATTATTATTAGTGTCTGGTGGACACATAAATATTGGGTCAATTTTATTTAGTTTACATGCTTGAAAAAATGGTTCGTATTCTTGAATTGGAACGTCCGCTATTAAAACTGAATCGATTTCTATTTTTTTACAATTGTTATAAAAGTTTTCTATTCCTTGTTGAAAGATTAAATTTGCATATGTTAAAATACCAATTGGTAAAGAATTGTATTTTTTCCTTATTTTACTCAACATATCAAAACATTTTAATACTGTTATACCACTAGAAAAAGATCTTAAATTAGCCTCTTGGATTACTATTCCATCAGCCATTGGATCAGAAAAAGGTATTCCTACTTCTAATGCATCAATTCCACTAGAAACTAAAGTATCGACTATCCTTAATGATACTTCGATATTAGGATCTCCTAATACTATAAATGGAATAAAACAACCTTCTGAAATAATATTTAAGTGATTAAATAATTTTTTGTATCTTTGCATATTTTAAAATTCTCCATATTATAAATTTTATTTATTCATATATTTTTGTACAGTTAAAATATCTTTATCTCCTCTTCCAGATAAATTGACTACTAAAATTTGTTTTTTCTTTGGATACAAATTCATTAATTTAATTGCATATGCTAAAGCATGAGAAGATTCTAAAGCAGGTATTATTCCTTCATTTTTAGATAAAAGATTGAATGCTGTAACTGCTTCTTTGTCTGTTATTGAATGGTATTTAACTCTATTAATACTATGTAACCAAGCATGTTCAGGACCTACTGATGGAAAATCTAATCCGGAAGAAATAGACCAAGATTCTTGTATTTGTCCTTCTTTATTTTGTAAAATTTTAGATTTCATTCCAAAATAAATTCCTGTTTTTCCAACTTTTAATGAAGATCCATGTTTTTTTGTATTTATTCCTAATCCTGCTGCTTCGATACCTATTAAAGATACTTTTTCTTCGTTAATAAAGGTAGAGAAAATACCTATTGCATTAGAACCGCCTCCAATACAAGCAATTATTTTATCGGGTAATTTACCTTCTTTTTTTAAAATTTGTTGTTTTGTTTCTTGTCCTATTATTTCTTGAAATTTCTTTACTATAGTAGGATAAGGATGAGGTCCTGCAGTAGTTCCAATCATATAATGAGTTGATTCATATGTTGAAGACCAATCTCTCATTGCTTCATTACAAGCATCCTTTAGAGAGCGAGACCCCGATTTTACACAAATTACTGTTGCACCAAGCAATTTCATTCTAAAAACATTTGTTTCTTGTTTTTTAAAATCTTTTTCTCCCATATAAATTCTGCATTTTAAATTACATAATGCACATATCATTGCAGTTGCTACACCGTGTTGTCCTGCTCCTGTTTCTGCAACAATTTCTTTTTTTTTCATTCTAATTGCTAATAATGCTTGTCCTAAAGCCTGATTAGTTTTATGTGCACCTCCATGTAAAAGGTCCTCTCTTTTTAAATAGATTTTTGTTTTAGTCTTTTTAGTTATATTACTACATAATGTTAATGGAGTAGGTCTTCCAGCATAATTCTTTAGAAAACTTGATAGTTGATTATTAAAATTTTTACTATTTATTGCTTTTATGAATTCTTTTTCTAATTGATATAAAGCTGGAACTAATATTTGTGGTACATACATACCACCAAATTTTCCGAAATATGATTGTAATAGATTCATAATTTAAAAAAAAGAAAAACGAATTTATATTAAAAAATTCATAATTTTATTGGTATTCTCTAATAATTTTAAATACTAATTTCATTTTATTTTTATCTTTTATTCCTGGTTTTTTTTCTATTCCAGAATTAAAATCTAAACCAAAACATCCTATTTTTGAAGCTAAAAAACAATTTTTAGGATTGATTCCACCAGCTAAAATTACATTTTTTAAATATTGATTATTGTTTAACAATGACCAATTAAATGTTTTTCCTGTCCCCCCCCCGTTTTTGTGATCTAGAACATAAGAATTAATTGATATCCAATTTAAATTTGGGATTTTTTTATTTATTTGAAACGTTTTCCAAATTTTAGTATTTTTTGAAATTTTTGTTAGTAAAATTTTTATATATTCTTGATTTTCATTACCATGTAATTGTATTCCAAATAAAGATAAATTATTAGTTATTTTTGATACATATTCAATCGAATTATTACAAAAAACACCAATAAACTTTAATTTTTTTTCATTAAGGATAATTTTTTTTGCATGTGTTTCATTTATTTTTCTTATTGAATTTTCACAAAATATTAATCCTCCATAAATACTACCAGATTGATAAGCACGTTTAGCATCTTTACTTCTAGTCAAACCACAAACTTTATTATTTCCAAAAATCAAACTACGTATAGTATTCTCTGGTTTTAATGAAGTCATTATGTGTGTTCCGATCAAAAAACCATCTACCAATTTACTTAACTTTCTAATTTGATTGTAGTTTTTAATTCCTGATTCGGATATTAAAACTTTAGAATCAGGAGTTTTTATAGAAAGTTTTTTTGTTATGTTTATATCTATTGAAAAATCATGTAAATTACGATTATTAATACCAATAATTGAAGCATTTAATTTAATCGCTCTTTTTAGTTCGTTTTCATTGTGTATTTCAGTTAAAACTGACATATTCATTGATTTTGCAATTTCAGATAATATTAAATATTGATTATCCTCCAATACAGATAACATTAAAAGTATAGCGTCAGATCCATAATATCTAGCTAAATATATTTGATATGGATCGATAAAAAAATCTTTACATAGAATTGGTTGATGCAGATAAGATTTAATAATAGGTATATATTCAAAACTTCCTTGAAAAAATTTTTCATCGGTTACTACTGATATTGCAGAAGCATATTTTTTATAAATTGAAGATATTTTAAATAAGTTAAAGTTATGATTTAAAATTCCTGATGATGGTGAACTTTTTTTAAATTCAAAAATGTAAGCAGGACGAACACTTTTAATTGCAGAATAAAAATCTCTATTTGAATTTTTTATTTTTTTTTTAATTTTTAATAAAGGTAAACAAAATTTTTTTTCTTTTATCCATGTTTTTTTATTTTCAATTATTTTTTTTAATACAGTTTCTTGCATATTATTTTTCTCGAATTGAAGAAATAGTTTTTATTTTTAGATAAGGAAGTCCGCTTTTAATAATTTTCATAGCATATTTTGTATTTTTTATTAAATCTTCGTTACCAAATAGTTTTAATGTTAAAGCTACATTCATAGCAATTGTGTATTCATATTTTTCATTACTAATTCCCATAAGGATCTTTTTTGCAATTTTTAGATTGTTTTTTTTATTTTTTTTTAAAGAAAAATTTGTTTTAATTAAAATATCTTTAATTCCAAAATCTTTTTTAGTTAATTCGTAAGAATTAATTATACCATTATTTAATTCTACTACTGTTGTTGTTCCGTCTAAAGTAACTTCGTCTGTATTGTTGTTATTTACTAAAATTACTCTAGTATAATGTAATTCTTTACATACTTCGATTATTGGCAATAAAAACTTTTTATTATAAATTCCAATTAGTGCTAATGGTGGAAAAGATGGGTTTAAAAGTGGAGCAATTAAGTTAAATAAAGTGGGAATTTTTAATTCCTGTCTTACTTTTTTAAAATATTTAAAACTAGGATAAAATTTATTTGCTAATAAAAAACATAAATTATATTTATCTAGTAAATATTTAGATGTATTGGAAGAAATATTAATTGGTATCTTTAAATAATTTAATAAATCGGCGGATCCTATAGTTCCTGTAATACTATTATTACAATGTTTTACAATTTTTAATCCACATGAAGAAGAAACTATAGCGCTAATAGTTGAAATGTTAATTGTATTTTTTCTATCTCCTCCTGTCCCTACTATGTCAGCATATAAGTACTTAGGTTTTGGAAAGTATTTTTTTTGTTTTAGAAAAGCTTTTATAGCTCCTGACATTTCTGTTTTTTTTTCTCCTTTTATATGCATTTTGTATAATGCTTTTTTCAAAATACAATTTGAAACTTTTCCATCTATTAATTGTTTAAAAAAAAAGTAACTTTCTTCTTTAGTAAGAGATAGTAAATTATTTATTTTATTTAAAATATTTTTCATTTTTTTTTAAGAATTAAAAAAAATTTTTAATTATTTTATTTTACAGCTAAATAATAAAATATTAAAGATTATAAATTTTTTAAACAATATAAATAAATTTTAAAGTAGTAAATAATTTTTTATATTTATTATAAATAGAGAATAATTTTTTATTTGATGTATTTACTTCTAAAGTTTTTTATACAAAAAATGTTATATCTACATTTTAACAAAATTAATTTTTTTAATTGGAATGTATCCTTTATGAAAAAAATATTTATTTTTCTTTTATTTATTTCAGTTACTATTATTTTAGGAACTACTTGGTTAGCTATGAAAATAGCTTTACAAACTATTCCTCCTTTATTTATTACAGGAGTTCGTTTTTTAATTTCTTTTACACTATTGACTATAATATCTTTTTTTTTTAAGGCTAAATTATTTTTTCCTGTTAGGAAATTACAATTTCAAATCTTATTGAGTATATTTTATTTTTTAATACCATTTACTTTAATGTTGTATTGTGGAAAATTTTTAGAAATTTCGTTATCAGCAATTATATATTCCAATATGCCTGTAATTATTTTGTTTTTTTCTTCTATTCTAGAAAAAAAAAATATATGTTTTCTAAAAAAAATTGGAATTTTTTTTTCTATATTGTCTTTAATAAGTATATTTGTTGAAAAAATATTTTTTGGATCTATTCAAGAAATATTTGGAATAATAGCATTATTAATAGCTATGTTCAGTCATTCAATTATATATATAAAATCTAAAAAAGAATTATCAAATTTTTCAGTAATTACACTAAATGCACTACCCTCTTTTTTATCTGGAATTATCTTAATAATAGGATCATTTTTTTTTGAGAATCCTAATATTATGTTTTTTTCTAAATCGTCAATTTTAGCAACGATTTATTTAGGAAGTATTGTAGGAGTTTTTGGTATTTTATCTTATTTTTATCTACAAAAAAAAACCAATCCTTTAATTGCTTCAATGGTATTTTTGTTTTTTCCATTAATTCCGATAGGAACTGAATATTTTTTTCATAATAAGTTTCTATTAAAAATAGAGTTATTCTCGGTTTTTTTTTCTTTTTTTGGTATAATGATAATCCTGTTTTCGTCTTTCTTTTTAATTTAAAGAAATTTTATGAAAAAGTTTTTTTAACTATATTTAAATGTTTATGAAAGAAAAAATACAAAAGATATTAGCTAATTCTGGATTTGGTTCTAGAAGAGAACTAGAAAAAAAAATTTATTTAAAAAAATTATATGTTAACAATAAATTAGTAAAAATTGGAATGAGAATAAACGAAAATGATATAAGAAATTTTATTTTAGATGGAAAAAAGAAACATTTAATAAAAAAAAATTTTTTGCTTCCTAAAATACTTTTATATCACAAGAAAAACGGAGAAATTTGTAGTAATTCCACTAAAGAAAAAGAAAATACAGTGTTTCAAAAAATACCAAAATTAAAATATGGAAAATGGATTTCAATAGGAAGATTAGACCTAAATTCATCAGGTCTTTTATTGTTTACTTCTAGTGGAAAACTAGCTAATTCTTTAATGCATCCTAAAAATAGGATAGAAAGAAAATATAAAATTAGAGTATTTAGTCGATTTGATAGTGAAAAAAAAATTCATATTTTAAAAAATGGTGTAAAATTAGATGATGGTTTTGCTAAACTCACATTTATTAAATTTTTTGGTGGAAAAGGAAAAAATAAATGGTATATAGTTTCTTTAAACGAAGGAAGAAATAGAGAAATTAGAAGAATTTGGAAACACATAAATTGTCAAGTAAATAAATTAATTAGAATTAGTTTTGGAAAGATAAAACTTCCAAAAAATTTATTTCCAGGTTGTTATAAAGAACTTAATCGAATAGAAGTGAAAGATTTTTTAAGTTCTTTATAAATACTACTAAAATTTTTTATTAAAAAATTTTTTTAAAATATACGAAATTTAAAAAAATAATTATCTAATGTTAAGATTTAAATGTTAAACAGAATTGAGTATAAGTCATGAAAAAATCTTTAGTAATAGTAGAATCTCCTACAAAATCAAAAACTATTAATCGTTATCTAGGAAATAAATATTTAGTTAAATCTTGTTTTGGTCACATAAGAGATTTACCTGTTAACTCTTTAAAAAACGGTAAAAAAATAATAAGAAGGAAAGATAAAACATCTTTGCTGGGATTCGAAAAAGAAAACTTAATTAATAAAATAGGAATTGATCCTTATAAAGATTGGAAAGTAATATATTCAATTCTTCCAGGAAAAAAGAAAATAATTACAGAACTAAAAAAAATTTCTAAAGAAGTAGAACATATATATTTAGCTACAGATTTAGATAGAGAAGGTGAAGCAATTGCATGGCATTTAAAAGAAACAATAGGTGAAAATAATCATAAATTTAGTCGAATTATATTTAATGAAATAACTAAGGAATCTATTTTAAAATCATTTGAAAATCCATGTTTGTTAAATATGAATAGAGTATATTCACAACAAGCAAGAAGGTTCATGGATAGAATAGTAGGTTATATGATTTCTCCATTGTTATGGGAAAAAATTTCTAGAGGTTTATCAGCTGGTCGGGTGCAATCTGTAGTTGTAAAAATGATAGTAGATAGAGAAAATTTAATAAAAAAATTTATTCCTAAAAAAAGTTGGAAAATACAAGCTTTTATAAATAATGAAAAAAATCAATTATTAAAAATGAAAGTTACTCATTATAAAAAAAAAAAAATAAAAATAAAAAGTTTTCAAGAAGCTGAAAATTTTTTAAAAAAAATTAAATTTTCTAAATTTTATATTTCTTCGATTGAAAATTCTACAAATTATCAATTACCTAATCCACCTTTTACTACTTCAACTTTACAACAATTTTCTAATATTTATTTAGGTTTTGGAGTAAACAAAACCATGTTGCTTGCACAAAAATTGTATGAAGCAGGATATATTACTTATATGCGTACAGATTCAACAAATATTAGTGAACAAGCTATAGAAAAAACAAGAGATTATATTTTAAATAAATTTGGAGAATTATATTTACCTAAAACTAATTATAAAACTAAAAAAAAAAACAAAAAAAAACATGAACAAGGAGCACACGAAGGAATTCGTCCTACAAATGTTTTAATAAATAAAAATAATTTAAAATTAGTTGAAAATGGTATAAAAGAATTGTATGCAATGATTCATTGTAGATTTGTTGCTTCTCAAATAAAACCTGCTAAATTTAAACTACAAAAAATAATTTTAGAATCATTGGATTTTGAATTATCCAATAAATATAAGTTTTTAGTATTTGATGGTTGGAAAAAAGTTATGAATTATTCTGTAAAAGAATATAAAAATTCATTTTTTTCAATAAATGTGGGTAAACAAGTAAATTTAAATTCAATTGTTATAAAAGAAATTTTATCTAGTTCACCTTCTAGATTTAGTGAAGCAACTTTGGTAAAAGAATTAGAAAATAAAAAAATTGGTAGGCCTTCTACTTATGCTTCTATAATATCTACGATACAAAATCGTGGATACGTAAATATTAAAAATAATAAATTTTATTCTAAAAAAATGGGAGAAATTGTTACAGATCGTTTAAAATATTCGTTTAAAAGTTTAATGAGTTATAAATTTACAGCAGAGATGGAAGATAAATTAGATCAAATTGATAACAATTTAATAAATTGGAAAACAGTTTTAAACAGTTTTTTTTCTAATTTTTATAAACAATTTAAAAAAGCAATTCAATCACCAAAGTTAGGTGGTATGATACCCAATAAAATTATTACAACAAAAATAAATTGTTCTAAATGTTTTAAAAAAATGGTCATACGAACAGCTATTACTGGAATTTTTTTATCTTGTTCTGATTATACAAAATCTAAAAAAAAGTGCAAAAACACGATATCTTTAATACCAGAGAAAGATTTCTTGCAAAATAAAAATAAAGATTGTTTGACATATAAAATATGTCATTTATGTAAATCAAATATGGATTTATATTATATTAATTTTAAATTAATGTTGTTTATTTGTAGTAATAGTTTATATTGTTCGGAATTTTTAGTAGAAAAAAATAATAATTTTAAAAAAAATTTTTTTGAAAATAAAAAAGTTAAAAAATGTAATTTCTGTAATTCAGATATGTTTTTAAAATTCGGAAAATTTGGGCAGTTTTTAAAATGTTCAAATCAAGATTGTAAAAATACAAAGAGAATGAATGGAATAAAAAAAAATTTTTTGTGGATTAAACCCATTGTGTTTCCTAATTTACTTTGTGAAAAATCTAATGCATGCTTTGTATTAAAGTCTGGAGTTTCTGGAATTTTTTTTGCAGCGAGTAGTTTTCCAAAATCTAAAGAAACCAAAACTCCGTTTATAGAAGAACTTATTCGTTTTAAAAATTTGTTACCGAAAGAAATACTATATTTGACTGATGCTCCAATAGTAGATAGTGAAGGTAATAAAACAATGTTAAGATTTGATAAAAAGAAAAAAATTCAATTTATAGGTTCTAAGAAAAATGGAAAATTTACTTCATGGAAAAAATATTTTATAAACGGGAAATGGAAAGCACAAAACTAATTTTTTTTTATTCATTTATCTCTGATAACATTATTTCATTAAATTTAATAGATTTTTAAATAAATATTATTTTAAAAAATAATAAAAATTTTGAGGAATAAAGTAATGAAATTACAACAACTACGTTACATTGTTGAAGTAGTTAATCATCAACTCAATGTTTCTTTAACTGCAATGAATTTATATACTTCTCAACCAGTTATCAGTAAACAGGTTAAAATGTTAGAAGATGAATTAGGTATAAAAATATTCTCCAGAAATGGTAAACATTTAACTAGTATTACACCTACGGGAAAAAGAATTGTCCAAATTGCTAGAGATATTCTCTATCAAATCGAATCTATAAAATTAATTTCAGATAAACATAAATGGGTTGATAAAGGCACTTTATACGTTGTTACAACATATACGCAATCTCGTTATATATTACCAAATGTAATAAAAAATTTTATAAAAAAATATCCAAATATTTCATTACATATTCATCAGGGGTCTCCAAAACAAATTGCAACATCTGTCTTAAAGGGTTATGCAGATTTTGCAATTGCTACAGAGTCCTTTCATTTATACGATGATTTATTAATGTTTCCTTGTCATCATTGGAGTCAATCTATTATAGTTCCTAAAAATCACAATTTAGCAAATAAAAAAAATATTACTTTAGAAGAATTATCAGATTATCCATTAGTCACATATACATTTGGATTTGCCGGTAGATCTGAGTTAGATAAAGCATTTAACCGTTTGGGCTTACATCCAAAAATAGTTTTTACAGCAACTAATTCAGATATTATAAAAACTTATGTTCGATTAGGTTTAGGAGTAGGAATTATTGCTAATATGGCAATAGAAAAAAAATTAGATTCTGATTTAGTAAAAATTTCTACAAACGACATATTTAAAGTTAATACAACAAAATTAGGATTTTTGAAAACTACTTTTTTAAGAACATATATGTATGATTTTATAAGTTTTTTTTCTTCTCATTTAACTAAAAATATAATTGATCGAGCATTATCACTATCTTCTAAGAAAGATATCGAAAATATTTTTAAAAAATTTTTATTACCTTCTTTTTAATAAAAATTTTATAAATTAATTTTTTTTAAATTATAAAAAAAATTAAAAAAAACGATTTTTTATATTTTTTATAAAAAATCTTGTATTTTTTTTTGTATTATACGTAAAAATTTATAATTTCCAATCAATGCTACTCCAGATTCAAGATAATTAGAACCACCATTGATATCGCATATTAAAGCGCCAGATTCTTTTAATTGTAATTTTCCTGCTAAAAAAAAACATGGAGTAAAATTACAATGTAATAAACAATCAAATCTACCATTTGCTATGTAAGCTAAATCTAATGTAGGGGAACCAGTACATCGAAATTTAACTTTTTGTAAAATAAGTAAATTGATAATTTTTAAATATAACAACGAAAGTTTTTTATTCATATGTATTTTATCATTAATTGCTACAGAAGAAATAGAAAAATTATGAATTTCACTACATCTAATTCTATATCCATTTAATTGCGCTCCCTTTCCTTTTATTGCAGTAAAAAGTTCATTTTTAAAAGGATCATATATAACAGATATAACTGTATTATTTTTAATTTTTATAGCTATTGAAGTAGAAAAATATGGTAGATTTTTTTTAAAATTATCTATTCCATCAATTGGATTAATTATCCAAATATTTTTCTTTTTTATAAAAGTTTTATTAATTTTATATTGAGATACAATAAAATGATCAGGATAGGATTTTAAAATAATTTCTATCATTTTATTTTGTACAATATTAATTGTATTATTAATAAAATAATCATTTTTTTTTTTGTCTAATATACTTATATTCTTTTGTAAATCATACTTTTGTATTAATAAGTTTCCACCTTTACGAACAGCACGTATTGCAATATTTAACATTGGATGCATATAATTTTTCTCCATAGAATAGTGTTCTAAAATTTTTTAAAAATTAATATATTTTTAAAATAAATAAAAAATAAATAAATTTTATTTATATTTAAGTTTTTTCGTTTAAAATAATATTACTAAAAATTAAATTAAATCTTAATACATTAACAGCAATTAAAATTAATATATACATTTTTTTATTCATAAAAATCATAAATTTATTTTGGATATTATATGTCAAAAAAAATATTTAAATCTTATTTTTTACCAGAAAAATTAAATTTATTAAATTTAGATTACAAAAGTTTATGTAATTTTTTTTTAGAATTAGGAGAACCATCTTTTAGAGCAGAACAAATTATGAAATGGATTTATCATTATTACTGTAATGATTTCATGAAAATGTATAATTTAAATAAAAAATTAAGAAATAAATTAAATGAAATTGCTATAATTTCATCTCCTAAATTTATAAAAAAAAAAAATCATTTGATGGAACAATAAAATGGAATGTTTCCATTAATTCAAATGCAGTAGAAACTGTATATATCCCAGAAAAAAAACGATCTACTTTATGTATTTCTTCTCAAGTTGGTTGTGCTTTAAAATGTAAATTTTGTTTAACTGGTCAACAAGGATTTAGTTGTAATTTAGATGTATCTCAAATAATAGGACAATTGTGGACAGTGTCAAAAATGTTTTTTGATGGGAATAAAGACATACCTTCTCCTATTACTAATGTTGTTTTTATGGGTATGGGAGAACCATTATTAAATCTAAAAAATCTTGTTACTGCTTTAGAAATTATGTTTAATAAATTTTCTTTTGGATTATCTAAAAATCGTGTAACAGTTTCTACTGTTGGAATTGTCCCAGCAATAAATAAATTGAGTACTCTTATTGATGTTTCTTTAGCTATTTCTTTGCATGCCCCTAATGATATTATTAGAGATTATTTAGTACCTACTAATAAAAAGTATAATATATCTTCAATATTAACGTCTGTAAAAAATTATCTTATTAATTCAACTGCTAATCGTAATAAAGTAACAATAGAATATGTTATGTTAGATTCAATCAACGATAGCTTACAAAATGCACGGGAATTATTTTTTTTATTACGAGAAATACCAGTAAAAATTAATTTAATTCCTTGGAATAAGTTTAAAACATCAAATTTTCGTTCTAGTAGTACAGATAAGATAAAAATCTTTTCCGATTTTTTAAAAAAAAAAGGAATTATAACTACTATTAGAAAGAATCGAGGTTCTGATATTTATGCAGCTTGTGGACAATTATTTACTAAAATTTGATTTTTTTACTTTTTTTATTTAATTTTTGTTAAAAATTAATATTTTTAATTTTTTAATTTTTAATATTTTGTTTTTAAACGTAAGTATTTTAAATTGTTTTGAGGAAAAATGAGTGGATCATAAGTTTCAGTCAATGAGAGGCATACATGATTATTTACCCAAAGAAATATATCTTTGGAATTATATAGAAAAAATCTTAAAAAAAATTTTAAAAAATTATTGCTATTCAGAAATACGTATCCCAATTATGGAAAAAACTTTTTTATTTAAAAAGACAATAGGAAGTATTACTGATATTTTTGAAAAAGAAATGTATTCTTTTATAGATTTAGGCGGAAATAAAATTTCACTAAGACCAGAAGGAACTGCAGGTTGTGTTAGAGCTTGTATTGAAAATGGATTATTGCATAATCAAGTACAAAAATTATGGTATTTAGGACCAATGTTTCGATATGAAAGACCTCAAAAAGGAAGGTATCGTCAGTTTTATCAATTTGGAGTAGAAACATTTGGTTACATTGGTATTGAAATAGATTTAGAATTGATTTTAATTACAATTCGTTTATGGAAAAAATTAAATATTTTAAGTAAATTAAAATTAGAGATAAATTCAATTGGTTCTAAAAAATCAAGATCTTTATATGAATCTGATTTAAAAAAATTTTTATATAAAAATAAATTATATTTAGATAAAAAAAGTATACATAGAATGTATAAAAATCCTATTAGGGTTTTAGATAGTAAAAATAAAAATACTCAAAAAATTTTAAAAGATGCTCCTATTTTAAAAGATTATTTGGATAATCTTTCTTCTGTTCGTTTTAAAAATTTATGTATTTTTTTAGATGAAATGAAAATAAAATATGAACTAAATAGTCATTTAGTACGAGGATTAGATTATTATAATGATACTGTTTTTGAATGGAAAATAAATGATGATTCAAGTTCTAAAAAGACTATATGCGCAGGAGGTAGATACGATAAATTAGTTGAAAATATTGGTGGTAAATTTACACCTGCTATGGGTTTTGCTATAGGAATGGAAAGATTGATTTTAATGTATAAAAATTTATCTATTATAAATAAATCAAATTCTCATTTGAATTTAGATATTAATATTTTAATATCAGAACTAGATATTGAATACTTAAAATTAATTGAAAAAATTAGAAATTGCTTTTCTAATTTAAGAATTAAAGTAAATTTTATAAATTTAAGCAAAAAAAAAAAAATTGAATTTTTGAATAATACTAAAATTAGTATTGTTTTATTAATTTTAAAAAAAGATGAAAAATCAAAAAAAATTATTTTAAAAAATTTTAAAACTGGTGAAATTAAAATGGTTTTTTACAAAGATGTTACTACAATATTAAAAAGTATATTTTAGATGGTTTTTTTATGGATTAAAATTACTTTTTAAAAATGAGGAAATATATGTTTTTTTGTAATGAAAAACTTTTTAAATATGATTTAAAATTATGGAATCTTATAGAAAAAGAGAAAAAAAGACAAGAGAATTATATTCAATTAATAGCTTCAGAAAATTATGCAAGTTCGTGTGTAATGGAAGTACAGGGGTCGCAATTAACTAACAAATATGCTGAAGGTTATCCAGGAAAACGTTATTATGAAGGATGTAAATATATTGACAAAATAGAAGATTTAGCTATAAATCGAGCAAAAAAATTATTTAACGTTGATTATGTTAATGTTCAACCACATTCAGGATCTCAAGCTAATTTTGCAATTTATCAAGCTCTATTGTCTCCTGGAGACACTATTTTAGGAATGAGTTTATCTGATGGTGGACATTTAACGCATGGTTCTATAGTTAATTTTTCAGGTAAAATTTATAAATCTATATCGTATGGTTTAAACAAAAAAGAATATATTAATTATGAAGAAATACATTTTTTATCAAAAAAATATAAACCTAAAATGATTGTTGGAGGGTTTTCTGCATATTCAAGAATATGTGATTGGGAGAAAATGAGAAAAATAGCAGACGAGATAAACGCATATCTTTTAGTTGATATAGCTCATGTTGCTGGTTTAGTAGCAGCTAATTTATATCCTAGTCCTGTGAATTATGCTCATTTTGTTACTTCTACCACTCATAAAACTTTAGGAGGTCCTAGAGGAGGTTTAATATTATCTAATTGCAAGAATTTAGAATTATATAAAAAAGTAAATTCTTCAGTTTTTCCAGGAATACAAGGTGGTCCATTAATGCATGTAATTGCAGCCAAAGCAGTGGCTTTTAAAGAAGCATTAAACCCTTTTTTTAAAAAATATCAAAAACAAGTTTTAGAAAATGCAAAATATATGTCTTATTTGTTTCTTAAAGAGGGATATAATATAGTTTCTGGTGGGACAAACAATCATTTATTTTTAATAAATTTAAAAAATAAAAATATTACTGGTAAAGATGCAAGTATGTTTTTAAATAAAGCTAATATTATAGTAAATAAAAACTCAATTCCAAATGATTCTAAAAATGCTTTTATTACTTCGGGTATTAGAATAGGAACTCCTTCCATTACTAGAAGAGGTTTCAAAAAACCAGAGATAAAAAAAATATCATTTTTAATGATGAAAATTTTAGAAAATTATAAAAATATAAATATTATACATTCAGTAAAAAGTGAAGTTTTATCTCTATGTTCAAAATTTCCTCTATATCTAAGAAAATGATTTTTTTATTGTTTAAGTAACTTAGAATTTTTTTAACTGATTTAAAATTTATTAAATAAAAACGATGTATTTTAGATTTTTAATATATTTACAAATATATAATATCTCTCCTTTTAAAAGAGAGATATTTAAATAAAAATAAATTTTTAAAATTTAAATTCATCAACAAATTTTAAAATAGATACAGTTGATAAAAAAATATATTTAGTATAATTTTTAATAAGATTATAAATCAGCATTATAAAAATTTTGTTTTTTAATGAAAGAAGAATCTAAAAAATTTATTTTTTCTTTTTCGTTTTTTTTTGTTATTATTTTTTTTTCGATTTTTAAATTAAGTTTTTTAAATAGATAAAGATCATCTTTTTCATTTGGATTGTCTGAAGTTAATAATTTACATCCATAAAATATAGAATTAACACCTGCCATAAAACACATAGCTTGAGTTTGGTTATTCATTTGTTTTCTTCCAGCTGAAAGACGAATATACGAAGTTGGCATCATAATTCTAGTAATTGCTACTATTTTAATAAAATCAAAAGGATCGATTCCACTATTTTTTTCTAATGGAGTTCCCGTAAAAGGAACGAGCATATTGATTGGAATGCTTTCTGGGTTTTTCTTAAAATTAGATAATTCTACTAGTAATTTAATTCTATCTTCTACTTTTTCTCCCATTCCTAAAATTCCTCCAGAACAAACTTTTATTCCATGTTTTCGTACAAACTTAATTGTTTCTATTCTTTCATCATAATTTCTAGTAGTTATAATTTTTTTATAGTATTCTCTTGAAGTATCTAAATTATGATTGTAAAAATCTAAACCAGCATCTGCTAATTTATTTGCTTGTTTTTCTGTCAATGATCCTAAAGTCATGCATGTTTCTAATCCTAATTTTTTTATTTCTTTAACAATTTTCTGTAAATATGGAATATCTCTATTTTTTGGATTTTTCCATGCTGCTCCCATACAAAATCTAGTTGATCCAATTGATTTTGCTTTTTTTGCAGCATTTACAATTTCTTCAATTTTAAGTAATGGTTCTTTTTTTATTTCTGTTTTATATCTAGAACTTTGAGGGCAATACTTACAGTCTTCTGGACAAGCTCCAGTTTTTATAGAAAGCAAAGTACTAATTTGTATTTCTTGAGGATTAAAATATTTTCTATGTGTTTTTTGAGCTTCAAATATCAAATTAAAAAATGGTTTTTTTGTTAATTCAATTGCTTGTTCATAATTCCAATATTTTTTCATAACACATTCCAAATTGTTTATATTTTATAAATACACCTCTTTTATGGAAAGAGATTTTTTTTATAGATTGAAAAATATAGAATCATTTTTTTTATTTATTTAAATAGTAATTGTATATTTATTTACTTTTTTTTTAATATGAAAAATATTTTTAATTTTTTGTTTTATGGTTTTTTAAAATTCAATTATTTTTTTAAATTTTAATAAAAATATAAGTAATATCTATTATATTAATTTAATTATTAATTGAATATCTAAAAAAAAGTGTTTTATTTTTTATAATTATATATCTTTTTTTTAAATCATTAATTAATTTTGTAAATTAAAGTCCACAAAGGACCTTTTTTAGTTTTATATCTATTGATCAATCTAATTAAACCTGTATTTTTTGATATTTTATAAATGCTAATATGATTAGAAACTTGTCCGGCAGATATTAAAAATTTTCCATTTTCATCTATATCAAACGATCTCGGTTGTTTTTCTGTAGAAAAATTTTTAATTTTTTTTAGTATTTTCGTTTTTTTATTTATGGAAAAAACAGAAATAATACTTTTAAATCTATCTGCTGCATATAGATAATTTTCACAAGGAGATATTTTGATTTCAGAACCCCAAGCTTTTGTTGAATCATTTGAGAAGTCAATCATATTTATTGTTTGAATCAAATTAACTGTATTATTTTTTATTGAAATAGACCATACATCAATTGTACTGTTTAGTTCATTTATAGAATAAATAATTTGATTTTTTTTACTACATATTATATGTCTAGGTCCAGATTTTATTTTTGATTGTAAGATTGGTTGTATTGGATTTAAAAAAATTTTTTTATTTTTTAAAATAAAAAAATAAATTTTATCTGATTTAAGTGATGTTGTAAAAATATAATTATTATTTTTAGAAATAACAACTGAATGACATCCAAATATATTTTTAAAAATTTTTTTTGGTTTTTCAGGAATTCCAAAATTATTAATTTTGCATAAAATTAAAGTATTTGATCCGTATGAACTACATAATAAAAATTCATTTTTTTCATCAATAGAAATATAGTTTAGTGTATTTTTTATTGGTGTTGTATATATTTTTTTTAGGAGTCCGTTTTTTTTAATTTTATAAGTTATGATTGCACAATCAGGTCTAATTCCTGCATATAATAATTTTTTTTTTTTTGAAATTGTTAAAGGTTGTACTTCTCCATTTGTTTGTACTACTTGTAATAAAAATAAATTACCATCTTGAAAAAGACTCCATACTTCTATGCATTGATCTTCTGGACAAGATATATATAAAATTTGTTTCATATTTTATAATCTTAATTATCTTAAATAAAAATTTAATTTTTATTATTTTTTTGGTTAGTTGAATTTAAAATTTTTTGTTGAAAAATTATTTTTTTTTTTTTAATAAATTTATAAAATTTTTTATCCACGATATTCTTTGATTTCCGTTTTCTATTTTTTTTAAAAATTTAATTTTTTTAGAATTAACGATTTTCCATTTACTAGGTTTTGAGTTAATTTTTTGTAATAAATTTTTAAAATTTATTGAATTAATATCATTAAATTCAATAATACCCCCTTTTTCATTAAAATAAATTTTTTTTATTCCTAATTTTGTAGCATAAATTCGAATTTTAGAAATATTTAATAAATTTTTAGCAAAAATTGGCATTTTTCCAAATTTTTTTATTATTTTGTTTTTTAGTATTTTTATTTTTTCTATATTATTAGCAATAGCTATTTTTCTATAGAATTTAATTCTATTATTTATATTAAAAATATATTTTGTAGGTAACAAAGCAGGTATGCATAATTCTATTTCAGTATGTAATTGAAATATTGTTTTTAAAGAAAATTTTTCTCCTTTTTTAAGAGATGAAACAGCTTTTTTAAAAATCTTTTCATAGAGAATCGGTCCAATACTTTCTATATGTCCACTTTGATCTTTTCCTAATATTTTACCAATTCCGCGAATTTCCAGATCTTTTTTAGACAAAATAAAACCGGATCCTAATTTTTGATGTAAGCTGATTGATTCTAATCTTTTTTTTGCATCATAATTAATACTTTCATAATGTTCTACTAATAACCAAATATATGATTTTTTATCTGTTCTTCCTATTCTTCCTCTTAGTTGATGTAATTGAGATAATCCAAATTGATTTGATTGATGCACTAACATTGTATTAGCTCTTGGAATATCAATCCCAGTTTCTATAATTGTAGTACATATTAAAACATTAAAAAGATGTTTTCTAAAATCATTCATAATTGTTTCTAGTTCTGTTTTATTCATTTTTCCATGTGCTACTTTTATTTTTGATTCTGGTATTAATTTTGACAACATTTTAGAAAATCTATTTATACTTTTAACTTTGTTATACAAATAATAGACTTGCCCTCCTCTTTTTATTTCTTTTAAAATTGTTTTTCTTATTAATTTAAGGTCATATTTTTTAACAAAAGTTTTAACTGGGATTTTTTTTTCAGGAGGAGTGGCTATAATAGACAAATCTCTCATTCCATGAATAGCCATATTTAAAGTTCTAGGTATTGGAGTAGCTGTTAAAGTTAATATATCAATATTTAAAAATAAAGATTTTATTTTTTCTTTTTGAGAAACTCCAAATCTATGTTCTTCATCAATAATCAATAATCCTAAGTCAGACCATTCTAAATCTTTAAATAAAATTTGATGAGTAGCAATAACAATATTTATATTTCCCGATTTTATTCCAGAAATTACTTTATATACTTCTTTTTTTGTACAAAATCTAGATAATTTTTTTATTTTAACGTCAAGATACGAAAATCGATCGATAAAATTATCATAATGTTGTTGTACTAATAATGTAGTAGGAACAAGAATAATTACTTGTTTTTTGTTGTTTACTGCTAAGAAACAAGCCCTCATTGCAACTTCAGTTTTTCCAAATCCAACATCTCCACAAATTAATCGATCCATTGGATATTTTTTTTTCATATCGTGAATGACATCATCAATAGCTTTTTTTTGATCAATTGTTACTTTAAAAGGACATTTACTACAAAAAAAGTTGAATTCTTTTTTATTTAAAAAAAAAGAAAATCCTAACTGAGTAGCTCTATTTGCATAAATATCTAATAGTAATGCAGCATCGTCATAAATTTCTTTTATTATTTTTTTTTTATTTTTAGACCAATTTTCGTTTCCCAATTTATTTAAAGTTATATCTTTTTTTGTTTTATTTTGATATTTTGTAATTAAATTTAAAGAAGAAATAGGAACATATAATTTTGTTTTTTTAGCATATTCAATAATAAAATATTCTCCTTCAACTCCATTATTTTGAATTGTAGTTAATCCTTTATATCTACCTATTCCATGTTCTAAATGTACAACAATTTGATTAATTTCCAATTTTTTATGTGTTTTTTTTATTTTAATTTGAATATTATATATATGATTTTTTTTTTTTAAAACGTATTTTTAAATAATAATTTTAAATAGTTAAAAGTTAATAGATTGATATATTTTATAAAAATAAAATTACTTAATAACTTTAAGAAGTTAAAATTGGATATTTTAAATATTTATTTTCTGAATATACAATAATAAAAGTAATACAATAAGATCACGTTTTAGAATTTTATTTTTTTTTATAAATTAATAAATATTTTTATACATGAAAAACATATGAATATAAAAAGAACATATTTTGACATTAAAAATGTTATTTTTTTTATTGTGTTAAGATTTTTTTTTAAAAAAAGAAATTTTTTTTTTGGACATATTATTAATAATATATCTATTTTAGGAATTGTTATTTCCGTATCTGGATTAATTATTTCTTCTTCGATTATGAATGGATTAAATAGTAAAATTACTTCTAATATTTCAAATTTATCGTCTCATATTAATATTTCTATAAAAAAAAATATTTATATTAAAAAAAAACCATTTTTTTTTTTTTCAAATAATATTAATAAAATTATTCCAATAGCTGAAAAGAAAGTAATTATTTATACTAATCGTAATTTTGATGTTGGAAATTTAATAATAGTAAATAAAGAAAATAAATTTTTTTTTAATAACTATAAATATAGTTATTATCATTCAAAATTTGATAATTCAACAAATCGAATTTTTCTAAATAAAAATCTTGCAAAATCTTTAAATATTTCTTTAGGAGAAACATTTTATTTATTTTTTCCAGAATTTAATGAATTAAACAATGATTTCTCTTATTCAAAAAAAAACCATTTTTGTTTTTCTGGGTTTTTTGTTTCAGATAATATTTTTGATCAGAATCAAATTATATTATTTTATAAAAATGATGAAAAAATATTAAACATGATCAAAGAAATGTCTCAAGAATGGAAAATTTGGTTAAATAATCCACTTTTAGTTCAGAAATTTAAAAATAAATATAACAATATTAATTTTTTAGTTACAACTTGGAAAGAACAAGAAAAAGAATTGTATTTTTTAATTATTTTAGAGAAAAATATTTGTAATTTTTTATTTTTTTTAGTTTTTTTAATAGGAATTATAAATATTTTTATATTGATGAATTTAAATATAATTGAAAAAGAAAAAGATTTTTCGATTTTATTAACTTTGGGAATTAAAAAAAAGGATATTTTTTTTATATTTTTTTTACAATTTTTAATAAATTGTTTTTTAGGATTATTATTTGGAAATTTATTTGGAATATTAATTACTAAAAATATTAATTTTTTTATGCAATTAATGTTTACTGATATAGATTTACTAACGATTAAACCAATCATTTTAATTTCAGATATTTCTTTTTTTATTAAAATTACTATTTTTTTTAGTTTTTTTTCTATTTTTTATCCTTTTTTTAAAATGACAAAAATAAAACCTATTAAGGTATTGTCAAATGAATAAAATACCATTTTTATTAGAATGTTATAATGTTTATAAAAAATATAGCTTCAATAAAAAAAAATACATTCTCAGAAATGTATGTTTAAAAATTAAAAGAGGAGATATGATCTCTATCATAGGTGATTCTGGTTCTGGAAAGAGTACTTTTTTGTATTTATTGGGTTTTTTAGAAATACCTACTAAAGGAGAAATTTTTTTTGATAGAAAATCTATTCTAAAAATGAATTCTGATCAAAGAGCTGTATTACGAAATAAAAAAATAGGTTTCATATATCAAAATTATAATTTATTGCTTGATTTTAACTTGTTAGAGAATGTATCTTTACCTTTATTAATTTCTGGAAAAAGCATGAAAAAATCTATAGTTAAATCAAAAGAAATATTATCTTTAGTAGGATTGCAAAAAAAAATTTATTGTTATCCTTCAAATATTTCTGGAGGAGAAAGACAACGAGTAGCAATAGCTCGAGCATTGGTTAATAATCCTAGTTTAGTTCTAGCTGACGAACCAACTGGAAGTTTAGATAGTAGGAATACAAAATTAGTTTTTGATATGTTAAAAGAGTTGAATTACATCAATAATAGTTCATTTGTTATCGTTACTCATGATAAATTTCTTGCAGAAAGTCTTCCTAAACAAAAAATTATGATATCTGGAGAATTATTTGATAAAAAATAATTTGTCTATAAAAAAGAAAATAATTTTATCTTTTCTTATTTCTAACCGGTTTTATAAAGGAAAAAACAGAAATGGTATACAGAAATTGACTTTGTTAATTTCTAAAATTGGAATCATTCTTGGTATGATTATTTTTTTAGTAAGTTTTAGTATTATAAATGGGTTTAAAAAGGAATTAAATGAAAAAATTTTATCTACAATTGGACATATAAATATAGAATGTAAAAACAATAATTTTTATAGATTTAAATTTATAAAAAATATTGTTAAATCTGCAAGCAATAATATTGTTACAGTAAATCCATATATTCGTATTTATGGTGTTTTAAATTCAAAAAAAAACATAGAAACAGTACAAGTTAATAGTTTTAGTTTTTCTAACAAAAAAAAAATTAATCATATTTCTAAATATATAAATACTAATATGTTAAAAAAAATTAAAAACAATTCTCATCAAGTAATTATAGGGTTTGATTTAGCAAAATCATTAAAAATTAAATTAAAAAATCATATTAATTTGTTTATTTCTAGTTCATATGGTTCTAAAAAAAAAAATCTTTTAAATCTATAAAATTAAAAGTAATAGGATTTTTTAAATCGAATAGTTTTCTTGATAAAAAAATAATTTTTATACCAATGGCCGATTTACAAAAATATTTAAAAACTGGAAAAGATAAATATTCTGGATTAGAAATTAAAATTAAAGATCCTTTTTTATCAGAAGACGTAGAAAGTTTAATTTTATCTAAAATAAGAAAAAAAACTTTTTTTATTTATTCTTGGAAGAATGAATATGGATATCTTTATTATGATATTAAAAGTATGAAAACAATTATTTATATTGTTGTCATATTAATTTTTTTAATATCTTCAATTGGAATTTCTTCTATTTCTACTATTTTATTATTAAAAAAAAAAAAAGAAATAAAGATCTTAAAATCCATTGGTGTACAAAATTCAGTTATTCAATTAATATGCTATATCTATGGATTTAGATTTATTATTGAAGGATTAATTTTAGGAGTAATAATTAGTTTTTTTATAGTTTATAATTTTTATTATTTTACAAAAAAGATAAATTATTTTTTAAAATCTATAACTAATATAAAAGAAATATACTTTTTAAAATATATTCCTATATGTTTAGAAATAAAAAATGTTTTTTTTTCGATATTAATTATTTTTTCTTTAGGATTTTTAACGATTTTTTTTGGAATTTTATATATAAAACATAGAAATAAAAAATAGAATTTGAAATTCTATTTTGTTTTATATATAAAAATATGTATAAAAAAATATAAAAATAACAACTTAGTATTTTTTATTAAGTTGAATCTATACATAAACAACAAGTTTTTTGTTTAAAGTAAATTTAATAAATAAATTTAAGATAATTTTAAAAATTTTTCGGAGGAATAATGACTATAAAAGTAGGTATTAACGGTTTTGGAAGAATTGGGAGAATTGTATTTCGATTAGCAAAAAAACGAAAAAATATAGAAATTGTAGCAATTAATGATCTTATTAGTCCTGAATATATTGCTTATTTATTGAAATATGATTCTACTCACGGTCAATATAATGAATCAATTACTGTTGGAAAGAATTTTTTAATTATAAATGGAAAAAAAATTGTAATATTTTCTGAAAAAGAACCAAAAAAAATAAATTGGGGTGATTTTTCTGTTGATGTAGTAGTAGAATCTACTGGATTGTTTTTAACTAGAAAACTAGCATATGGGCATATCATTTCAGGAGCTAAAAAAGTTGTTATTACAGGACCTTCTCAAGATGATACTCCAATGTTTGTTAATGGTGTTAATTTTGATTCCTATAAAGGTGAAAAAATTGTATCTAATGCTTCTTGTACTACTAATTGCTTAGCTCCTATTGCAAAAATAATACATGAAAATTTTTTTATTATTGAAGGATTAATGACTACCGTTCATGCTACTACAGCAACACAAAAAACTGTTGATAGTCCATCTGTTAAAGATTGGCGAGGAGGAAGAGGAATTTTACAAAATATCATTCCATCATCTACAGGAGCAGCTAAAGCTGTTGGAAAGGTTTTACCTGATTTAAATGGAAAATTAACAGGAATTGCTTTTCGAGTACCTATTTCAAATGTCTCAGTTGTAGATTTTACAGTTAGAGTTAAAAACGTTGTAAATTATAAAAATGTTTGTTCTCTTATTAAAAATAAATCATTGAATGAATTAAAAGGAATTTTAGGATATACCGAAGATGATGTCGTATCTAGTGATTTTAATGGTAGTGAACTAACATCAATATTTGATGCTAAGTCTAGCTTATTATTAAATAATAAATTTATGAAATTAGTTTCATGGTATGATAATGAAACAGGTTATTCTAGCAAAGTATTGGATTTAATTAATTTAATTTCTATTTAAATATATATTATTTAAAATAACTTTTAATAAAAAATTAGTATTCATCCATTGAATAAATCTGGAGGGATATAATTTAGTTAAATTTTTAATTATAATTTTATCCTAAGATATAATTAATGGATGTCTATATTTTTTAAAAATTATTAAAAAAAATAAAAATTACGATAATTAATTATTATAAATTTTTTAAAAAAATTTAATATAAATCAGAACTAAATAGAATGTATTTCTAGATTAATTTGATTAACCCATTTTTGGATTCTATTTTTTGTTTTTTTTGCTTGTCTGTCTTCATCAATAGTCATTCCACAAAAATATTTTTTATTTAATAAAGCTTTTGAAGAATCAAAAGAATAACCTTTATTTTCCCATTTTCCTATCATTATAGCTTCTTTTTCTCTAAAAATATTATATAATATTCCTATTGCATCGCAAAAATATTCAGAATAATCTTCTTGATCACCACAACCGAATAAAGCAATTTTTTTATTCTTAAAATTTATTGTTTTTAAAATAGGTAAAAAGTCTTCCCAATCTGATTGAATTTCTCCATAATACCAAGTTGGTGAACCAATAATTAAAATCGAAAATTTTTCTAAATCTTGTTTTGTACAATTTGATATATCATTAATAATTATATTTTTTTTTTGGAAGCATTCTTTAATTTGATTTGCTACAAATTCAGTATTACCCGTATCACTACCATAAAAAATTCCTATTTTTTTCATTTCAACCTCAATATATTTATTTACTATAGATTTTTTTTAATATAAAAATAGCTAAATTTTAGCTGAATTTTTTTATGTATTTTAAATTAAATGTTAGATATTTATTTTTAATTAAATATTTAGAATAAATATCTGTTTTTTAAAATATCTTATAAATAATTTTAATTATAGTACATATAATTAAAAAAACTATTTTTTAATTTTTTATTTTTTTTAATTATTAATTAAACAGTTAATTTTAATTGAAAATTTTTTAAATTATAGTTTTTTTTAAAATGTTTTAAACATGAAATTTTTTCATTAACATAAAGTTATAGAATAAATAAATTAATTGCGATTTATAAAAATTAATGATATATAAAAATATTAATTTAAAAAAAAACATAAAAAATAACTATATAAAAATATTTAAAAAATTTAACTTATTTAAGAAAAATATAAAAAAGAATATGAATAATTTTATATTAGAATATATAATTAATAAAAAATTAAATTCCAAAAGATTTAACGATTTTTCTCCAAATGGTTTGCAAATAGAAGGTTGTTCTCAAGTAAAAAAAATTATTTTCGGAGTAACAGCTTGTCAAAAATTATTAGATTATACAGTAAAAACGAAATCACATGCTTTAATTGTACATCATGGATATTTTTGGAAAGGTGAAAATAAATCTATTGTAGGAATGAAAAAAAACAGAATAAAAACCATATTAGTGAATAATATTAATTTATACAGTTGGCATCTTCCCTTAGATGTTCATCCTAAAATTGGAAACAATGCACAAATAGCTAAAAAATTAAATATTAAAATTTTAGGTTCTTTTTCTAAATTTGGACTTCTTGGAAAATTTAAAAAACATATTTCTGGAAATGAATTATATAAATTAATTCAAAAAAAATTTGGAAAAAAACCTATATATTGTTATGGTGATAATTCTCCAAAAAAAATTAATACAGTTGCTTGGTGTTCAGGAAAGGGACAATCATATATATATGAAGCTTTAAATTTTCAAGTAGATGCTTATATAACTGGTGAAATTTCAGAAGATACAATGCATTGTGCTAATGAAAATAATATTCACTTCTTTTCAATAGGTCATCATGCAAGTGAAAAATTTGGAATACTAGAATTAAATAATTGGATTAGGGAAAAATACAATCTTGAATGCAAATTTGTTGATATAAATAATCCAGCATAATTTTTATATCTATAAATTAAATATCAATTTAAAAAATATTCTAAATTAATAATTATTTAATTAAAAAAAATTTTTTAAAAAATTTGAATTTTAAAAAAAACTTAGATAACTATTTAAAATAGTTTATTTTTAATAATTTTATACAAAAAATTATTTAAAATAAAAAGGTAATTGTATAAATGAAAAAAAAAAATAGATCTTTTTTTTGGATGACTCAAACTAGTTCTTCTTATATCGAAAATATGTATTCTAAATATTTATCTAATCCAAACTCAGTGCATCATAGTTGGTCTTCTGTGTTTCTTGAAATAAAAAAAAAAAATGAAAATTTAAATTTATTTTCTAAAAAAAAAAAAAATGATATTTTTTTAGATAAATTATTAATAGACGACAATAGTGAAAAATTAATAAAAAAAAATGTATCTATAAAAAATAAAATTAAAAAATTAATTTCTTCGTTTCAAAAATATGGTCATTTATATTCAAAAATAAATCCATTAAAAAATTTTAAAAAAGAAAAAGAAAAATCATTAGATATAAAATCATATTGTTTTTCTAATAAAGATTTATCTTATAAATTAAACACTTCTAATTTTTCAAAAAAAAATTCTACTATTAATGTAAATAAACTGTATAAAAAATTGTTAAATAACTATTGTGGTTCTATTGGATTTGAATATATGCATGTTCAATCAAAAAAAGAAAAAAAATGGTTATATGAAAAAATAAATAATTGTGATGAAAATTTTTTTTTAAATTCAAAAAAAAAAATAGAATTGTTAAGAACATTGATTAAATCAGAAATATTAGAACAATTTCTTGCTAAAAATTTTCCAGGAATTAAAAGATTTTCATTAGAAGGTTTAGAATCTTTGATTCCTATTTTAAATGAAATTATTAATTTTTCTAAAAAAAATAAAATTTTTAAAATTATATTAGGAATGGCTCATAGAGGAAGATTAAATGTTTTAGTAAATGTTTTTAAAAAACCAATTGAAGAATTATTTTTTGAGTTTTCTAATAATTATTATGATCCTAATAAAAATGGAGATGTGAAATATCATATTGGAAGAGATCTAGAAATTTTAAATGATTCAAATGAGAAATTTATATTTTCTTTAAAACCTAATCCATCACATTTAGAAATTATTAATCCATTTATTATGGGAGTAGCTCGTGCTGAAATAGAAAATATACAAGAACAAAATATAACCAATTACCAAGAAAAAATAATTCCAATTTCTATTCATGGTGATGCTGCTATTTCAGGACAGGGAGTAATACAAGAAACATTAAATATGTCTCAAACTCGTGCGTTTTCTGTTGGAGGTACAATTCATATTATTTTAAACAACCAAATTGGTTTTACTACTTCTAAAAACATAGATTTGAGATCGACTAAATATTCTACTGACGTTGCAAAAATGATAAATTCTCCTGTATTTCATGTCAATGCAGATGATCCTGAAGCAGTTGTTTTTGTTACTAAATTAGCTTGCATTTATCGAAAAACTTTTAAGAAAGACGTTTTTATTGATTTAGTTGGATATAGACGTCGTGGACATAACGAAGTGGATGATCCTACAGTAACTCAACCTAAAATGTATAAGAAAATAGCTGTTCATCCTACTGTTACTTCTATTTTTTATAAAAAATTAGAAAAAGAAAAAATTATAAATATAATAGAAAAGGATAAAATTTTAATAAATTATACAAAAAAAATGGATTTATGTTATGAAAAATCTATAAAAGAAATAGTAACTGTTATTAAAAAAAACCAACCTAATACACATCATTTTTGTTTAAAAGAAAAATTTGATTTATCTTATGAAAAATTAAAAAAAATTGCTTTAAAAATTAATAAAATTCCTAATTATGTTTCTATGCATCATAGAGTAAAAAAAATATATAATGAAAGAATAGAAATGGCATTAGGAAATATTCCATTTGATTGGGGTGGTAGTGAATGCCTTGCATATGCTATTTTTTTAAAAAAAGGAATATCTTGTAGAATTATTGGAGAAGATACTCAAAGAGGAACATTTTTTCATAGACATGCAGTAATTCATAATCAGGATAATCAATCTATTTATATTCCTTTAAAAAATATTTGTGAAAACCAGGGTAATTTTCGTATTTATGATTCTGTTTTATCAGAATTATCTACTTTAGCTTTTGAATATGGGTTTTCTACTGTTAAGAAATCTTCATTAACAGTTTGGGAAGCTCAATTTGGAGATTTTATAAATTCAGCACAAGTAGTAATTGATCAATTTATTAGTTCTAGTAAACAAAAATGGGGATATAGTTCAAATTTAGTTATTTTTTTACCTCATGGATATGAAGGACAAGGACCAGAGCATTCATCTGCTAGAATTGAAAGATTTCTTCAATTATCTGCTGAGAATAATATGCAAATATGTGTTCCAACTACAGCTGGTCAAATCTTTCATTTACTTTTAAGACAAATAGAAAAAAATATTTCGATTCCATTAATTATTATGACACCTAAATCTCTTTTAAGAAATCCTTTATCAAAAACTCATTTAAAAGATTTGTCAAATGGAAAATTTAAAAAAATAATAATTGAAAATTATAGTAGTTGTAAAAAAAATTTCAAAAAAATTGTTTTTTGTACTGGGAAAGTTTTTTATGATTTAATTTCTTATCAAATAAAAAATAAAATTAAAGGAATAATTTTTTGTCGAATTGAACAATTATATCCGTTTCCTAAAAAAGAAATACAAAATTTATTTAAAAAAGTAAATTTTGTAAAAAAAATAATCTGGTGTCAAGAAGAACCTGAAAATCAAGGATCATGGCAACATATTCAATATAATTTTAAAAAAATTATTCCAAATTATTGTAATAATTTAATTTTTATAGGAAGACCTAGATCTTCTGTAACTGCTGTTGGATATATATATGTTCATAAAAAACAACAAAGAAAGATTATAGAGTCTGTTTTTAATCTTTAGTTATTAATAATAGGATTAATTTCATAATGAAAAAAAGAAATATTTATACTATTTCTGTACCCGATCTTCCAGAATCAGTTAATGATGCATCAATAGTAGTTTGGCATAAAAAAATTGGTGAAAGAGTTAAAAAAAATGAAGCTATTGTAGATATTGAAACTGATAAAATTACTTTAGAAATAACTGCTGTAGTAGATGGATTTTTAGAAGTTATTTTAGAAAAAAAAGGAAGTATTGTAAAATCTAATCAAGTAATAGGAAAAATAAATACAGAAAATACATCTTTTTTTTCAAAAAAAAATGATAATATAGAAAAAAAATCAAAATCTATGATTGATTTGGAAGAAAAAAATAAAAATAAAAATTTCGATCAAATCTCTTTGTCTCCTTCTAATAGACGATTACTTAAAATAAAAAAAATAGAATTTAAAAAAAATCAAAAAAAAATTGATCTTGAAGAAACTATTTTGAAAAAAAATAATATAAATAACCATCTAAAAAGTAAAAATACTAAAGATAAAAAAAAAAGGAACAAAAATGTAATTCCAATGTCAAGAATTAGAAAAAAAATTTCTGAAAAACTATTATTTTCTAATAATAACACAGTTATGACAACTACTATTAATGAAGTAAATATGAAACATATAATAGAATTAAGACGAAAATATGAAAAGAAATTTTTGGAGAACTATGGAATTCGATTAGGATATATGCCTTTTTATGTAAAATCAGTAGTCGAGTCTTTAATAAAATACCCTGAAATTAATTCTTCTATTAAAGAAGAAAACATAATACAGTATAATTATTATGATGTGAATATAGCTGTTGCCACAAAAAAAGGATTAGTAACTCCAATATTAAAAAATGCAGATTTAATGAACATGGATGAAATAGAAAAAAAAATTAAACAATTTGTATTAAAGGGAGAAGAAGGTTCATTAACTTTGGATGATTTATCCAATGGAACTTTTACTATTAGCAATGGTGGAATATTTGGTTCTCTTATTTCAACTCCTATCATCAATTACCCGCAATCTGCTATATTAGGTATTAATAATATTAAAGATCGTCCAATCGTTGATAATGGAACAATAAAAATTTTTCCAATGGTTTACTTATCTCTTTCTTATGATCATAGATTAATAGATGGAAAACTAGCAATATGTTTTTTAAATTCAATCAAAGACATACTAGAAGATTTTTCTAGAATTGTATTAAAAATATAATGATTTTTTATATAAAAATTCTTTCTAAATTAGTAGTTTTTTATTGTTATTATTTTTATAAATTTTAAAAATTAATGTTCTATTTTTATTTTATAAGTTATGGAGTTTAAAATGTTAGTAAAAAAATTAGTTTTAGTCAGACATGGAGAAAGTGAATGGAATCAAAAAAATAAATTTACAGGATGGTATGATGTCAAATTATCTAAAAATGGAATTAATGAAGCAATAAAAGCTGGTAAATTATTAAAAGATAAAAAATTTAATTTTGATTATTCATATACTTCTTTTTTAAAAAGAGCTATAAATACTTTAAATATTATCTTAGACGAATTGGAATTATCTTGGATCCCATGTAAAAAAACATGGTTTTTGAATGAAAGACATTACGGTTCCTTACAAGGATTAAATAAAACAGATACAGAAAAAAAGTATGGATCAGAACAATTATATTTATGGCGTAGAAGTTATAAGAGTTTTCCACCTAAAATAAAAGAAAATTTTTCATTTTCAGGATTTGACAATCGTTATTTAAAGATTAAAAAAAATGATTTACCTAAATCTGAAAGTTTAGAAAAAACTTTTGAAAGAGTAGTTTTATATTGGAATAAGAAAATTTTACCAAATTTAAAAAATGGAAAAAAAATATTAATTGTAGCTCATGGAAATTCTTTAAGAGCACTAATAAAATATTTAAGTAAAATAAATGATTCTGATATTGCTGATGTAAATGTTCCTACTGGAAAACCATTAATATACGAATTTGATAAACAAATTCATGTTATAAAAAAATATTTTTTATAAAAATTAAATTTTAAAAACAACTTATTTTTTTATTTTATTAAAATTGTGAATAAACATAAAAAATGTTTCTTAAAAAAGAATTTAATCGTATTAATTCAAATATTGAGAGATAAAAAAATGATAAAAAAAATTGGAGTTTTGACAAGTGGAGGTGATTCTCCTGGTATGAATGCAGCAATAAGAGGTGTTGTTAGACGAGCAATTTCAGAAGGTTTAGAAGTATATGGAATATATGATGGATACCTTGGATTATATCAAGATAGAATGAAAAAACTTGATAGATACAGTGTATCAGATATAATTAATAAAGGTGGTACATTTCTTGGTTCAGCTAGATTTCCAGAATTTTGTAAAAAAAAAATACAAATTTTATCTATTAAAAATTTAAAAAATAGAAAAATTGATGTATTAATAGTAATTGGAGGAGATGGTTCTTATATTGGTGCAAATTCGTTAACCAAACTAGGCATTCCATGCATTGGTATACCTGGAACTATCGATAATGATGTTGCTGGGACAGATTACACAATTGGATATTTTACAGCATTAGAAACTGTAGTAGAAGCTATTGATAGACTTAGAGATACTTCATCCTCTCATCAAAGAATTTCTATTGTGGAAGTAATGGGTAGATTTTGTGGTGACTTAACATTAGCTGCTGCTATTGCTGGTGGATGTGAATTTATTGTAATACCGGAAATTTCTTCAACAAAAGAAGAATTATTAAAAGAAATAAAAATAGGAATTGAAAAAGGAAAAAAACACGCTATTGTGGCAATAACAGAATACATTTGTGATGTAAATAAATTAGCCAAATATATTGAAAAAAACACAAAAAGAGAAACAAGGGCAACAATACTAGGGCATATCCAAAGAGGAGGAGCTCCAGTAGTATTTGATCGTATTTTAGCCTCTAGAATGGGATCTTATTCTATTGATTTATTATTAGATGGATATGGTGGAAGATGTGTTGGTGTACAAAATGAAAAAATGGTTAATCATGACATAACTGATGCTTTAAATAATATGAAAAAACCATTTAAGAAAGATTGGTTAGAAACAGCAAAAAAACTATATTAAATCTATTTTTTTAATATCTATTTTTTGTATATAAAAAATTCTATTTTTTTATTTAATTTTAATTAAATAAATTTCAAATAAGAAAATATTTTTTATCGATTAAATATTTTCTTTTTTATTTGTATAGTATGAATTATAAATAATTTTTGAAAAATCTTTATGAGATAAAGATGCTGCTCCAACTAAAAGACCATCTGAACCTCCTTTTTTAAATATTCTTTGAACATTATTTGAATTTACTGATCCACCATAAATAACAAAAAAATTTTTCACCTTTTTTGGAAATATTTTTTTTTTGATGTAATTTTTAATAAATGAAATAATTTCATTTATTTCTTTTAATTCAGGGATTTGACCAGTTCCAATTGACCAAATTGGTTCGTATGCAATAATCGAATTATTAAACGTTTCATCTTTGTGTTCTAGTAAATTAAATATCTCGTCAATTTGTTTCTTACAAATAATTTCTGTTTGTCCTAATTGTTTCTCTTTTTTTGTTTCTCCAATACATAAAATAGGAATTAAATTACATGATTTTACTATTTTAAATTTTTCTGAAATAGATTTTTCACTTTCTAAGTGATATTTTTTTCTTTCAGAATGTCCTATTAAAACATATTTAACTCCGATATCTTGTAACATTAATACGGATGTTTCTCCGGTATACGCTCCAAAAAAATGTTTATCTATATTTTGAGCTCCTATGTATATTTCATCTTTTTTAAATAAATTTCTTTTTACTTCTAATAGATAAACATGAGGTGGTAATAATATTAAATCGATACTTTTTAAAATATATCCAGGTATCAAAGAAATTTTTTCTAATAGATTTTTAATCAAAATTAAATTTCCATTTAATTTCCAGTTAGCAATTATTATTTTTTTTTTAGTTAAAATAGTCATTTTTTTTAATTTTATGTTGAATGTATATTATATGAATGAAAAATAAGCTATGATTTAAATCAATAAAAGCTTATTTTCCAATTTCTTAAATTATTTTTTTTTTACAATTAAAAGAATTTATTATTATTTTTTTTTAAATTTTTATTAAAAATATTTATTCTATCTCTAAGTTGTTTCCCAGGCTTAAAATACGGAATATATTTTTCTTCTAGTTGTAGTAAATTTCCATTTTTTGGATTCCTTCCAATTCTAGGTTTTCTATATCTTAATGTAAAACTTCCAAAACCTCTAATTTCTATTCTTTTACCATTAGACAAAGATTTTAAAATATAGTTAATTATCCTTTTGATCATTTTTTCAACAATCTTTCTAGAAATATTAGTTTTTTTTTAGCTATTTTTTTTAATAATTCTGATTTATTCATAGAATCCTTTTTTATATTTTTAAAATATTTTTTTTTAATTTAGAAACTAAAAAAACAATTTTTTTATGAATTATCAAATCTATAAAAATTTAAGAATTTATAAATTTTTATCTTTATTAGAAAATTTCAATAATTCTAAAGTTGTAGACAACATTTGTTGTTTTTCTAATTTTTGATTATTATCTTCTTTATTTAAAGAAATAATATTTTCCATATTTATTGGATACAATTTATTCAATATTAAAATATTTAAAATTCTTTTTTTTCTATTAATACTAATTATTTTTAATTTAATAATATCATTAACTTTTAATTCATTTATTTTTTTTATTTGAATTAATATATTTTTTAAATTTATTTTTCCTATTAATTCTTCATTAATTTTTGTTAATATTGTTTCCTTTTCTACAGATATTATTTCTAAAGATATCATTGAACCTATTTTTTTATTTTTTAAATAACGATTGAATATATCTTCTTTTATTTGTTTTATACCTAAAGAAATTCTTTCTCTTTCAGAATCTACTTGTAGTACTACAGCTACAATAGAGTCTCCTTTTTTATATTTTTTTACTGCTTCTTCTCCTGTAGAATTCCAAGATATATCTGATAAATGTACTAATCCATCTATATTTCCATCTAAACCAATAAAAATTCCAAAATCAGTTATAGATTTAATTTTTCCATTTACTTTATCACCTTTTTTATATGATTTTTCAAATAATTTCCATGGGTTTTCTAAACATTGTTTAATTCCTAAAGAAATTCTTCTTCTTTCTTCATCAATATCTAAAATCATAACATCAACTTTTTTATTAACTTGAACTACTTTTGATGGATGCACATTTTTATTCGTCCAATCCATTTCAGATACATGAACTAATCCTTCAACTCCTTCTTGAATTTCAACAAAACATCCATATTCAGTTAAATTAGTTACCCTTCCAGTTATTTTAGAACCTTCTGGGTATTTTTTAGATATTTCTATCCATGGGTCTAAACCTAATTGTTTCAATCCTAAAGAAACTCTAGTTTTTTCACGATCAAATTTCAATATTTGAACAACTATTTCTTCTCCTACACTAACAATTTCACTTGGATGTTTTACTCTTTTCCAAGCCATATCAGTTATGTGTAATAATCCATCTACTCCTCCTAAATCAATAAAAGCTCCATAATCAGTTAAATTTTTTACAATTCCTTTTATATTTATTCCTTCTTTTAAACTTTCCAATAAAGCACTTCTTTCCACACTATTTTCTAATTCTATTACAGCTCTTCTAGATACAACTACATTATTCCTCTTTTTATCTAATTTTATCACTTTGAAATCTAATTCTTTTCCTTCGAGATGAATTGTATCTCGTATTGGTCTTACATCTACTAAAGAACCAGGTAGAAATGCTCGTATATCGTTTAATTCAACAGTAAAACCACCTTTAACTTTTCCGTTGATAACTCCTACTACAGTACTTGAATTAAAAAAAGAATTTTCTAATTTTATCCAAGCAGCATGTCTTTTAGCCTTTTCTCTTGATAAAATAGTTTCTCCAAAACCATCTTCTATTGCGTCTAATGCAACTTCTACTAAATCTCCTATTTTTACATCTGTTTTTCCTTTATTGTTTTTAAATTGTTCTATTGGAATAGACGATTCAGATTTTAATCCTGCATCTACTACTACTGTCTCTTTATCTATAGATACGACAATTCCATTAATTATAGAACCAGGTTGTGTTTTTATTTTTTGTAAAGATTCTTCAAAAAGTTGATGGAAAGATTCTTTCATATTAATATTTTTATTTACATATCGTATTAATTTCTAATTAACTTCTTGTTAATTGAAATTATGATTTATCCCAGTTCAAATCCATATTATGGAGTGATTATATATTGGTAAAATTTTATTTTTTATTTTATTTTTTAAAAAAAATATGTTTAAATAATTTTTATTTAAAAAAAATATAAATAAATTTAAAAAGTTCTTAAAAAAAAAGATTATTGATTTTAAAAAATTTTAAATTTTTTAAAATTCTTAATAAAATTTATTAAAATTAACATTAAAGAAACATTCTTGCAACAATTAGATTATTTTAAAAAATTTATTTTTTATAGATTTTAATTGTTAACTAAATTTAAGATTAAAAATTTTTAAATAAAGTTTTCAACTTTAATTATTTATAATCTTTAATCAAATTATTTTTAAAAAAATAAAAATGTTAACAAAATAATATATTTATTTTTTAATAATGACTTATAGAACTTAGTTCTTTAAAATAATTTGGAAAAGTTTTGTTAACACAATTAGGATTAATAATCTTAGTAGAAACATTAGATAATGCAATTAAAGAAAAACACATAGCTATTCTATGATCATTGTATGTCTCAATAGCACTATATAAAAATTTTTTAGGGGGGGTAATAATCAAATAATCATTACCTTGTTTTACTGTTGCACCAATTTTTCTTAATTCGTTTGCCATAGCTTTTAATCGATTTGTTTCCTTAACTTTCCAATTATAAATATTTTTAATACATGTAGTTCCAGAACAAAAAAGAGAAATAATAGCTACAGTCATAGCTGCATCTGGTATATTATTCAAGTCTAAGTTAACACTTTTTAGCTCTCCCTTACTACAAGAAATAAAATTTTCACCAAAAGAAACAACTGCTCCAATTTTTTTAAGTACTTTTGCAAAATATATATCTCCCTGTATACTATTTTTACCTACTCCATGTACTGTAACTGTCCCACCCTTTATAGCACCAGCAGCTAAAAAATAAGAAGCAGAACTCGCATCTCCTTCAATTTCATACACCCCAGGAGTTTTATATTCACTATTTCCTTTAATGAAAAAAGATTTATAATTATTGTTAATTATGTTAACCCCAAAAATTTTCATTAATTTAATCGTCATTTCAACATATGGTTTAGATACTAAGTTTCCTATTATTTCAATTTTTGTATTTAAAATAGCTAATGGAGCCATTATTAAAATAGAAGTCAAGAATTGACTAGAAACATTTCCCTTTAATTCTATTTTTCCTCCAATAAAACCTCCTTTAACTAATACAGGAGGATAATTTTTTTTTCTTTCGTAAGAAATTTCAGCTCCTCCTTGTCTTAAAGCATCCACTAAATGTTCTATTGGTCGATTTTTCATACTATTATCTCCAGTTATAAAAATTTCGTTTTTATACAAAGAAAATAATGAAATTAAAGGTCTGATTGCAGTTCCAGCATTACCTAAAAATAAATTTATAGTTTTTTTTTGTTTTAAAAAATTAGTTCCATTTCCATATATTTGACACGATTTTTTATCCTTTGATAAAAAATATGATACACCTACTATTTTTAGTGCATTCAACATATGTTGTGTGTCTTCACTATTTAATAAATTTTTAATATTTGTGATACCTTTTGATAAAGAAGATAATAATATGACTCTATTAGAAATACTTTTAGAACCAGGAAGAACAACATTACCATTTACAAATTTAATTGGATTTAAAACTAAACTATCAGACATTACAATAATCCTCCGTAAATTGATTTGAAAAAGAATATTTTTAATATTGAACAAATTTTAAATCAACCGTATCGTTTTTCAAAAAAAACCATGAATTCAGCTAAAGATTTAACAGATTTAACACTCATTGAATTATAAATAGAAGCTCTAATACCTCCTTCTATATAGTGATTTTTTAAAAAAAGAAATCCTTCTTTTTCAGATTCTATTAAAAATTTTTTTTCTAAATTTATTCCTTGTAATTTAAATACTACATTAGTTATAGATCGATTTTTTGGATGAATATCATTTATATATATGTTACTAGAATCTATTACTGAATATAAATATTTAGCTTTTTTTTGATTTAATAGTTCTATATTTTTTACTCCTCCTCTTTTTTTAATCCATTTGAAAACTAATCCCGACAAATACCAAGAAAATGTGACTGGAGTATTAAACATAGAACGATTTTTTAACAAAATTTTATAATTTAAAATTGAAGGAGTGATTTTTTGAGCTTTTTTAATTAAATCATCTATTATGATAACAATAGTCATACCTGCAGGACCAATATTCTTTTGAGAACTAGCATAAATTAAAGAATATTTTTTAATATCAATTACTTTTGAAAAAATAAAAGAAGAAAAATCACATATAATTGTTTTTCCATAAAAATTGGGTTGTTCATAAATAGCTATTCCACTAATAGTTTCATTAGGACAGTAATGTATGTAAACTGAATTATCTGAGATGCCCCAATTTTTCATAGATAAAATACTTCTTTTTTCTTCTTTTTTTTTAACATCAATTATATTAGAATAACAATATTTAGAAGATTCTATTGCAGCTAAATGTGACCAATATCCACTATCAATATAGTCTGCTTTATCATTTTTATTTAGCAAATTCATAGGAATAGCAGAAAATTGACCTCTAGCACCTCCAGGACAAAATAATACTTGATAATTATTTGGAATATTTAATAATTCTCTAATATTTATTTCTATTTCTTCAACAACTTTTAAAAAAAAATGACTTCTATGACTAATTTCCATTATAGAAAAACCATTTTTTTCCCAATTACAAAAATTATTTTTTGCTTCCATTAATACTTCTTTAGGTAACATTGCTGGTCCAGCACTAAAATTATGAATTTTTTTCATCATTATTCTCCCAAGATAAAAAGTTAAATTATTTTTTTTACGATCAATGATTATATGTATTTAATTCCATTCATATATCTTTTTTGAAGAACAGTTGGAATTAGAATTTTTCCATTTTCTAACTGATTGTTTTCTAATATAGCTGCTAATGTTCTTCCTATTGCTAATCCAGAACCATTTAGTGTATGTAAAAAAAATATTTTTTTATTTGAATTTCTATATCTAGACCTCATTCTTCTAGATTGAAAATCTAACATATTTGAACAAGATGATACTTCTCTATAAGTATTTTGTGCTGGAAACCATACTTCTAAATCATAAGTTTTAGAAGCACTAAAACTTAAATCACCACAACATAATATTTTTTTCTGATATGGTAATTCTAATAATTTTAATACTTTTTCAGCATTTAGTGTTAGTTGTTCTAACATATGCATCGATGTTTCGGGTTTTACAATTTGTACTAATTCAACTTTTTCAAATTGATGCAGACGAATTAATCCTTTTACATCTTTTCCATAAGAAGCAGATTCTAGTCTAAAACAAGGAGTTTTTGCCACTAATTTAATTGGTAATTCATGTTCTTCTAGAATTTTATTTTGTACAATATTAGTCAATGGTACTTCTGCAGTAGGAATTAAAATATATTTAGAATGTTTTTGATCAGTTTTTTTTTCTATATGAAATAAATCTTTAGAAAATTTTGGTAACTGTCCAGTTCCATATAAACAATGTCTGTTTACTAAATAAGGCACATAAGTTTCTAAATAGCCATGTTTTTCAGTATGTAAATCTATCATAAATTGACCTAATGCTCGATGAAGTTTTGCAATATTTCCTTTCATTATAGAAAAACGAGATCCAGAAATAAGAGCAGCAGCATTCCAATCAAATCCATTTCTTTCTTTCCCTAGTTTAATATGATCTTTAACCAAAAATTTAAATTTTGGTATTTCACCCCAATTTAATATTTTTTTATTATTATTTTCATTTTCTCCATTTGGAA
Source organism: Buchnera aphidicola (Tetraneura ulmi) (assembly GCF_964058925.1). Taxonomy (NCBI): domain Bacteria; kingdom Pseudomonadati; phylum Pseudomonadota; class Gammaproteobacteria; order Enterobacterales; family Erwiniaceae; genus Buchnera; species Buchnera aphidicola. The sequence continues at coordinate 295,486 of NZ_OZ060366.1, forward strand.
TTGAATCATCAGGAATGTTTGGAAATTCTAAAAAAATTTTTTTTATTTTTTGTTTTATTTCAGCTAATTTTTTTTTAAAATTATTTAATTTTTTTTGTAACGTAATACTTTTACTATAAAGTAAAGTTGTATCCTGTTTTAAAACTTTGGAATTACCAATCAATTTTGAAAGTAAATTTCGTTTAGCTTGTAGATTCTCTGTTTTTAATTGTATCTTTTTTCTTTCTTTTTCTAATGAAATTATTTTTTCAGAGTCTAAAAAAAAATTTCTTCGTAATAATTTTTTTTTTACTTCTTCTAATTTAAATTTTAGTAATTTATTATCCAACATAGTCAAAGATTAGTCTTTTTAGTATTTTAATACTAAAATTATACAAATATTTTTAAATTTTCTCTAATAATTTAATTATTATTTTTATTTATAAAAAAATATTTTGAATAGTTCTATATTTTTTTTTGTAAAAATGTTATATTTTAATTTTTTTAGATAATATTTTTTTTAAGGATTTATCATTTAGAAATTCATATACTACTCAACCATTAAATCATCTAAGAAAATTATATAATTTTAAAAAATATGAAAAAAAAAAAAATAGTTAGAAGTAATTTACTAATATTAGGATCAGGTCCTTCAGGATATACTGCTGCTATTTATGCAGCTAGATCCAATTTAAATCCAATTTTAGTTACTGGTCCTACTCCAGGAGGACAGCTAATTACTACAAATACAATTGAAAATTGGCCAGGAGATTACAAAAATATTACTGGTATTCAATTAATGGACAGAATGAATAAACACAGTAAAAAACTAAAAACTAAAATTGTTTTTGATATTATAAAAAAAGTAAATTTTATGCATAAACCTTTTTTTCTATTTGGAGAAGAAAATATTTACATTTCTAATTCAGTTATTATTGCTACTGGTTCTTATGCAAAATATTTAGGACTTAAATCAGAAAAAGAATATATGGGAAAAGGTGTTTCATCCTGCGCAACTTGTGATGGAATATTTTATAAAAATAAAGATATAGCAATAGTAGGTGGTGGAAATACAGCTATTGAAGAAGTTTTATATCTTTCTAATATTGTGTCAAAAATACATTTAATACATCGAAAAGAAAATTTTAAAGCAGAGAAAATTTTAATAAATAGATTAAAGAAAAAAATAGAATCTAAAAAAGTCATTTTTCATAAAAATAGCATCGTATATGAAATTTTTGGAAAAGAAAATTGTGTTTCTGGAATAAAAATTAAAAACCATAAAAATATTTATTCAGAAATAAAAATTTCAGGGCTTTTTATTGCTATTGGTCATATTCCAAATACAAAGATTTTTTCAAATCAATTAAAAACTAAAAAAGGATATATTTCAGTACAAAAAATTTTGATAAAAAACTCAACTCAAACCAATATACCTGGAATATTCGCAGCAGGAGACGTTATTGATAATTGTTATAAACAAGCTATTACAGCCGCTGCAACAGGATGTATGGCAGCTTTAGATGCTAAAGAATATTTAGAAAAAGAAAATAAATAATATTAATAAAAAAATTCTTTTAATTTTTAATATAAATCATATTTAAATGAGAAAAATATGCCTAAAGAAAAAAATATAGAAATGCAAGGTGTAATAACAGATACATTACCAAATACCATGTTTAAAGTTAAATTGGAAAATGGACATAATGTAATTGCTCATATTTCTGGAAAAATGAGAAAAAATTACATTAGAATTTTAACTGGAGATAAGGTTACTGTAGAATTAACTACTTATGATTTAAATAAAGGTAGAATTATATTTCGTAGTAGATAAAAAAACGCAAATAAATAAAAAATTCGATAAATAAATTTTAATTTTTTAGTAATTATTAATAGGTATTAATATTTATGCGAACTCATTATTGTGGTGAATTGAAAGAAATTAATATAGACAAATTTGTAACTTTATGTGGATGGGTTCATAGTTATAGAAATTTAAGCAAAATTATCTTTTTAAATATGAGAGATTGGAGTGGAATAATTCAAATAACTTTTTTAGAAGAAAATAAAAAATTATTTAAAGTAGCAAAAAAACTAAAAAACGAATTTTGTATCCAAGTGTTTGGAATAGTGAAAAGAAGAAATTTAAAAAATATAAACAAATCAATAAAAACAGGATTTATCGAAGTATTAGTAAAAAAATTAACTATAATTAATGCATCTCAACCAATTCCAATAGATAATTCTAAAATTAATTCAGAAGATATTTCTTTAAAATACAGATATTTAGAATTAAGAAAATTAGAATTATTAAAGAAATTAAAAATACGTAGTAAAACAATTCTTCTTATTCACAAATACATGCAATCAAAAAAATTCATGCAAATTGAAACTCCTATTCTTACAAAAATTACTCCAGAAGGAGCTAGAAATTATTTAATACCTAGCAGAATACATAAAAAAAAGTTTTATGCACTACCTCAGTCACCTCAGTTGTTTAAACAACTTCTGATGATTTCTGGAATTGATAAATATTATCAAATAACAAAATGTTTTAGAGATGAAGATTTACGTTCTGATAGACAACCAGAATTTTCTCAAATTGACATTGAAGCAGCTTTTATAAGTGAACAAAAAATACAAAAAATTGTAGAAAATCTTATATCTTTTATATGGTTAAAAATAAAAAATATTACTTTTGAAAAAATAAAAAAAATAACTTTTACTCAATCTATAAAAGATTATGGAACAGATAAACCAGATTTACGCAATCCAATGAAATTATTTGATTTAAAAGATTTGCTACAAGAAGTTGAAAATTTAGATTTTATAAAAAAAAATATTGAATCTACAAAAAAAACACGTATCGCTGCTATTTGTGTTCCAAATGGAATTGTTTTAAAAGAAAAAAAAATAAAAGTTCTAAAAGAAGAATTAAAAAAAAAATATGGATTTTATGAATTAATAACAATATTAGTCAAAGAAAAAAAATTATCAGAAAATTATGATTTTGATTGTTCAATATTAAAAAATTATACAAAAAAAAAAATAATTTTAAAAATAATTAAAAAAATTAATGCAAAATCCAAAGATTTAATAATAATCGTAATTGGTATTTCAAAAACAGTAAATAATGTACTAAATAAGTTGAGAATGGAAATAGGAATAAAATTAAATTTAGTAAATCCAAATGAATTTAAACCTGTTTGGATAACTGATTTTCCAATGTTTAAAAAAGAAAAAGATGGAAAATTATGTTGTTTACATCATCCATTTACTCAACCTAAAAATTCCAATATAGAAACAATGAAAAGAAAACCAGAAACAATAATATCAAAATCTTATGATTTAGTAATTAATGGATATGAAATTGCAGGTGGGTCAGTTAGAAACCATAATTTTGAAGTACAAAAAACTATTTTTAAATTAATTGGAATTTCAGAGAAAGAACAACTAGAAAAATTTGGTTTTTTTTTAGAATCACTAACATATGGTGCACCTATACATGCAGGAATTGCATTAGGATTGGATAGAATAATTATGTTACTTACTAATTCTAATAGTATTAGAGATACTATTGCTTTTCCAAAAACTACTTCTGCTATTTGTCCGATGACTAATTCTCCTGATTATATTAGCAATGATATGCTAAAAGAAATTTTATAATTTTTTATTATTTTGAAATTTGAATAAATTTCAAAATAATAAAAAATATAAATAATAATTTATAAAATTTATTTAATATAGAAAATTATTTTGATTTTTTGTTTTTATAAATTGACTAAAAAAAAATATAAAAGATTCACAAAGAACTATAGTTGGACTAGTTGGAATATCATAATAAATTGAAATAAACAATCCCATAGTAGTTGAAAGAATACTAATTAATATAGAAATGAAAATCATTTTTTCTGGAGATCTAGAAAATCTTTGAGAAGTAGAAGCTGGAATTACTAATAATGAAGTTATAATTAATACTCCTACAAACTTAATTGATATAGCTATTGTCATTCCTGTTATAAATATTAAAATAAATTGATTTTTAAATATATTTATTCCATCTATTTTAGCTAATTCGGGATTTATAGTTACTGCTAACATTGATTTCCAATTATAAATTAATATCATTAGTAAAAAAAAAACGTTTAATAATAAAAAAAATAAATCATAAAAAGATACAAATAAAATATTTCCAAAAAAATAATCATTAATATCAATTTTTTTTTCATTTGGTATAATACTAATTATTATTAATCCCAAAGAAAGAAAAGTATATGAAATTATAGAAAAAATAACATCTAAAGAAAGATTTGAATTATGTTCTAATAAAGCTGAAATAATAGATAAAAAAAATATAAATATCAATAACACCAATAATGGATTTATATGGAATAAAATACTTATTGAAAACCCTAAAAGAGAAGAATGAGATAAAGTATCTCCAAAACAAGACATTCTTCTCCAGATTATAAAAGAACCTATTGGTGCTGTTAAAAAAGATAAAAATAAACCTGCTAACCAGCTAGGGAAAAATGAAAATATCATTATTAAAACTTTCCTTTTTAACTTTACTTTTAAAAAACACTTTATTACTACGAATGAATATGATGATGTTCATGTTTATACAAAGCTATTTCTTTACTATGTATTTTTCCAAACATAGAAATAAAATGTTTATTTTTAGAAACTACATCTGGAGTTCCTGAACAACAAATGTGATTATTTAAACAAATTACTTCATCAGTTCTGGCCATAACTAAATTTAAATCATGAGAAATCATTAAAATTGAACATTTAAGTTTTTTTTTTATTTTATTAATTATATGATACAAAAAAATTTGTCCATTTATATCTAAACCTTGAGTAGGTTCATCCAATATTAAAAAATTAGGATTATTTAACAACGATCTAGCTAATAATACTTTTTGTAATTCTCCGCCAGATAATTCTTGTATTAAATGGTTTTTTAAATGACTTATTTTTAATTTTTCTATAATAAAATTGGAATATGAATAATTTAAAGATTTAAATAGTTTCATAAAACGATTGACTGTAATTGGAAAAGGAACTCTAAAATATAACTTTTGAGGTACATATCCTATACGTACTGGTTTTAAGAACTTTATAGTTCCAACACTAGGTTTTACTAAACCTAAAATTGTTCGTACAAGAGTAGATTTTCCAGCCCCATTTGACCCAATTACAGTAACTATTTTATTAGATTTTATTAAAAAAGAAATATTCGATAATATTGATTTATTTCTAATTTCAACGGAAACATTTTTTATGTTAACTAAAGTTTTCATTTTATATATGATTTTTTGGTAAAAATATTTTTTTTATTTTAAAAAATATTTTTTTAAAATTTTAAATTTTATTCAACTACTAAAATTCTAATTGTATTAGTTTTACCTATAGCACTCATAATATCTCCCTGAGTAATTATAACCACTTCTCCTTTTGTTAAAAATTTTTTTTCTTTCAGTAATAATACAGCTTCTGTAGCTGCAGAAACTCCTTCTTTATTACTATCAAAATATATTGGTGTAACACCTCTATACAAAGTTGATAATTTTAATGTATTTTGATGACGAGACATCGCAAAAATCGGTAGACCAGAAGTGATTCTAGACGTCATTAATGCTGTTCTACCCGATTCAGTCATGGTAATTATTGCTGAAACTCCTTTTAAATGATTTGCAGAATACATTGCTGACATAGAAATAGCTTCCTCTATACTACTAAATTGAATGTCTAAACGATGTCTAGAAACATTTATACTAGGAATAGTTTCCGCTCCTTTACATACTCTAGACATTGCAGTTACTGTTTCAACAGGGTATTTTCCAGTTGCTGTTTCAGCAGATAACATAACAGCATCAGTTCCATCTAGAACAGCGTTAGCCACGTCCATTACTTCTGCTCTTGTTGGTAATGGTTTAAAAATCATAGATTCCATCATTTGCGTAGCTGTAATTACAACTCTGTTTAACTGTCTTGCTCTTCTAATGAGAGTTTTCTGAATTCCAACTAATTCAGGATCTCCTATTTCAACTCCGAGATCTCCTCTTGCAACCATAATTGCATCTGATGCTAATATTATCTCTTCAATGTCTTTTTCTGTAGCTACTGCTTCCGCACGTTCTATCTTTGCTATAATTTTTGCAAAACTACCAGTTTCTTCAACTATTTTTCTAGCTATTCGAATATCTTTTGCAGATCTTGGAAAGGATATAGCTAAATAATCAACTCCAATATTTGTAGCTAAACAAATATCTTTTTTATCTTTATTAGTTAGGGATTTGGCAGATAACCCCCCACCTAATTTGTTTATTCCTTTATTTTTAGATAAAATACCTCCAATTATTACTTTAGTATAAATTTTTCTTCTTGTTGATTTTAACACTTTTAATTGTATTCGACCATCATCTAATAAAAGTATATCTTCACAATTAACATCCAATGGCAATCTTTTATAATCGACACCAACTTTATTTTTATCACCTTCACTAAAATTTAAATCAGTATCCAATACAAATTGTTCTCCAGAATTTAAACAAACTTTTTCTGATACAAAACCTAAAATTCTAATCTTAGGACCTTGTAAATCTCCTAATAAAGCTACATGACATTTCAATTTATTCATAATTTCAAAAACTTTTTTAGCACGAAATATATGTTCTTCACTAGTTCCATGAGAAAAATTTAATCTTAATACATTAGCTCCTGATTTAATAACTTTTTCTAAATTATTATCTTTATCTGTAGAAGGACCTAGTGTTACAACTATTTTAGTTCTTCTAAGGCGTTTTAACACGATTTTCTCCTATTTTAAAATTTATATTTTAAAAATTATTTTATTAAAAATAATTATTTAAACATTATTAGTCAAGGGTTTATGGTATTTTCTAAAACATAATAAAAGTATTATACAAATTTTTTCGATTATTAGATATTTATTAAATAAATACACATATTATTATTAAACAAATTACTAAAAAATTTAAAAATTAAGTTATTTTTTCTAATTTTAACAAATAATTATAAAAAGAAAGAATTTTGATTCCTTTTCTTAATAATATAAAATTAAATAGTTTATAAAAATAAACAATTTCTTTAATAATTATTTTTAGATTTGACTAATAGTTTTTTTTATAAAAGAATTAATAGTAATGTTTACTTAATTTAAAATTAGAAAAATATTATTTTAAAAATTTATTAAATATTCAATTTTAAACATTTTTTTATTTGAAATATAATGGAAGGTTATTAAAAAATGTCAAAGAACTTAAGAAAGGGATGTGATATAATTATTTTTGGGGCAAAAGGAGATTTAGCAAAAAGAAAATTAATGCCTTCTCTTTATCATTTAGAAAAAAATAAAAAACTAGATTTAAATACAAAAATAATAGGTGTAGGTAGAGCTAATTGGAATGAATTAGAATATAAAAAAATAGTTCGAAAATCACTTGAAATTTTTATGAAAGAAAAAATAAATGAAACAATTTGGAACAAATTATGTAATAGACTTAAATTTTGTAATTTAGATGTTAATAAAACAGAAGAATTTTCTAAATTACAATTTCTTATAGATCAAAAAAATAGAGTAACAATAAATTATTTTGCAGTTCCTCCAAATATTTATGGAATTATTTGTCAAGGATTAGGTTTAGCTAAATTAAATAAACCAAATTCGAGAATAATTATAGAAAAACCAATTGGAACTTCACTAAAAACTTCAAAAGAAATAAATAATCAAATTGGAAAATATTTTAATGAATCTCAAATTTTTAGAATAGATCACTATCTTGGAAAAGAAACAATATTAAATTTATTGTATCTTCGATTTGCAAATTCTATTTTTTATAATAATTGGAGTAATAAAACAATTGATCATATTCAAATTACAGTTGCTGAAGAGATAGGAATTGAAGGAAGATGGGATTATTTTGATAAAACTGGACAAATGAGAGATATGGTACAAAATCACTTATTACAAATATTAAGCATTATTGCAATGTCTCCTCCTATGAATTTTTGTACTGACAGCATAAGAGATGAAAAAGTAAAAGTGCTAAAATCCTTACGTCCAATAAACTCCAAAAATATTAAAAAAAAAACAATTCGAGGACAATATTCATCAGGATTTATTAAAGGAGTATATGTTCCGTCTTATATAAACGAAAAAGGGTCTAACCAAAATAGTAATACAGAAACTTTTATAGCAATTAAAGTTAATGTAGATAATTGGAGATGGTTTGGAGTACCATTTTATTTACGAACAGGTAAAAGAATGAAAAAAAAATATTCTGAAATATCAATTTTTTTCAAAAAGTTACCTATAAATATTTTTAAAAAATCTATTCCTAATTTAAATCAAAATAAGTTAACAATTAGATTGCAACCAAACGAAGGAATTGATATTCATATTTTAAATAAATTTCCTGGTTTTAATAAATCTACTAATCATTTAGTTGATTCAAAACTACAATTTAATTATTTAGAAAATTTTAAAAAAAATCATATAATAGACGCATACGAAAGATTATTACTTGAAAGTATGAAAGGTATTCAATCTTTATTTGTTCGAAGAGACGAAGTAGAAGAAGCTTGGAAATGGGTTGATTCAATTATTAAAATTTGGGAAAAAAACAAAATTAAGCCCGAATTATATTCAGCAGGTACTTGGGGGCCAACTTCATCAAAACAAATGATGAATCAAGATGGTCGATCTTGGAATTAAAAAATAAATAATTAATTAAAAATTAAATTACAAAAATCATTAATATTTTAAAAAAATATTATTTAAGGTAAAATATCCAAATAAAAAATTTTAAATTGATCAAGCATCAATTTTGTTTGATCAATAGTTGTTTAAATTAATATTCGAATGTTTATTCAAAAAAATAATAATAATAAAAAAATAACAACTAAAAAATTAATCCATTTACTAAAAATTCTATTAATAAAATTAAAATTAATAAAAAAAGATCGATTTTTTAATATAAAAAAATATTTTTAGGAAATTATAATATGAAAAGAATTATTCTTTTTTTACTAACTAATCTATCAGTAATGTTATTTTTTGCTGTAATTTTAAGTTTTACTCCAATTCATTCAAAAAATTTATATAATTTAATTCTTTTTTCAGGGATTTTTGGATTTTCAGGTGCAATTGTTTCATTATTAATGTCTAAATGGATTGCATTAAGTTTAGTTGGAGGGAGAATCATTAAATATCCAAAAAATGATATTGAAAATTGGTTAATAAACAAACTTTTTTATCTATCTAAAAAAGTTAAAATAACAACTCCTGAACTTGCTATTTACGAATCTATAGAAATAAATGCTTTTGCCACAGGATACAGGAAAAATTCTTCGCTAGTAGCAGTTTCTACTGGTTTGTTAAAAAGTATGAACTTTAAAGAAATAGAAGCAGTTTTAGCACATGAGATTAGTCATATAAAAAGTGGTGATATGGTCACAATGACTTTAATTCAAGGAGTAATAAATACTTTTATATTTTTTATCTCTCGTATAATTGCAGGATTTTTTTTAAATAATTCGTATAAAAAAGAAAATAATTCAGAAGGAGAAAATCAACATCCAATTTTATATTTTTTACTTACAAATGTTTTAGAAATTTTATTTAGCATATTAGCTAGTATAATAGTATTTAGTTTTTCTAGATATCGAGAATTCCGTGCAGATGCTGGATCTGCTAATATAGTCGGAAAAGAAAATATGATATCTGCTTTAAAAAGTATGAAAAATTCTCAAATATTAAATACATCTGATTGTATTTCTACATCTTATATTAATGGAAAGTCAAATAATTTTTCTTTTTTATTTCAATCTCATCCTCCATTAGAAATTAGAATAAAAGCTTTATCTCAAGAAAAATATATGTAAAAAAAAATTTTTTTTTATTATAATAAAAAAAAAAATCAAAAAATTTTATTATCTTGTATTTTTTTTTCAAATCGATATAATAAGGATGTAATAAAAACTAATTAAGAATTAAAATTTTAGAAGTTTATTGTTTTTTGTATGAAAGGCTTAAATAAAGTTAAAAATTCAAAGTAAAGAAGTTAATACAGCTTTCCTTGCTGAATCTAAAATAAATGCCTCATGCAATAACATTCATAATTTTAATTATTATAAAACTAAGTGAGGAAATTTTTAAATGGAAAAGATAAAAGGACAAGTTAAGTGGTTTAATGAATCCAAAGGATTTGGTTTTATAACTCCTTCTGATGGTAGCAAAGATGTTTTTGTACATTTTTCTTCTATTCAAGGTAATGGTTTTAAAACTTTATCTGAAGGACAAAACGTTGAATTTGAAATACAGGATGGTCAAAAAGGTCCAGCTGCAATTAATGTTCTTTCAATATAATCTTTTAAAAATATTATAGATTATATAGATAATGTATCTTTGAAAATAAATATTAAATTTTAGAAAAAAGCCTAGCACAAAATAAGCTGTGGCTTTTGTTTTTTTTATTTTTTTTATTTTTGATTTTTTTAAAATAGTTTAGTCTTCATGAAATAATTATCAATTAAATAGTATTTTTAAATTTTTTTTATTTTTTAAAACTATACTAGTTTAGTAAAATTTCAATAATAAACTATTAATATTAATTAAATTATATATAACAGAGAGTTCAATGGATTTTTTTTTTAAAACATCTACTTGGATACCCCTATTTACATTAATTATTTTAGAAATAGTTTTAAGTATTGATAATTTAGTATTTATCTCTTTTTTAATAGATAAACTTTCACCGAATAGTAGAGACAAAGCTAGAATTATTGGATTAAGTTTTGCATTGGTAATGCGATTAATTCTATTAGCTTCAATTTCTTGGATAATTACTTTAACTCATCCAATCATCCAAAATAAATATTTTAATTTATCAGGAAGAGATTTAATTTTATTATTTGGAGGTTCTTTTTTATTATTTAAATCTACTATTGAACTACATGAAAGATTAGAATATCAAAAAAATGAATCTTTTAATGAAAAAAATTATTCAAATTTTTGGACTATAGTACTACAAATAGTAGTATTAGATGCTATATTTTCATTAGATTCTGTAATTACAGCTGTAGGAATGGTTAATTCATTACCAATAATGATGTCAGCAGTTATAGTAGCAATGATTTTTATGTTATTAGCTTCAAAACAATTAACTAAATTTATAAATCTTCATCCTTCAGTAGTGGTATTATGCTTAAGTTTTTTATTAATGATTGGTGTATCATTAATTGCAGAATCAATTGGTTTTTTTATACCAAAGGGATATTTATACACAGCTATCAGTTTTTCAGTTTTAATCGAATTATTTAATCAAATTTCTAAACAAAAAATCATTAAATATCAATCTAAACGTCCAATTAGACAAAGAGTTACAGAATCTATTCTTAAATTAATGTTAGGAGAAAAAAATAAAAATGGTAAAAAGATTATGGAATTACCTAATACTATAGGTAATCAGAAAAAAAAATATTCTAAATCTATTTATAAAGCTTTCAAAGATGAAGAAAAATATATGATAAATGGAGTTTTAACATTAGCTTTTCGTTCTATTCGTAGTATTATGACTCCAAGATCTGAAATTTCTTGGGTAAATCTAGAAAATAGTAATAAAGAAATTAGAAATCAATTATTAGATACTCCTCATAGTCTATTTCCAATTTGTAGAGGTGAATTAGATGAAATAGTTGGAATTGTACGAGCTAAAGAATTATTAATGATTTTAGAAAAAAAAGATGACATAAATATTTTCTCTTCTAAAACACCTCCAATAATTATTCCTGATACATTAGATACTATAAAACTTTTAGGTGTTTTAAAAAATTCTAGAGGTAGCTTGGTAATTGTAAGTAATGAATTCGGAGTAATACAAGGTTTAATAACTCCATTAGATGTATTAGAAGCAATTGCTGGAGAGTTTCCTGATGCTGATGAAACTCCAGAAATAATTTTTGAAAAAGACGGTAGTTGGTTGGTTAAGGGTGGAACAGATTTACATTCTTTACAACAACTATTAAACACAGAAAATCTAATTCAAGAAGAAAATTATGCATCTTTAAACGGTTTTTTAATATCTCATAAAGGACAATTACCTGTTCCTGGTGAAATCATCGAAATTCCACCATTACAATTTCATATTTTAGAAGTTACAGAATATAGAATAAATTTAGTAAGAATAAAAAAAATTTAATTTATGTATAAAAAAATGACAAAAATAATTTTATCTTTGGATACTTCAATAAATTGTTGTTCAGTAGCATTATTAATTAACGATTATATTGATTCTTTATTTGAAAAATGTAATCGAAATCAAACGAAAAAAATTCTACCTATGATTCAAAAAATATTAAAAAGAAATTCAATTAATTTAAATGAAATTAGCTTAATAGGAGTGACTCATGGTCCAGGTGAATTAACAGGGATAAGAACAGCTATCTGTGTATCTAAAAGTATTTCTATAATAAAAAAAATTCCATTAATCAGTGTTTCTACACTATCCGTTTTAGCAGAGCAGTCAAAAAGATTATATTTAATCGATAAAGTATTAGTATTTATGAATTTTAATAAAAATAAAACGTTTTTAGGAAAATATTTTATAAATAATAAAAATGGGGTTTTTGAATTAGAAGGTGAAGAACGGTTATTGAATAAAAATGATATTAATATAAAAAATTTAAATTTAAATGATGAATGGACTGCGATAGGAAATAGTTTTAAAAAAAAAGATTTTGAAAAACATAAAAAAATAAAATTTATGAAAATTACAATTCCTAACGCAGTTGATATTCTTCCATTTGCTAATTTATTTTATCAAAATAAAGAAAACTTTAAAAATGTCAAAAATATAAAAGTAAATTACTTATATTAAAAATATTTATTTTTTGATATTTAAAAAAAATAATAAATGGTGTTTTTATATAAATTTAATAAATTTAAATAAATATAAATTTATTTATCAGAAATAATTATATTTAATTTAATAACAATAGGAGTAATAGATTTTTTTTCTTTTTTATATTTTATAGAAATTATCTTTGGATTATTAATTTTTATATATTTTGAAATTACCAATAAAATTTCTTTTTTTAAATTAGGCAAATAGTCTGGTTCAAAAATAATATTTTTTCTGTTGTTTGAAACGATTATTTGCAATCTTTTTTTTGCTATAAATGCACTATTTTTTTTTAAAGACAAAAATAAATTTAATACAGACATTTTGAACTATCTCCCAAATAAACGTTGAAAAAAACTTTTTTTTTCCTCTTTAATAAAACGAAATGGTATGTTTTTCCCAATTATTCTATTTACAACATCAAAATATGCATTTCCTGCTTTAGAATTAGAATTTAAAATAACTGAAATTCCTTGATTAGAAGAATTTAAAACATTGAAGTCTTCAGGAACCACTCCTATAAGTGGAACTCTTAATATTTCTGAAATATCTGTAACACTTAACATTTCACCTGTTTTAACTCTAGTAGGTTCGTATCTGGTTATTAATAGGTATTCTTTAATTGGTTTTAAATTTTTTTCTGATCGATACGATTTAGAAGATAAAATTCCTAGCACTCGATCAGAGTCACGAACAGAAGATATTTCTGGATTAGTAACTAAAATCGCTATATCAGAAAAATACATAGATAAAATCGCTCCTTTATCTATTCCAGCAGGAGAATCACAAATAATAAAACTAAAATCCATCTCAATTAATTCATAAATTATTTTTTTTACTCCTTCTTTAGTTAAAGAATTTTTAGATTTAGTTTGAGAAGCTGGTAGAATAAACAGATTCTCATAATTTTTGTCCCGTATCAATGCTTGATTTAATTTAGCATCCCCTTGAATGACATTAATAAAATCATAAACAACTCTTCTTTCACATCCCATTATCAAATCTAAATTTCTCAATCCAATATCAAAATCTATAACAACTGTTTTTTTACCTTCTAAAGCTAATCCAGTGGATATCGCTGCACTAGTCGTTGTTTTGCCAACCCCACCTTTTCCTGAAGTAACAACAATAATTTTACTCATTTTTTATCCTAATAAATTTTTAATCTAAAAGATTAATTTTTAATTTATCATTTTTTAAAAAAATTCTAACAGTTTTTCCCAATATTTTTTTTTTAATTTCATCTAATAAAACGTATTCTCCAGAAATTGACACTAACTCTGAAAACAACTTTGTGCAAAAAATTTGACTATTCCTATTTCCATTAGCTCCTGCTAAAACTCTTCCTTTCATAAAACCATATATATGAACGTTTCCATCTGCTATTAGTTCAGCACCAGGATTAACATTGTTAGTTACAATTAAATCAGCAGATCTTGCATATATAGTTTGACCCGATCTAACAGGAGTATCAATTATATAGTTCTTTTTTAGTTTAACTAATTTAGAAGAAAATATCTTTGGAGAAGATAATTGATTATCATAAAAAATTTTATTCTTGTCTGAAAAAATAGGATAACCTAATTTTTTTATAATTTTTTTTAAAAATAAATCTTTGCATCCTGTAAAACCTATAACATTCAAATTTGAAGAAACAATTTCTTTTATCATTTCTTTTAAATTCACTTTTCTTGATAAATTAGAAATGTTTATAGCAATAGGAGCTTCTTTAAAAAAAGAAGGAAATAATTTTATTTTTTTTTGTAATGCATTTTTTACAATTTCTATATTATCATTGAGTAAATAAAGAACCATGAAAGTAAAAACATTTCCTTGAATTTTAATTGGAATATTTTTCATTTTTTTTTGCCATATTACAAAATAATACTATTTTTTTTTAAAATACTAAAATATTTTAAAATAAACATTCTTTTTTAAAAAAAATAAACAATGAAATTCAAAAATAAAGAAAATAAAGAAAAAAAAATTTTTTTAAGACAAATTAATAAATTTTTATACAAAAATATAATTTTATCCGGAAACGTTCAACCTAGTATTATTGATGGTTTTAATTTTAAAAAAATTAATATATTTACTACAAAATATCATTTTTTTGAAAAATTAAATTTTATAGGAAAAACCCATTTTGGTTTAGTTTCTAATGAAAAAATTTTTTTAAAAAGTAATTTTTTTATATATTTCTGGACTAGAAATAAAAAAGAAGCATTATTCCAATTACATTTCTTTTTTAATCATTTAAAAAATAATACAAAAGTTTTAATTCTTGGAAAAAATTCATTTGGAGTAAGAAGTTGTGTCCACTTATTAAAAAAATGGATAAATTTAAAAAAAATTGATTCAGTTCAAAGTTGTTCTTGTTTTAGTGGTTATACTAAAAAATTATTAAACCATCCATTTTTTTTTAAAAAATTTTTTAATACATATTACATAAAAGATTTAAAAATAAAAAGTTTACCAGGAGTTTTCGATTATTCTGGAATAGATAAGGGAACAATTTTATTAGCATCTACATTTTCTAAAAAAATAAAAGGAAAAGTATTGGATTTAGGATGCGGATCAGGAATTTTAAGTTTATTTTTATCTAAAATTTGTAAAGATAAAATTTCACTTACTCTAATAGATTCAGATTATTATTCAATAATATCTAGTATAGAAAATTTTAAAATAAAAAATGTTAAAGTAAAAATCTTAACAAGTAATTTATTTTCAAATATTAAAGAAAAATTTGACTTCATTATATCCAATCCTCCAATTCATGAAGGAAATAAAATAACAACAAAAATAGTAGAACAGATAATAAAAAAATCTATAAATTATTTGAATAAAGAAGGTGAACTCCGATTTGTTTCTTTATCTTGCTTATCTTATAAAAAATTTTCAAAAAAATATTTTAAATTTGTAAAAATTTTCAAAAAAAATAAATCGTATACAGTTTATAAATTAACAAAACCTATTAAGAAATAAAAATTACCCGGAGCGGGACTTGAACCCGCAAAGCTAAAAAGCCGAGGGATTTTAAGTCCCTTGTGTCTACCGATTTCACCACCCGGGCTTTCTTTTTTATAGATTTTTTATTTAGACGCATCCCGGAATCGAACCGAGTTATTCGGATTTGCAATCCGATGCATAACCAATCTGCCAACGCGTCCTACTTAAGTTATTCTAAATAAAAATAAATTATTTATCAAGATAAACATCTTATATATTTAAAAAAATGAAAAAATAATTTTTTTTTCTTTTTTTTTAAACTGTTAAATGATATAATTTTTTAGATAATATAATTATTTTTTAAAATATGATTTTTAAAATGTTAAGGAGGGGTGGCTGAGTGGTTTAAAGCAGCGGTCTTGAAAACCGCCGATGAGAAATCATCCGAGAGTTCGAATCCCTCCCTCTCCAAAATTAATTTTTATTTTTGTAAAAAATTTAATATTTTAAAAGAAAATTTTAATTAGTAAATGTTTCTTAAATAAATAATTTCCCCGTTATTATTTACTATACCTTCTATTATAGTATTGTTATTACCATCTATGGCTACATTAATAATATCTTTTTCAAAAGCATTTTTTAATGCTTTACCTTGATTAATAATTATAAAATCTTGCCCTATAAAAATTACTGAAACAGTTTGGTTTACATGAACTTTCCATGGTTCTCGAAACATTGATAATGTAATTGGTTCACCTATAGAAATATTTTTAGAACTAATTTTTTTTAATATTTGATCTTTCTTAAAACAAACATCTGATGGTAATTCTTCTAATTTTCCAATTTTTGTAATTAAATCTGATTCAGAAATTACACTACCCAAATTTATTTTTGAATTTGAAGCAATATATTTTCCTTTCGAAGTAACTTTAACAAAAATATTTTGATAAACACCATTGCAAAAAACTTTTGCAATTATATCACCCCAAATTGGAGAATTAGGGTATACAACTACTTTAGGAAAATTACAAAAATTTTTAATTCTAGATAAATTTTTAATTTTTACCGAAATAAATTTATGATGAAAAATGTCTCTTTTCTTAAAAAAAGAAATTATTTTTTTTGAAAAATTATTTTTTTTATTTAAAAAATTTATATTACTATCACTTTTTTTATTATCTATTTTAGCTTGTACATCACATACAAAACAAGAAATTAAGATAATAAAAAAAATTTTTAAGATATTTTTCATTTTTATGTTCCTAATATCTCAATATAAAATATTTTTTAAAAAATAATATTTATTCTATTGATAGATACTATCTATTCATATTAATATATTGATATTTAATTTTCTATTAATACTTATTTAATTCAAAAGGTTATAAAAAAATGTTTTCTGGAATACAAAATTTTTTACAAATGAGTGAAACAGCATTAACAATAAGAGCATTAAGACAAGAATTGCTAGCAACAAATATTGCTAATTCAGAAACTCCTAATTATAAAGCAAAGGATATTGATTTTTACAAAACTATGAAAAGTTTAATTAAAAATCGTAAAAAGAACCTTAATTTTTTAAAATTAACAAAAAAATCTAATAAAAATTTTTACAGAAATTTAATTCCATATATTAAAATACATACTATAAGTAAAAATAGAAATCAATCAAATAATAATGTTAATACAGTTAATATGAATAAAGAGAGAACGAAATTTGCAGATAATTCTATTCAATATCAAGTATTGTTAACTATTCTAAATTCTCAAATTAAAGATATGTATACTGTTACACAAGGATAAGAAAACTATGTCATTATCAAATATATTTTATATAGCTGGATCAGCTATGGAAGCACAAGAAAAAAAAATAAACGTTATTTCTACAAATATAGCAAATACAGATAGCATAACTAGAAAAAACGGAAAATCATATCCATATATTGCAAAAAAAGTATTGTTAAAATTCAGCAGTGAAAATAAATATATTGGAGGGGTCAAAATAGACCGAATAGTAAATTCTTCAGAAAATTTTAAAAAAATATATGATCCTAATAATCCTTTATCAGACAAAGATGGTTTTATACAAAAATCTAATGTTAACGTAGTTTCAGAAATTATAGAAAGTATTTCAGCATCAAGAAACTATCAAGCTAATGTAGAAGTAGTTAATACCGCTAAATCATTATTAATGAAAACAATTTCAATAGGTCAACATTAATTTTTAAATTTAAAATTAAAACAAAGAGAAACAACAATGATTAATACAGATATTAATACAAAATTTAATTTAATTAGCAATCAAAATTCTTTAAAAAAAATAAATTTTAATGAAATGATGCAAAAAGATTTTATTAACTTGTTAATTACACAAATAAAAAATCAAGATCCAATGAATCCAATAAAAAATTCGGAATTAATAAATCAATTAGCAGTAATTAAAACAAATAATAATCTTGAAAAAATTAATAATCAAATAGAACAAATAAAAGAAAAAAATAAAATAAATAATATTTTTAATATGTCATCTTTAATTGGAAAAAAAATATTAATTCCTAGTTCAAAATTCAAAAAAACTAAAAATATAAATTTATTTTGTGGAATTGAACTATTCAAAGATACAAAAAAACTAAATTTAAAAATTGTTGATATTAAAAATAGAAGTAATAAATTCATAAAACATTTAAAAAATATGAAATCAGGAATCCATTTTCTATCTATAGATGACAAAAATCTAAATTTACCAGTTGGAAACTATGAAATTAAAATAGATAAAGAAAATGATTTTAAAGACCCAAAAATAGGCACAATATTAAATTATTCTATAATACAAGGAATTACAAATCCTACAAAAAAACCTATTATCGATTTAGGAAACATGAAAAATATAGAAATAAACGATATTAAAAAGATTTTCTAGAAAAAATTAATAAATTCATTTTTATAAAATTATTTTTTTTAAAGGTATTGAACTATGATTTTTTCAAAATATATAAATACATTAAAAACATTTGAAGAAAAAATTAATTTAATTACAAAAAATATATCTAATGCTAGTTCAATAAATGGATACAAGAAAGAAAAATTAGAATTTAACGATTCTTTTCCAAAAAAATTAGGATTAAATGAACTGAATATAGGATCAGGGGTTTTATTAAAAAAAAATAATAAAATAGATTTTACTGTAGGTAAAATAAAAAAAACTGGAAAAAGTTTAGATTTTTCTATTAACGAAAAAAATGGTTTTTTTAAAGTTCAAGATTCTTCTAATTCTATTTTTTATACTAAAAATGGACATTTTTTTCTTGATAAAAATAAAAATATCGTTAACCATAATGGAATGTATTTAACTGGATATTTAAAGAAAAATAAAAATAATTTTTATAATTCTAAAATGGAACCAATTAGTTTTAAAAAAATAAATAAAATCATGGAAGCAAAAAAAACTAGTAAATTTAATTTAGTAATTACATTAAATAAAGAAGAAAAAACAAAAAAAAACGATTTTTATCCTAATAAAACAAATACCTATAATTTTAAAAAAACTGAATTTGTTTTTGATAAAAAGGGTAAAATTCATCAAATAGGTTTATATTTTAAAAAATTAACTCAAACTGTTTGGAACATATACCCAATTGATGAAACAGACGGTAAAAATGTTAGATCAGAAAACATTTTATTAAGTTGTGATTTAGATGGAATTTCAATCAATTATAAAAATCCAGTAAATATAAAATTAGCTTCATTAGAAAACCAAAAAAGAACAGAATATTTTAAAATGTATATAGATAATGTATCTTTTTTAGAAAATTTAAATAATAGAAAAAAAATTAATTTTTTGCAAGATGGCTACCCTTCTGGAAATTTGTATAAATTTAATGTCGAAAATAATGGAACCATAATTGCTAATTATGATAATAAACAACAAAAAATAATTGGTAAAATACCAATAATTAATTTTTATAACTTAAATGCATTGGAAAAAAAAGGAAATGATTTTTGGTCTATTAAAAAAAATTGGGATCAAAAAAAAATAAAAACTTCAATAGAAAATAATAATGATACGTTGAATGTAGGATCATTGGAAACTTCTAATGTTAATGTAAAAAATGAACTTTCTAATATGATAGAAGCACAAAAAAACTATCAATCTGTTGTACAATCAATGAAAACACAGGATAAAATGTTTGAAATATTACTCAGTAATTTTAAATAGAATAAAAAATTTTTAGAGAATATATAAAAATGAATAATACAATTAATACTTCTATATTAACAGCTAATAAGATATTAAAAAAATCAGAAATACTAGCTAACAATTTAGCTAATGTATCAACTTCTGGTTTCAAATCTCAATTAAGAACAATTTTGAATTCTCCAATTAATGATGGTAAAATAACTAAATCCAATTCTTATTCTTTTTTATCAAACATCCCTAAATATGATTTTTCTAACGGATTTATAAGGGATACACACGATCCTTTAAATTTAGCAATAAAAAATGCAGGTTGGTTTGTAGTCAAGGATAATAAAAATAAAGAACTATACACTAGAAATGGTAAATTAGAAATTAATAATTTAGGACAACTTACTATTAATCAATGCAAGGTTATAGATAAAAACGGAAAATTTATTTATATTCCAATCAATTGTATTCCTACTTTCTCAACAGATGGTACTATTACAATAACCAGTTATAACAACAATAAAAAACATAAACAAAAAATAGGAAAAATAAAAATAATAAACATAAACGTATCAAAAATAAAAAAAAATAAAAACGGATTCTTTCAATTGGAAGAAAAAATAAATAAAAATAAAAAAGATGTTTTTATAAAAAACAAGGATGCTAAAATAATTCAAGGAGCATTGGAGGATAGTAATGTGAATTTGACTGAAAATCTTGTAGAAATGATTGATAATACTAGACAATTTGAAATGCAGATGAAAATGATTAATTTATGCAATGAAAATGAACAAAAAGCTAACTCTATATTAAATACAACAAATAACTATTAAAAAACAATAGAGAGAGATAAAAAATGATTCCTTCTTTATGGATAGCAAAAACCGGTTTAGATGCACAACAAATAAACATGGATGTTATATCTAATAATTTAGCAAATGTTAGTACAAATGGGTTTAAACGATCAAGAGCTGTTTTTGAAGATCTTATGTATCAAACAATTCAACAACCTGGTTCTAAATTAGAAAAAGATGGAAACATTCCAAATAGTTTACAAATTGGAACAGGAGTAAGACCAGTCTCTACAAAAAAAATATATACTCAAGGAAATTTAGCTAAAACAGATTCAAATAAAGATCTATCTATCAGTGGAGTAGGTTTCTTTCAAATAAAACTTCCAGATGGTAGTACTGCTTATACAAGAGATGGTTCTTTTGAAATAAATGAAGATGGTTATCTTGTTAACAATTCTGGATTTATAATACAACCTTCAATAATAATTGCACCAAATGCACTTTCTATAAATGTAAATAGAGATGGTGCTGTTTCTGTTAATACAGAACAAGAAATAAATAGTACTTCAGTTGGACAAATAAATCTAGTGAATTTTATAAATAACGGTGGACTGTCTAACATAGGAGAAAATATGTTTAAAGAAACAATATCTTCAGGACCACCTATACAAGGAATTCCAGGCCGTAATGGTTTAGGTACTATTAATCAAGGTTACATAGAAACTTCAAATGTTAATGTAGCAGAAGAATTAGTAAATATGATTCAAACTCAAAGAGCTTACGAAATCAACAGTAAGTCGATAAATAGTTCTGATCAAATGCTACAAAAATTAACTCAATTATAAACAAAAATATAAGTTTTAATTATCAAAAAAAATATTATTTAAAATAAATTATTAAAAAGGTATTTAATTGTGCATAAATATTTTTTATTAAAAAGCTATAATTTTTTTTTTGTAGCAATAATTGCATTACTTCTAGGTGGATGTTCTGTTGTTCCAAATAGTAAATTTTTAAAAAATTCAAAAAAATGTTCTATTTATGATAATAAAGAAAAAACAAATTTTACTACAAATGAAGAATTGTCTTTATTTGAAGATTATCAACCACATAACGTCGGCGACACCATGACTGTTGTATTAGAAGAAAACGTAAGTGCTAGCAATAGTTCTTCGGAAAACATTGCTAAAGAAGGAGATAGCTACATTGCCATGACTCCTTTTCCAAATCCTATAGGAATAATGCATAAAAAAAATATTAAAAAAAACGAATTTAATGGAGAAACAAAAAATAATTATTCTGGTTTAGGTAACTCTACTTCTAAAAATATATTAGAAGGAGTAATTACAGTAACAATTAATGAAATATTATCTAATGGAAATTTAAAAGTTGAAGGAGAAAAAAGAATCACAATAAACAAAGGAACCGAATACATAAAATTTACTGGAATAGTAAATCCAAGAACTATTGATAAAGATAATTCCGTAATTTCAACACAAATTGCTAATGCTAATATAGAATACGTGAACAACAATTATACAAATTCAATAAATAAAATGGGTTGGTTGCAACGTTGGTTTTTCAAAATATGGCCTTTATAAAAACGTTTTATAAAACAAAATCTACTAATTTTTTTAATAAATACTTTTAAAATAAAAATACAACTAACATTAATTAAAAATTAAATGTTAGTTTTTAAAAAAATATTTTAAAAGAACTAAAAAATAATTAGATTTTTTTTTATTAGGAAAATTTATGAAAAAAAATATATTTTTTAAAGTCTATATAATTTTATTATTTACTTTTATTTCTATTCCTGCATATTCTGATAAAATAAGAAATTTAACTACTATACAACAAAGTATACAAGAAAATAAACTTATAGGATATGGATTAGTAGTTGGATTAAATGGGTCTGGAGATGAAACTAAACAATCTCCTTTAACTAACCAAAGTTTATTTGGTATGCTATCTAGATTAGGAATATCTATTTCTTCTAATTCTAAAATTAATCCAAAGAATACAGCTTCTGTAATGGTAACAGCAACTTTACCTAAATTCAGCTATGTTGGACAAAAAATGAATGTACATGTTTCTTCTATTGGAACAGCACAAAGTTTAGAAGGTGGAATCCTTATAATGACTCCTTTACGGGCAAGTAATAATAAAATTTATGCTACTGCACAAGGACATGTATTAATTGAAGAAGCAAAAAGTAAAAAAAACAATTTTTTTTACTTTCAATTTCCAAATCCCCATTCTAATGTAGGTAAAATTATTCTAGGGGCTACTGTAAAAAAAACAATGAATAATAAAATTGAAACGAATGGTTTAATTTACTTACAATTAAATAAAGAAGATTTTTCTACATCCCAAATAATTAGTAATTACATTAATAAAAAATTCAATAATATTGCAACTCCAATTGATGCAAGAACTATAAAAATAGCTCTTCCAAAAAACCAAAATAAAAAAATTAAAATGATATGTGAAATACAAAATATTAATGTTTTTCTTCCTAAAAAAGGTGAAAAAATAATTATAAATTCAAAAACTGGAACTGTGGTTTCTAACGGAAATATAAAAATAAATTCTTGTAATATATCACATAAAAAAATATCAATATTAATAAATCAAAAGATAATAAAAAATTATGAAAACAATATAAATTCTTTTATTAAAAATAAAAATTATTCAATTAATAAAGAAAATAAATTTAATTCGTATAATAGTAACTTAATAAACATAATAAGAGCATTACAGTCTTTAGGAACTAAACCAGAAGAACTGATATTTATTTTAAAATCAATGAAAAATGCAGGTTGTATAACCGCTAAATTAGAGATTATATAATGACAAGAAATTTTTTACTACCAATTAAAAACACAACTGAATATAATAATTACACAAAAAATAGGCTAAATATTTTTGAAAAAAAAATTAATGTAGGTACTAACAAAAATTTAGAAATAGGAAAAATGATTGAAGGATTATTTATACAAATGATATTGAAAATATCATTTCCAGAAAAATCAAATGAAGAATCATTATTTAATAGTGATCAAGAAAGAATGTACACTGAAATATATCATGGAGCAATTTCACAAATTATTTCAAACAAAGGAATAGGATTAGCTTCAATGATTGAAAAACAATTAACAATGTCAAAAAAAATAAATGTTTAAAAAAAATCAATTAAATATATTTAATAAAATATAATTAATAGTAGTTTTTCATTTTTTTTTTGGAATCATTATGCAAAAAATAAAAAATCAAAAAGTAAACTTTATCAATTTACTAAAAAAAACAAACAATGAAATAAAAAAAAATAAATACAACAAAAAAATAAATAAAAAAAAAATCGAATACAAAAATTTATTTCTTAAAAAACCCGAATATTTATTCAATATAGTTGATGAGTTAATTTCAAAAAAACAAAAAGAAAAACAGGAAATTTTTCTTTATAAAAAATTAGAAAAAATAATTGAAGAAAATCAAACTATTTTTTCTAATTTAATTCCTTATTTTTTTAAAAATTTGAATAAAAGAACAACTAACGGTGATATTGGAAAAAATTTTTTCTTGATTGTACATAAAATTTCTAAAAAATTAAAAGAATTTAAAGAATCTATCTCAAAACTAGAATTTTTTTTAAATATGGAAATCAAATCGGAAATAAAAAAAATTAATAAAAATTTATTATTAATTAAAAATATAAATTCAAAAATAAATAACATAAAAAATGAATCTAATTCTACTATCTTTTATGAAAAAGATACAATTAAAAATTTAATAACAAATAGACAAATTTTAACAAATCAATTAAATAAAATTGCTGGAATTAAATCTTTAGAAGAAAAAAATAATTTTTTTTTATTCTTAAATAAAAAAAATATTTTATTAAAAAACTCTAAAAAAACAGATATTTTTCCTACTAATGGACTATATGTTTCTAATAACATATCCATTGGTTGCCAATTTTATAAAAAAAAAACAATGAAGATTTTAGATCCAATTATTACTACAGGAACTTTAAGTGCTATTTTAAAATTTAAAAACAAACAATTAGAATTAACAAAAAATAAAATTGGACAATTAATTTATAATTTTAGTAGTATTTTTAATACTATTAACCAACTTGGTTACGATATTGATTGTAAACCTGGAAAAAGAATTTTTTCAAGATTACATCCAAAAATTATTCCCAACAAAAATAATAAAAGTAAAATAAAACTATTTCCAAAATGGAATGTTTTAAATATTTCTAACCCAAAGAATTACGAAATTAAATTTTTAGGAAATAATAAATGGAAAATAAAAAACTTATTTAATGATAAAGAATTCATTAATTTTAAAGTTGAGAAGAAAAAAGATTCTTCATCATTATTAAAATTTGATGGAATAGTAATTAAATATTTAAATAAATTTCTTAATCAAAATGACAAATATTTAATTGAATCAACTGCTACAGTAATCGATCAATTTTCTATTTCATCTAATATTACTGAAAAAACAAAAATCGCCTTTTTCGAAACAAACAATAAAGATCTTGACGATTATTCAAATTTTAAAAAAATGATTGATTTAGAAAATTATAAATTAATAAATAATAAAGAAACAATAGAAGAATCTTATGAAAATTATAAAAATAAAATAAAAAAAAAAATAGAAGAACTTAAATTAAATCAAAAATTAAAAGTTAAAAAAGAAAAAATGTTATTAGAAAAAAATAAATATGAATTAAATAATAATTTTTCTTTACAAAATTTAAATAAAGAAAAAATAAATTTAGAAAAATCAAATTTGTCTAATTACAAATCATATTTACAACCATCGATCAATGAAATGAACGAAATAATTAAAATATTTAATTCTGATATTTAAAAAATAAATTTTTTATAAAATTAATTATATTAGTATTTTTTTTAAAAGTTAAAAATTTTGAAAAAATAAAATTAATCAAAAAAGAATAAAAAATTTAATAAATAATAAACTCACTTAAAAAAATGTTTTTTAGTAAATTCTAAATCTAATTAAAAAAATATTTTAAAGAAAAATATTTCTCTTTAAAATACCTGTTCCACTACATCTAGAACAAATATAATCGTTAATTTTATTTATTGAATGTTTAACTTTTTGTCTAGACATCTCTAACAATCCAAAACGAGAAATTAAACCAACTTGAATACGAGCTTTATCTTTCTTTACCTCTTTTTTTATTTTATTTTCAACTATTCGTTGATGATGAATTAATTTCATATCAATAAAATCTATTACAATTAAACCTCCTAAATTACGTAATCTAATTTGTCTTGATATTTCATCAGCTGCTTCTAAATTAGTATTTAACGCTGTTTCTTTCATTCTTGTTCCTTTATTAGATTGAAAAGAATTAACATCTATTACAGTTAATGCTTCTGTGGAATCAATAACAATTTCTCCTCCTGAAAATAATCTTATTTTTCTTTGAAATATAGAGGTAATTTGTGATTCAATTTGAAAATAACTAAATAATGGAATTTTTTTATTGAAAACTTTAATTTTATTTAAAAAATCCATACGACCTAAAATATTCATATTATGATAAACATCATCTAATATTTTAAAATTATCAATTATAATTTCTTCTATGTCTTGATCTAAATCATCTCTAAAAGACCTATTAATAATGTTACTTTCTTGATCCAATAAAATTGGAGACGAATAAGTATTAGCTGTTTTAGTAATTACTTTCCATTGTTTTAATTTTTTATCCAAATCATTTTGTAAAATTTTTAAAGATTTTCCTAAACCAGCTGTTCTAATTATTAACCCCATATTTTTAGGTCGAATTAAATATTTAAAAATTTCTTTTAATTTATTTCGATGAACTTTTGCAATTTTTTTAGAAATTCCTCTAACATTAGGATTATTTGGCATTAAAATTAAAAAACTTCCAACTAAACTAATATATGTTGTTAATAAAGCACCTTTATTCATTTCTTCTTCTTTTTCTATCTGTACAATTAAATCCATTCCTTTTTTTAAAAAAAAAATATGATTATTAGTAACATTTCTTTTATAAAAATAATTTTTAGAAATTTCTTTAACAGGTAAAAAACCATTCCTTTTACAACCATAATTTATAAATACAGCATCTAAACTAGGTTCTAGTCTATCTATAATTCCTTTATATATATTTAATTTTTTTTCATTAATACTATTAGGTTTGTCTACATCTAAATTATATAATTTTTTTCCATCTACTAAAGCTATTCTCCATTCTTTAGAATTAATAGCATTTATTAACATTCTTTTCATAAAAAAAAATGATCTCTTTTTTATTAATTTAATATATAAATATATAAAAATAAATAGTTTAAATATTTTTTATAAATAAAAAATATAAAAAAATAAATTTGAAAGTAAAAGTTTTAATAAAAATCAAATTTATAAAATTTTTATATACGTAAAATTTATTATAAATAATTATATATTCAAAATATAAATTAATTTATATTAAAAAAAAACTAAATAAATTAATATTTTTTTATTTTTTAATTTTTAAAAAATTTTTAATAAAATTATTAATTTATAAAACATTGATTAGAACTATTATTCTAGATATAATATTGTCTTTTAGACATGTATTATGATAAAAACAACAAAAAAACCTCATTTTTTAAATGTAACTGAACAAATGATTCCACAAAGAATTGATAATTTTTTAATTTCTTATATGAAATTACTATCAAAAAATAAAATATATAAAATTTTAAGAAAGGGAAATGTTCGAGTAAATAAAAAAAGAGTTCTTCCAAAATACAAATTAAAAATTGGAGATAAAATTAGAATTCCTCCAATAAAAAAACAATATGTAAATACTATTAAAAAAAAAAATATACAAAAAAATACAGACAAAAAACTACTAAAAAAAATTTTATTTGAGGATGATGATTTAATTATTATAAATAAACCATCTGGAATAGCAGTACATGGAGGAAGCGGTATTTCAACAGGAATTATAGAAAAATTTCGTTTATTAAGACCATTATGCAAAAATTTAGAATTAGTACATCGATTAGATAAAGAAACTTCCGGTTTACTAATTATGTCAAAAAAAAGATTTGCTCTAAACTTTTTGCATGAACAAATAAGAAATAAAAAAATTAAAAAAAAATATATAGCATTAGTTCATGGAAATTGGCCTAATTCAACAAATATAATTAATTTTCCACTATTAAAAAAAAAATTGAATATAAATAAAAACAAAAAAAAAGTATGCGTGCACAAACTTGGAAAACCATCAGAAACACATTTTTTTGTAAAAAAAAGATTCAAAAATAACACTACTCTTGTTTATATATATCCTATAACTGGTAGAACACATCAAATTAGAGTCCATTCTGCACATTTAAATTCACCAATTGTTTTTGATAATCGTTATGGTTCTAAAACACTTGACAGAAAAATAAAAAAAACTAATGGTCCATTTCATTTACTATTACATGCAAAAGAAATACAATTTATACATCCAAAAAATAAAAAAAAAATTATATTATCAGCTCCTTTAGATAAAAAATTTAAAAATTATTTGGAATACTTATATAAAATTTAAACTAAAATATAAAAATAGAGGTAAAAATGGCAGTACAAAAAAATAAACCAACTCGTTCTAAACGAGGAATGAGAAGATCTCACGATAAAATAAAAACACCTACTTTATCTATAGATAAACATTCAAAAGAAATGCATATTAGACATCACATAACTAAAAAAGGATACTTTAAAGGAAAAAAAGTGATTTAACAATTATCGATTTAAAAAAAAAATAAATTTAAATTAATCTAATTCTTATATTTTAAAAAATTAATAATTTAAATAATAAAATTATTTTATTTATTAAAAACTAAAAATTAAAAAATAAAACTTTTTTTTAGTTCTAAAAAACGATAAAAAAATTAATTAAAAGTATTTATTTATTAAAATAACGGATAAAGAAATGAAATTTGCAATGATATTTCCAGGTCAAGGTATTCAAAGAATAGATATATTATTTGAATTATCTAAAAGTTTTCCTATGATTAGGAATACTTTCGATGAAGCTTCCAACTATATTAATTATAATTTATGGGAATATATTAGTAAAAATCATAAAAATAATTTAACAAATAACAAATATACACCAGCATTGATATTAACAAGTTCAGTTTCTCTTTATTATATATGGAAAAAAAAAATAAAAAAAAACCTAATATGGTGGCAGGTCATAGTTTAGGAGAATATTCAGCATTAGTTTGTTCCAATTCTATTTCTTTCAAAGATGGATTAAACATTGTTGTAAAAAGAAATAAATTTATGAAAGAAGCAGCAAAAAATAATCCAGGTTCTATGATGGCAATAATTGGAATAAAAGAAAATATAATAAAAAAAATTTGTAATATTTTTTTTAAAAATGAGCTTGTTGCTATTTCCAGTGTAAATTCTGAAACTGAAATTGTTGTATCTGGAAATAAAAAAAAATTATATAAAATAGAAAAAATATGCAAATTATTAGGAGCTAAAGCTGTTTTTCATTTATCAATTAATATTCCATCTCATTGTTCTTTAATGAAAAGCGCATCAAAAAAATTTTCTAAATTTTTAAATAATTTTATTTTTAGAAAACCTGATTTTCCAATTATCAATAATGTTGATATAAAATATGAAAAATCTGATAAAAAAATAAAAAAAGCTCTAATAAGACAATTAATAGAACCAATAAACTGGAAAAAAAGTATAAATTTTATTTTAAAAAATAAAATTTTTTTATTTCTAGAAGTTGGAACTAGTAGAGTGCTATCAAATTTAAATAAAAATATAAAAAATTCTATTTCTATTTCTTTAAATGACAAAAAAAATTTTTTTTTAAATAATAAGAAATTAATTAGGAAGTAAAAAAATGTATCAAAATAAAGAAATAGCTTTAGTTACTGGAGCAACAGGTACAATAGGACAAAAAATAGCAAAAGAACTATCAAAAAATGGAAAACTAGTAATTGGTTCTAGTAGAACTAAAAATGGAGTTAAAAAAATTAAAAAAATACTAAATAAAAGTGGAGAGGGAATAATAATTAATGTTAAAGACCCTAATGATATTAAAAAAAAAATAAATTTTATAAATACTAAATTTGGATCTATCGATATTCTAATAAATAACATAGGAATTAATTACAATAATTTATTATCTAAAATTTCTAATTTTGAATGGGAAGAAACATTAAAAATTAATTTAACTTCAGTATTTTACCTTTCACAATCGGTAATAAAAAAAATGATAAAAAAAAGAAAAGGTAGAATAATTACAATAGGGTCTATTATTGGATCTATAGGAAACAGTGGGCAAATCAGCTATTCAAGCTCAAAATCTGCATTAATAGGTTTTCATAAATCACTCGCTTTAGAAGTTGCATCACGAAAAATAACCGTAAATATTGTATCTCCTGGGTTTATTATATCGAATATGACTAAAAAACTAGACAAAAAACAATTGAATACATACTTGTTAAAAATACCAATGCAACGTTTTGGAAAAGCTTCTGATATCGCTAATGTTGTATTATTTTTATCTTCAAATAAATCTTCATATATTACTGGACAAGTAATTCATGTTAATGGAGGAATGCAAACAACTTAATATTATTTAAAATGTATTTGAATATTTTTTAGGAGATAATATGATAGATATTGAAAAAAAAATAAAGAAAATTATTTCTGTACAACTAGGAAAAAAAATAGAAAAAATATCTAGAAAATCATCTTATGTCAAAGATTTAGAAGCAGACTCTTTAGACATGATAGAATTTGTTATGAATCTAGAAGAAAAATTTAAAATTAATATTCCTGATGAAGATATGCAATATATAAAAACAATAGAAGATACAATTAAATATATAAAAAGTAAAATTGTTAATTGAATTAATTTATTCAAAACTAAGTAATTTTAAAATAATAATAAAATATCTAAAAAATAATTTTTAAAATTAATTCTTTTTAAATATAAAATTTAAAAGATACAAAAAATTAAATTTAATTAAAGATTAAAAAATAATTCTAATGCAATAAAATATTAGAAAACTTTTATAAAATATTTTATAAATTTTAAAAATAAAAAAATAAAAAAAATATAATTATATGTTAAAATTAACTAATTAATAATAAAGTTATTTAAAAAAACAATAAAAATAATATGCAAAATAAATTTATTGTAATTGAAGGAATAGAAGGATCAGGAAAAACAAATGCTTGTAAACAAGTCGAAAAATCTTTAAAATTATTTGGAATTAATAATTCCGTATTAATAAGAGAACCAGGTAGTACAAAAATAGGAGAAAAAATCAGAAAAATAGTAAAAGAAAAAAATATCGATGAAAAAATTACAAAGAAAACTGAACTTTTATTAATGTATGCAGCTAGAACACAATTAATTGAAACTGTAATAAAACCGGAATTAAAAAAAGGAAGTTGGATAATTAGTGATAGATTTGACATGTCTTCAATAGCTTATCAGGGAGCAGGGTCTAGAATAAATATAAATTTAATTAATAACCTAAAAAAATTTTTAGTAGAACCATTATATCCAGACTTGATTCTATATTTAGATATTGACCCAATAATAGGGTTAAAAAGAATAAAAAAAAATAGAAAATATTTAGATAGAATAGAACAAAAAAAAATTAGTTTTTTTATTCGTGCAAGAAAAAAATATTTAGAATTAATAAATTTAAATCCAACAGCAATAAAAATAAATGCAAATCAAAAAATTTCTATTGTAAATGAATTAGTACATAAAACCGTTAAAAAATGGTTGAAAAAAGTAAAAAAATGAATTTATATTCTTGGCACAAAAAAGTTTATTTAGAAATAATTAAACAATATAAATATAAAAAAAGTCATCATGCTAGAATGATAATATCTAATCAAAACTTGGATATTATTAAATTAGTTTGGAATATTGCAAAATGGATTTTTTGTTCAAAAAAAAAAAAATGTTCAGTATGTACAAGTTGTTTATTAATGGAAGCCAATTCTCATCCAGATTGGTATCATATTAAAAAAGAAACTAATGAAGAAAGTATTGGAATAGATTTTATTAATTCTTTAAAAAAAAAAATTCTTCTTACACCGCAACAAAAAAATGGAAAAGTTTTCTTTTTTCAAAACTCTGAAAATCTAACAACAGCATCTGTTAACTCTTTACTAAAAATAATTGAAGAACCACCAAAAAATACTTGGTTTTTTTTTGAATATAATAATAATTATTATATTCCAGAAACTTTGAAGAGTAGATGTTTATTACATTTTTTACCACCTCCTACTGAAAAAGAAGGAATTATTTGGTTAAAGAATCAATTTATAATAACAAAACAAAATAATTATTTAATTTTATTAAGAACTTGTAATAGTTCTCCTATCGAATCAAAAAAACTATTTCAAAGTATCTTTTGGACATTAAGACTTGAGTTTTTCTTTTTATTAAAAGAATTTATAAATAAAGGTACTATAAAACCATTAATTTCAATTATTTCTAAAAAAGATAATTTTTTATTGATTAATAGTATTTGTTGTATTTTATTAGATTCAATAAAATACAAAAATAATCTAAATAAAAATTTGATTAATTTAGATCAAATAGAACTAATAAAAATCTTTTCTAAAAAACATACATTCAAATGTTTAAATAAATCATTTAAATCTTGGATAAAATGTTACAATAGAATTGTTTCTATTACAGGAATAAATCAAGAATTATTAATAATAGAACAATTTTTTTACTGGAAAAAAATATTAAATACATCTTAAAAAATATAAAAAACTTAAAGAGTAAAACTAATGCATTTAATAGATAGTCATTGTCATCTAGATAGAATAAATTTAAAAAAAATAAAAATGAATCTTGATGAACTGCTACAAAACGCAATTTTAAATAAAGTTAATTTTTTCTTAACCGTTTCTACTTCTATTAAAAATTTCAAAAAAATATCAAATTCAATAAAAAAAAAAACGTTTTTCATTCTTGCGGAATTCACCCATTATATGTTAAGAAAGTTGAAACCGATTCTTTAAATTTAGAAAAATTTTCAAAAAAAAAGAAAGTAATTGCAATAGGAGAAACTGGTTTAGATTATTTCTACAATAAAACAAATATAGAATTTCAAAAAAAATCATTTAGAAATCATATTCAAATAGCTAAAAAAACAAAAAAACCAATAATTGTACATTCAAGATCATCTATTCAAGATACTATTAAAATACTAAAAGAAGAAAAAGCAAATGATTGTAGAGGAATACTTCATTCTTTTTCTGAAAAAAAAATAAAATATGCGAAACAATTGCTAGATTTAGGATTTTATATATCATTTTCAGGAATAATTACTTTTAATAAAACTGATGAAATAAAAAAAGTTTTAAACTATATACCTTTTGAATCAATTTTACTTGAAACTGATTCACCATATTTATCTCCATTTCCAAATAGAGGAAAAGAAAACCAACCTGCATATTTACCTTATATAGCAAAACGTGTAGCTAAAATAAAAAAAATCAAGTTTGAAAATCTAATCAATATTACTACAAAAAATTTTTATGAATTATTTCCGAAAATTAATTCATAAAATACTATTTTAAAAAAAAACATGATTTTTTTAATTAAAAAATAAATTTATTTATATGTAATTTTTTATAAAATTCAAAAAAAAATTTTATATTTTTTATTTTAAAAAAGAGAAAAAATTAATGTTAAAAAATTCATTTTCTAGTTTACAAAAAATAGGTAAATCATTAATGTTACCTGTTTCTGTATTACCTATTGCTGGAATTCTATTAGGAATAGGTTCAGTAAAATTTTCTTTTTTACCTATTATAATTTCAAATATCATGTATAAATCAGGGGCATCGGTGTTTTTTAACATGCCTTTAATATTTTCTATTGGAGTAGCTCTAGGATTTACTAAAAATGATGGAGTATCCGCATTAGCAGCTGTTGTATCATATGGAATTATGACTAGTACTATATCAACTATATCTCCATTAATAATACAAATAAAAAATTCAAATTTTCAACAAGAAAATTTTTATGATACTGGAATTTTTGGTGGCATCCTTTCAGGAATTTTATCTGCATATTTATTTAATAAATTTTATAAAATTCGTTTACCAGAATATCTAGGATTTTTTTCAGGAAAAAGATTTGTACCAATTATTTCTGGTTTTTTTTCAATAATTTTAGGAATTATATTATCTTTAATATGGCCTCCAATTGGACATTTAATTCAATTATTTTCAGAATGGTCTGCTTATCAAAATCCGATGTTAGCATTTGGAATTTATGGGTTAATTGAAAGATCTTTAGTTCCATTTGGTTTACATCATATCTGGAATGTACCATTTCAAATGCAAATTGGAAACTATACGAATTCAACAGGACAAATTTTTCATGGGGATATTGCAAGATATATGGCAGGAGACCCAACAGCCGGGAAACTCTCTGGAGGATTTTTATTTAAAATGTATGGTTTACCAGGAGCAGCTTTAGCTATTTGGAAATCCTCTAAAAAGGAAAATCAATCAAAAATTGCAGGAATGATGATTCCTAGTGCACTAACAGCATTTTTAACCGGGATTACTGAACCAATTGAATTTTCCTTTCTATTAATTTCTCCATTATTGTATATAATACATGCTATTTTATCTGGATTAGCTTTTACTATATGTATTTTTTTTGATATGAGAGCAGGTACTAGTTTTTCTCATGGTTTAATAGATTTTTTAATCTTAAGCGGAAACAGCCATCGAATTTGGCTATTTCCTATCTTTGGAATAATTTACTTATTTTTATACTATTATATATTTTACACGTTAATTAAGAAATTAAATTTAAAAACCCCAGGAAGAGAGAAAAATATTTTTTTTTCTAAAATTAATAACATAAATGAAATTTCAAAAAAATTAATTATAGCTTTAGGGGGGAGAAAAAATATTGAAAATTTAGATGCCTGTATTACTAGAATTAGAATAACAGTAATTGATATAAATCAAGTTAATGTAAAAAAAATAAAAGAAACAGGCTCTGCAGGAGTAATTATATCTGGAGTAGGAATACAGATAGTTTTTGGAACAAAATCTGATCAAATAAAAATTAAAATGGAAAAATATATGAAAAATCAATAATAAAAATAAATTAAAAAAAATACTAATATAATTAATTTTTTAATTTTAAAAAAATTATTATTTTTCGTAATATTTGTATAAAAAAATGAAAAAAAAAACAAATAAATATAATATATTTCAAAAAATTATTAAAAAAGAAATTAAGTCAAAAATTATTTATCAGAACGATAATCTAACAGCATTTGAAGATATAAATCCAAAAGCACCAATACATATTTTAATAATTCCAAATAAAAAAATAAAAAACATTAATCAAATTAATATTGAAAATAAAAATATTATCATAGAAATGATATTTATTGCTGTAAAAATTGCAAAAAAAAAAAAAATAGAAAAAAAAGGTTATCGGTTAGTAATAAATTGTAACAAAGATGGTGGTCAAGAAATACCTTACTTACATATTCATCTTTTAGGAGGTAGAAAATTAGGATCAATAGGATAATAAATTAGAAAATAAAAAACATTTATAGAAATAAATATTTTCTATTTAATTAATTTAAAAAATAAAAAAACTTTAAAAAGTATAAAATTCTCTTCTGAATAATTTTTCATAAAAAATATTTTTTAATTTTATTTATGACATTTATTTTTTGAAATTTTTAAAATCAGAAGAGAATTTTGTTTAAAATAACAAAAATAAAAGACAAGGATTTTTCTTAAAAAATAAATTTTAAAAATTATATTTTAAACCTAATCCTAAAAAATTATTTTTATAAATTTTTTGTTTAATTCCAAATAAGTCATTGTCTATTTTCAATAAATTTATTGTATAGTCAAGGTAAGCATCTAAATTTTTATTAAAACTATAATCAGCTAAAATTCTAAACTTATTATTAGAACTAAATTTTTCTTTTTTTGGATGAATATTTTTATTTGAAACTAATAATTCATTTCCCTGTAAGTTAGAAAAAGAAACCAATGCACTAAAGTTTTTATCAAAATTATATCCTGATACTAATTGGATTAATCCATCATTTTTCAAAAATGTATTGTTATTTTTATTAATTACAATATTCTTATTTGTTCCAAGAATAAGTATTATATAAGATTTTTTAAAATCATATTTTGTAGACAACCCAAAAGAACTAGTTAATTTACCTTTTTTATCTTCTATACTAAATTTAGGACGATCTTTTAAAAAATAAGATAAAACTGCAGAAAAACCTGAATTATTTTTTTTATTATTATAAACTATTGAATAACCTATACCACTTAGTTCTTTTTCATGTTTTTTTGTAGAAAAACTAGAATATAAAGGATTACCTCGAAATTCTAAAGAAAAATTTAAAAATTTAGGAGAGAAATAAGAATTATTTGTTCGATACGTAAGGATATAGTTTTTTTTATCTAAAAAAATTTTATGATCTAAATTTATATTATTTTTATTAATATTATTTTTTTTTAATAAATATATTAAATCATGCATAACTCCATTATTACGACTATATTCAATTTCTCCAAAATTTCTAGAACGTATTCCAAAATAACCAAAATCATTTTTTTTAAATTTAGAATTAAAAAAGAAAGATTTTAATTCATTTAAATCAGAAATATAGTAAATATAACCATAACTAGATAAATCCTGAGTTATTTTTTTCTTAGCAAAAACAGAAACTGAAACATTTTCTTTATCTTTATTTAAATATATAAAACATTTTTTTTTTGAATAAGAAACATCTTGATTTTTTCTAATTTGAGTATTAATCTCTAGTTTATCACCTTTATTATTATATAACACTGAAGACTCTGAAAAATTAAAAGGTAACAATACAAAAAAAAATAATGTTAAAAAATTATAATTCTTCATAAAAATTTATTATTTTACCATTTTGTTATATTAAAAAATACGAAAAATTCACTATTCATTTATTTTGTGTTTTAATAATTTTAAAAAAACAGTGATCTATTTTTAGATTAAAATAAATATAATTCTTTTTGATTAAAAAACAAATATTGTTTTCATAAAATTAAAAAAAATAAAAAATTAATTTATAATTTTTTCTATAAAAATTGTTATATCTACATTTTTTGTTTTAAAAAAGAGAATTCTTTGCAGTTCTAGGAAAAGGAATTAAATCTCTAACATTAGTAACGTTAGTAATATAAGATAACAATCGCTCAAAACCCATTCCAAATCCAGAATGAGGAACTGTACCATATTTTCTAAGATCTAAATACCAACTATAATCTTGAAGAGACATACCCATCTCTTTTAATCTAGTTTCTAACTTATCAAATTTATCTTCTCTTTCTGATCCACCAATTACTTCTCCTACTCCAGGTAACAATAAATCAAAAGAAGAAACAGTTTTTTTATCGTCGTTTAACTTCATATAAAAAGCTTTTATTTTCTTTGGATGATTTTTAATAACTATTGGAATATTAGAATAATAATTTAAAATATATTTTTCATGTTCAGAAGATAAATCTGTTCCAAAATTAATTTTTTCTTTAAATTTTTTAGAAAAATTTAAAATATCAATAATTTCTGCATAATCCTTTTTAATAAAATCATTCTCTAAAAAAAAATTTAATTTACAAAAAATTTTATTTTTAGATTTTAATTCTAAAAATTTAATATCTTGATAACAATTTTTTAATACTAAATTAATTAGTTTTTTTAACATATTTTCAGAAAATTGAATTATTTCATCTAAACTTAAAAAAGACTCTTCTAACTCCAACATCCAAAATTCGGATAAATGACGACTAGTGTTTGAATTTTCTGCTCTAAAAGTAGGTCCAAATGTATACACTTTAGATAAAGAACAAGCATAAGTTTCTAAAGTTAATTGTCCAGAAACAGTTAGAAAAGATTCTTTTCCAAAAAAATCTTTTCTAAAATCTATTTTTCCATCATTATCTTTTGGAAGATTATAAAAATCTAAAGTTGATACTCGGAACATTTTTCCCAAACCTTCTGAATCTATACTCGTAATAATAGGAGTTGGCACCCAAACATATTTTTTTTTATATAAAAAAGATTTTAAAGCATATGAAATAAAATCCCTTATTCTAGATATTGAACCTATAAAATTAGTTCTTGAACGTAAATGAACTACGTTTCTTAAATGTTCAACTGTATGATTTTTAGAGGAAATAGGATATCTTTCTGGATTGTCTACAAATCCTAATATATTAATATTGTTAATAACAATTTCATATTTTTGTTTTTTTCCAGAAGATAAAAATAAATTTCCTAAAATAGTTATTGAACAACCTACTGTTAATTTTAATACATCTTTATAATAATTTTTTAAATTATTATAAGCAATACATTGAATTGGGTTACAAGAAGATCCATCATTAACATCTATAAAAGAAAAACCCAATTTGGAATCTCTCCTCGATCGAATCCATCCATTAATAGTAATTAATTCACCTATTTTAACTTTATCATTTTGTATTTCTATTACAGAAACTATCGACATAAATTTTCCTATATAGATATATTATCATACATTAAATAAATAAAAATAATTTTCTAAAACTTTTAAAATATAAAATATTAAAAATATAATTTTTTAATTATAAAAATGTTAAAAAAAATGGAAATAAAATAAATATTTTTTAATAATAAAAAATATTTTAAAAAGTAATGAAAATTAATTAATAAAATCTTTTATAAACAAAATAATTTAAATTTATTTAAAAAATAAATATAAATATTAATCGATAAAATCAACTTTTTTAAAAATTTTTTATAAAAAATGAAATATTAAATATTGGAAAAATAATTTATAAAAAAAGAAAAAACCTCTTAATTTTAAAAAAAAATAAATCTTATGTTAAAAATATTAATATTAATTATTTAATTAACAAAAATTAAATATTAATTAAAAAGTGAAAATTTATCTTTTAGAAAAAAGAATTAAATAATTTTGAAATAAAAAAAAACTAAACAACCTTAATTAAAAGTAATAATGATAGAAAAAATTCTTTTTTAAAATAAATTTTAAAAAAATATTTCTATTTCTTTAAAAATTTATATGAATAAAAAAACAATTACTCTCTATCAAGAACATAAATAATTAAAATTAAATAAAAATTTTTAGAAAATTTATTATATGAAAGTTTGAAAACAAAAATAAAAAAATATTTATTTTAAAATATTTAAAAAAATTTTATTTTTAATAAATAAAAAACTTTATTAATGTAAAAAGCTTATCTATTAAAAAAAATAAAACTAAATTAGTTATTACAATAATATTTTTAAATTAAAGTAAATTAATTATTAATTAATAAACCAAAAAATAATTTAGAAATTTCAGAACTAAAATTACTAAAAAAATTATATTAGAACATTAAGGATATAATTTTATTAATTAGTTAAAAAAAATATTTAAAGAATACAAAAATAATTAGATTTTTAAAGATAAAAAATATTTTCTAAATTTTTTAAAAAATTAAAAATAAAATTTTTAAAAAATAAAAAAATTATTTTTAATTAAAAATTTAAAATAAAAATACATCTTTTCTTTTAAAGAAATGATCTATTTTTAGATTTTTTTTCTAATTTAGAAAAACAAATTTGAGAACAACAACCATTCATTTTATCAAAACATTGAAAACATTGAATAAAAAGTAAATGACAACTTTCATAACTACAATTAACATAATCATTAGATGGTAACTTACAAATTTTACAATTTGTAAATAAATCATTTGTAATTTCTTCTCCCATTCTAGCATCAAAAACAAAATTTTTTCCTTTGAAATACATAGGTATTTTTTTTTTCTTAGTTTCATTATAATACCCAATAATTCCATTTTTTAATTGATAAACGTATTTAAATCCATGATATTTTATCCAAGAAGTAGCTTTTTCACATCTAATTCCACCTGTGCAATACATTACAATTTTTTTATTCTTATAAGGTTCTAAAAAATTAAGAATATTTCTTATTTGATTTTTAAAAGTTTCTTCAGGAATATTTATTGAATTTTCAAATCGTCCTATTGCATATTCATAAGAATTCCTCATATCAAGAAAAACTGCATTATTTTTCTTTTTATTAATAAGATACATTTTGTTAAATTTTTCTGAATTTAAATATAAACCTCTATATTTAATAATATTTAAATATTTATTTGAAATTCCATCAGAAACAATTTTTTTTTTTATTTTTACAACTAGTAACCAAAATGGTTCAACTAAATAATTTTCTTGATTTTTATTAAAAAATATTTTTCGTAAAGATAAATCAAAATTTTGGATTTTTTTTTTTAAAATTAAATACTTTTCTTTTGGAATACTAATTTGAGCATTGATTCCTTCTTCAGATACATATACTCTTCCTAAAACATTGAAAAATACTAATAATTTATACAAATTATTACGAAAACTAAAAATATCAGATATAAAAAAATATTTGTAAAATGAAACTATGACTCTTTTTTCTATTTTATTTATAATTTTTTTTTTAAGTATTTTTCTTTCAATCAAATTATGTAAATTTTTCATTTGTACAATTTCCTAAAAATAAAATTAAAAAAAATAAAAATCAGTAAAAATTTAATAAAAAATTAATTAATTAAAACTAAAAAAAATAAAAATTTTAATTTACATATATTAAACGTTTCTAGTTACTTATTATTTTTTTTTAAAATAAAACATTCTGCACCGTCTATTTTTTGAAATTTATTATTAAATTCTATTTTTTTATCAGGAAAAAATAGAATTTCATCTAAATAAGACATTTTTTTAAAATAGTTTTCATATTTTTTAAAATATTTTTTATTTTTAGAATCGATATTTTTTAAAAATAAAGAAACCATAATTTTAGGATGAAAATTATTTTTAATTCTAATATTTCTTATTTCAATAATTTTTTTTTGAAACCAAATCATTTCTTTTTGAATAATTTTATTATCAATTTCTAGAGGTATAAAAACAGGAAAAGATTCTTCTAAAATTGTTTCTTTTTCACTAAGATGATCTATCTTGTTTATTTCTCTCCAAATATATTCAGTAATATACGGAATAATTGGATGCAATAGGATTAAAATAGTTATTAATACTTTTTTTAAAGAATATTTTGTTCCTTGTAATTCTATTTTATTTCCATTTGTTCTAATAACTTTAGCAAATTCTAAATACCAATCACAAAATTTGTTCCAGAAAAAATCATATAATTTTTGAGCTATTACATCGAAACGATAATTTTTCATTTCATATGAATATTCTCTTATCAATATATTTAATTCAATAAAAATCCAATAATCAGGAAAAGAGAAACTTATTTTTTTTATTTCTTTTTTTGCATTATCTTCTTCAAGATAAAGAAGTACAAATCTACTTGCATTCCATAATTTAGTACAAAAATTTTTACAAAATTTTAATCTAGAATAATTCCAATGAATGTCTTGTTTAGGAGTAGATAAAAAAGAAAAATACAATCTCAAAGAATCTGTACCGAAAGCTTCTATTCCATTAGGAAAATTAAATTTAGTAAAATCAGAAATTTTTTTTATTGATTTTTTATTGGAAATATATTTAATTCTTTTTTTTATTAAATTAGACAGAGAAATACCATTTATAACATCTAAAGGATCGATAACATTTCCTTTAGATTTTGACATCTTTTTACCAAATTCATCTCTAATTAAACCAGTAACTAGAACTCTTTTAAATGGAATTTTATAATTTCCAAATTTATCTTTAATAAGATACGTACTTAAAAAAATCATTCTAGATACCCAAAAAAAAATAATATCAAAACCAGTTACCAAAATATCAGTAGGATAAAAATTTTTAAATAAATCTGTTTTTTTAGGCCATCCCAATGAAGCAAAACACCATAATCCGGAAGAAAACCAAGTATCTAAAACATCTTTTTCTTGATTCAAGACTGTTTCTTTAGAAATTCTGTATTTTTCTCTAACTTCCTTTTCATCATTTCCAACGTAAACATTATTTTTTTCATCATACCAAACAGGTATTTGATGTCCCCACCATAATTGTCTAGAAATACACCAATCATTAATATTTTCCATCCAAGAAAAAAAAACATTCTTATATTTTTCTGGAATAAATTTTATATCTCCTTTTTTAACACATTCTATTGCTAATATAGATAATGGTTTAGTATTTAAGTACCATTGATCTGTTAACATAGGTTCAATAATAGTTCCAGTACGATCTCCATATGGAACAGTATTTTTTATTTTTATTTCTTCTTTTAATAAACCTAATTTTTTAATTTCTAAAATAACTTTTTCTCTAAGTTTACATCGATCCAAATTTTTAAAAATTGAAGGGACGAAAAAATTAACATCGAATAACTGGTTTCCATTGGTATCAAAGAATTGTAATGAATTTCTTAGTTTCCCATCTTTTTTAAATATATTAATCATTGGTAAATTTTTTCTTTTAGCTATTTCATAATCTTTAAAATCATGAGCTGGTGTTATCTTTACACAACCAGTACCTTTATTTAAATCTATTTTATAATCTGAAATAACTGGTATTATTCTATTTATTAAAGGAATAGAAACAAATTTACCTATATGTTTTTTATAACGAATATCACTTGGGTGTACGGAAATTGCTATATCTCCAAATAAAGTTTCAGGACGTGTAGTAGAAACTACTAAATATTCTGTTTTATCAGTTATATTTTGCTTAACAAAAGGGTAGCATATGTTCCACATTTTACTTGATACTTGTCGATATTCGACTTCTAAATCAGAAATTACTGTTTTTAAAGATATATCCCAATTAGATAATTTTTTACTTTTATAAATTAATTTTTTTTCATATAATTTTATAAAAGCTTGTCTAACAGCTATTGACATTTCTTCATCTAAAGTAAATCTTTCTTTACTCCAATCTATTGAATTTCCTAAACGACGCATTTGATTATTTATTTTAAAATTTAGTTTTTCTTTCCATTTCCAAATTTTTTTGATGAAATTTTCTTTAGTATTTATTTTTCTATTTTCTTCTAATCTAAAAAATTCTTTTTCAATTAAAACTTGAGTGGCAATTCCAGCATGATCAGTACCTGACTGCCAAAACGTATT
The DNA here is from genome assembly GCF_964058925.1 of Buchnera aphidicola (Tetraneura ulmi). Lineage (NCBI taxonomy): Bacteria > Pseudomonadati > Pseudomonadota > Gammaproteobacteria > Enterobacterales > Erwiniaceae > Buchnera > Buchnera aphidicola. The sequence continues at coordinate 338,535 of NZ_OZ060366.1, forward strand.
TTTTCCTTTTATTCGTTGATACCTTATTATTATATCCATTAAAGTTTGTTGAAAAGCATGTCCCATATGTAATTTTCCAGTAATATTTGGAGGAGGAATTACAATACAAAAATTCCCTTTTTTACTTTTATAATTTGGGGAAAAAAAATTTTTTTTCTCCCAAAAATCATATAAATTACTTTCTATTTCCTTTGATATAAATTTTTTTTTCATATTTTAAATCCATAAAAAACGTATTAAAAAAATTTTTAAAAAACTGATTTTTAATAAAATTAAATAAAATATTTTTTTTTAAAATAATGAAATAAAATCAGTACATTTATTTAATAAAAATTGAACTAATAAATCAACCGGTCTTCCTGTAGAACTATCTTTTATTTCTGAATATGCTGTACCAGCAATATCTAAATGAGCCCATTTATATTTTTTACAAAATTGAGAAAGAAAATAAGCTGCAGTTATAGCTCCACCTGTTCCTTTTTTAGAAATATTTGCAATATCTGCAATACTAGAGTACAAATCCTTTTTTGATTCTATTAAAATAGGCAACTCCCATACTTTATCTCTAGATTGTTTGCCAGAAACTAATAATTGTTCTGATAAATTAGAATTATTACTCATTAAACCAGTAATTTCTGTTCCTAAAGCAACAATACAAGCTCCTGTTAAAGTTGCAATATCTATTACTAAATCTGGTTGAAATTTTTCTACATAAGTTAATACATCACATAATAATAATCTTCCTTCAGCATCAGTATTTAATACTTCTACTGTTTTTTTTGACATAGTAGTTAACACATCTCCAGGACGAAAAGAACAACCACTCAACATATTTTCACAACTAGCTATTACTCCTATAACATTAATTGGTAAAGATAGTTTCATAACTGAAAATAAAATTCCATATATTGAAGCAGCTCCAGCCATATCATATTTCATTCGATGCATATTGTTAGAAGGTTTTAAAGATATTCCTCCAGAATCAAATGTCACCCCTTTACCAACCAAAACAATTGGTTTTTTTTTATTTTCTTCACTGTTTTTATATTTAATAATAGTCATTAATGACTTGTTTTTAGAACCAGATCCAACTGCTAAATATGCATTCATACCATTCTTTTTTAAATCTGATTCAGTAAGAACTTCTATAGAAAATTTAGATTCATCAAATTCAAATAATTCTCTAGACTTATTAGATAAATAAATTGGAGTACATATGTTTGCAGGTAAATTACTAATATCTTTTGATATTTTTATACCTTCAGAAATTGCTACTCCATGTTTTATAGCAAGTAATATTTTAGGAATATACTTTTTAGAAACACTATTAAATATTATTTTAGTAACAAAATTTTTCTTTTTTTTTAAAGATTTTTTGAAATATGAAAAAAAATATAATTCTTCTTCTATATATTTTATAGCTAATCGTATTTTCCAATACATATTTCTGTTTTTTACATTTAATTCATTTAAAAAAAATAATATACTTGAAGAACCAATAGAATTTAGTACTTTAATACTATTTTTTATAATTTTTTCATAACGAAAATCATCAAATTTTTCGACATTTCCACAGCCTATTAATAATATTTTATTAAAAAAAAGGTCATGGAAATTGTTAATTAATAGTGTTTGATTAAAGTTTCCAAAAAAATTTTCTCTTTTAGATAAAATTGTAATCTTTCCATTTAAAAAAATATCTAATTCAGATAAATGTTTATTTTTTAGTGATTCTTTTGAATTTTTAAATATTCCAAGTATAATACAATCAGTTTTAATTTTATTAAAATTTATATTTTTAACAAAATATTTCATAAATTTCTCATTTTTTGTGTTTTAATTAAATAATTTTTATTAAAAAGATATAATCTATAAATTATTTTTTAGTATAATAAAAAAATGTCTTTTAAAAAAGAAGAATTAACTAAAATAAAAAAATATTTAAATAATGAAAGGAGCAAGAATTTTTTGAATACTTTATATAAAAAAAACTTTTTAAAATTATCCGACTACTCTGTTTCTGAAATTAAAAAAATAATTAATTTTTCTATTTTTCTAAAAAAAGAAAAAGAAAAAAAAAATAATAAAAAATTTTTAAAAAATAAAAAAATCGTATTAATTTTTGAAAAAGAATCTACTAGAACTAGATGTTCCTTTGAAGTTGCATCATTTGAACAAGGAGCAAATATTACATATTTAGGTCCAAAAGATACTCATTTAAACTATAAAGAATCAATAGAAGATACTACAGAAATATTAAGTAATTTATACGATCTAATCGTATTTCGAGGAAATGAACAAAAATCAATAGAAACTTTTTCAAAATTTTCAAAAATACCTGTATTGAACGCACTTACAAATAAATTTCATCCTACTCAATTATTAGCTGATTTACTTACAATACAAGAAAACCTACCTAAAAATAAAAAAATAGAAGAAATAATTTGTGCATATGTTGGAGATGCAAAAAATAATATTAGTAATTCTCTAATTGAAGCTTCAATTTTAATAGGATTTAAATTAAGAATTGTTGCTCCAAAAAAATATTGGCCAAATCTCTCTTTTTTAAACACCAACAATATTAAAAATAATATTTTTAATAAAAATATTATATGTACCGAAAATATATCAGATGGAGTTAATCAAGTAGATTTTATATATACAGATGTTTGGGTTTCTATGAATGAAAAGTTAGAAAAATGGGAAGAAAAAATATTATCACTAAAAAAATATCAAATAAATGATTCTATGTTAGAATTAACAAAAAATCCAAAAATAAGAGTTTTACATTGTTTACCTGCTTTACACGATCTAAAAACAAAATTAGGAAAAACAATTATGAAAAAATTTGGATTTAAAAATGGAATTGAAATTACCGATAAAGTATTTCGAAAAAATAAAAAAATTATTCTTGAACAATCTGAAAATAAATTACATACAATAAAATCAATGTTAATTTTTATTTTAAATAAAAATTAACAAATTTGTACTTTTAATTTTTAGTAAATTAAATTTAATAATATGAAAAATAAAAATAAAGAAAAAAAAGTACCTGAACCAATAGGACCTTATTCACAATCAATTTTAATTGAAAAATTTTTATTAATATCTGGTCAAATTCCAAATCAAATCGATTCAAAAAAAATTCCAGAAGATATAAGTCAACAAACAAAAATAATATTAAAAAAAATTAAAATAATACTAAAAAAATCAAATTTTGATATAAAAGATATTATAAAAATAAATATTTACATTACTAATATAAAAGAAATAAATAAAGTAAATAAAATATATAAATCTTTTTTTACTAAAAATTTTGTAACTAATTTTCCAACAAGATCTTGTGTAGAAGTATCTGCATTACCACAAAATTCAAAAATAGAAATTGAAGCTATGGCTTATAAAAAATAGAATCAGTGGTAGAAATATTTTCTACCACATTAAATAAATACTAAAACAAAACGAAAATAGTTTATTTTTTTATTAACTTAAAAGAATTAAAAATAAATTATTTCATAATTACATTTATTTTTTATTCTTGATAAGAACGAATTCTATTTTTATTCTTTCCTATAATCGATTTTTTAGAATTAATAAATTGTTTCGTTGATACTGAAAACCTACTATTATTAATAGAATTTTTTCTAGAATAAATCTGATTAGTATTAGATTTGTTTTTTAAATTATTAAAACTATATTTTTTTTTATTACTACGAAATTTAATATCATTTAACAATTTTAAATTTATTAACTTATTTAATATACGAGTATTAGAAAATAATTTTAAAAAATCTTGAGATAAAAATACTGGTAATTCAACCGTAGAAAATGAAGGAAAAATTTTAACACTACCTATCTTACGACTATTAATATTACCTTCATTAGCAATTGTTCCAACAATATGACGAACTTCTATTCCATCATTTCTACCTACTTCTAATCTATAAAGATTCATGTTATTATTAATGCTTCTTTTTTCTTTTCCAAATTTTTTAGAATAAATAGAATTACTAAATTTATTCCTTAAAAATGTTTTTTTATTAGAAAAATTTTGAAAATTTTTAATAAAAAGATCAGGTTTTACTATTAATGATCTTTCTCCCTGAGCCATTTTTAACAAAGCTGCTGCTAATTTTTCGATACTCAAATCCGTCTCTGGCTTTATTTTTTCTAATAATTTACTATATTCTTCTAAATCTTTACTTTTTAATTGAAATTTTACTTTTTCAGAAAATTTTTTTAAACGACAAGAAGTTAATAATTCTACATTTGGTAATTTTACTTCTTTAATATTTAATTTTACAATCCTTTCAATATTACGTAATAAACGACGTTCTCTTTGTTCTACAAACAATAAAGCTCTTCCAGTTCTTCCTGCTCTTCCAGTACGACCAATTCTATGTACGTAAGATTCAGCATCCATAGGTATATCATAATTAATAACGAAACTGATTCTATCTACATCCAACCCTCTTGCTGCTACATCAGTTGCAATTAAAATATCTAATCTTCCATTTTTTAAACGTTCTAAGGTTTGTTCTCTTAATGTTTGATTCATATCACCATTTAAAGCAGCACTATTATATCCATTTTTTTCTAATGCTTCAGAAACTTCTAAAGTTGCATTTTTTGTACGAACAAAAATGATGACTGCTGAAAAATCTTCCACTTCTAAAAATCTAATTAAACCATCTGTCTTTCTTCCATATACAATCCAATAACTTTGTTTAATATCAGGTCTAGTCGTAATATTTGATTGTATTTTTATTTCTTTAGGATTTTTCATAAATCTTCTCGAAATACGACGAATTATTTCAGGCATGGTTGCAGAAAAAAGTGCTGTTTGATGATCTTTCGGTATATTAGACATAATTGATTCTACGTCTTCAATAAAACCCATTCGTAGCATTTCGTCAGCTTCATCTAAAACTAATCCTTGTAATTTAGATAAGTTCAATGTACCTCTTTTTAAATGATCTAATAATCTACCTGGTGTACCTACAACAATCTGAGAACCATTTCTTAAAGATTTTAGTTGCACTTCATATCTTTGACCTCCGTATAAAGCAGTAACATTAATTCCGTTTATATATTTTGAAAATACCGAAAATGCTTCTGCAACTTGTATTGCTAATTCTCTTGTAGGAGTTAAAACCAAAATTTGGGGGAATTTTAAAGATAAATTAATATTTTGCAACAATGGCAAAGAAAAAGCAGCAGTTTTACCACTACCTGTTTGTGCCATTCCTAATACATCTTTCCCTTCTAAAAGATAAGGTATACAAGCATTTTGAATCGGAGAAGGTTTTACATAACCAATTTCATTCAATGCTTTCATAATCGAAGGTTTAAAATTAAAAACAGAAAACGTAATTTTTTCAGTACGAGTCATGTAGTACATGTGCCTCTTAAGTTAATTCAGGCCAGTATACATAATTTATTATAAAAATATTTTTTTATTCTCATTAGAAAATGTCAACTGGCTTAAATTTAAAGAATGTAAAAATAAAAAATCTATTTTAGGAAATATTTATAAAAATTATTTTTTTAACATAAAAATAATTCTAAAAATATAAAATTTATTATTAAAAATAATCTACGCACTCAATTCACGTATCTTTATGCAATAAACAAAAAATTAAAAAACAAATTAAAAAATCAATACATAAAGAAATTTTTTTCATAAATATAAAATATATTTATTCTAAAAAAGATTTTTTACGAAATATAAAAAAAATACATAAAAACATGTTTTAATATATAAATATAAATATTTAAAAAAGAAAACAATTTTTTTTAAAAAATTATTTTTTTATTGTTTCTTTCATACTTAATCGCAACCTTCCTTGTCTATCTATTTCTAAAACCTTTACAGATATTCTTTGATTAACCTTAAGATAATCAGAAATCTTACCTATTCTATTTTTTGAAATTTCAGATATGTGAACTAATCCTTCTTTCCCTATTCCAATAGAAACAAAAACTCCAAAATCAACAATTCTTGTTATTTTTCCTAAATAAATAGTACCAACTTCAATTTCTGCTGTAATTTCTTTTATTCTTCTAATAGCATTTTTTGCTTTTTTTTCTATTATAGATGATATTCTTACTGTTCCATCATCTGAAATCTCAATCGTAGTTCCAGTTTCTTCAGTCAACATACGAATAACAGAACCTCCCTTTCCTATCAAATCTTTTATCTTTTCTGGATTAATTTTTAATATATAAATTCTAGGAGCAAAAATTGAAATGTCTAATTTTGGATATTTTATTACTTTTTCCATAATATCTAGTATATGCAAACGAGAAACTTTAGCTTGTAATAACGATAATCTAATTATTTTTATATTTATTCCTTCAATTTTCATGTCCATTTGTAAAGAAGTTATTCCATCTCTTCCACCAGCAACTTTAAAATCCATGTCTCCTAAATGGTCTTCATCTCCTATAATATCAGAAAGTATTACAAATTTATCATCTTCTTTAATTAACCCCATGGCTATTCCTGCAACAGAAGATTTGATAGGAACTCCTGCATCCATTAATGCTAAAGAAGCACCACATACTGATGCCATTGAAGAAGAACCATTTGATTCAGTAATTTCAGAAACTATTCTTATAGTATATGGAAATTCTTCAATTCTAGGCATAACTGCAGATAAACTTTTTTTTGCAAGTTTTCCATGTCCTATTTCTCTTCTTTTAGGAGATCCTATAACTCCTATTTCACCTACAGCATAGGGAGGAAAATTATAATGAAAAAGAAAATTTTCTGTTCTATCTCCACCAAGAAGCTCATCTAAACTTTGAGCATCTCTAGCTGTCCCTAAAGTTGTAGTAACTAACGATTGTGTTTCTCCTCTAGTAAATAAAGCTGATCCATGAGTTCTTGGAAGAATACCAATTCTAGCATCTAATTTTCGTATTTCATTAAATTTTCTTCCATCTATTCTTGTACCTTTTTTTAAAATTTTATGTCTTACTATATTTTTTTCTAACTCTTGAAATAAATTTTCTATTTCTAATTCATTATTTATAATATTTTCATTACACAATGTTTCTATCAATTCTGATTTGATTATATTTAATTTATCATGTCTACTCTTCTTTTCTAAAATTTTATAAGCATCACTAATTTTCCCTTCAACTAATGAAGATACTTTCAAATATAAAGAATAATTCATTTGAAAATCTTGCATATTCCAATTTTTTTTTTCTTTTTCATTAGATAGAGCACAAATGTTATCAATAACAATTTGTTGAGCTTTATGGCCGAATGAAATAGCATTTAAAATTTCTTCTTCACTCAACATATTTGATTCTGCTTCTACCATTAATATGGCCTTTTTAGTTCCTGATAATACTAAATCTAGTTTACTATTTTTCATTTCTTCCATAGTAGGATTCAAAACATATTCTTTATCTATATAAGCTACTCTAGAAGCTGCTATTGGACCCAAAAACGGTATTCCAGAAAAACTTAAAGCTGCTGAAGCTCCAATAATTGCTACGATATCTGGATTAACTTTAGGATTTACCGAAACTACAGTTGCTATAATTTGTATGTTATTAGAAAATCCCTTCGGAAACAAAGGACGAATAGGACGATCAATAAGCCTAGCAATCAATATTTCATTTTCACTAGGTCTTCCTTCTCTTCTAAAAAAACCACCTGGTATTTTTCCAGCTGCATATGTTCTTTCTTGATAACTGATAGTCAATGGCAAATAATTAGTTTTTATTTGTTGTTTTTTTTCTTCAACTACAGTTACCAAAACAGATGTATCATTCATATTTATCATGATAGCAGCAGTTGCCTGTCTAGCTAAAATTCCTGTTTCTATAGTAACAGTATGTTCTCCATACTTAAATTTACGTACAATAGGATTAAACAAAATAACGTCCTTAAGATAAAGCGAACTTCTTCATTAAATAAAAAAAATAAAATTTTATTTTTATAATATAAAAAAATACTTTAAAAAAATCTAAATATTTTTTTTAAAACCTCTAAATTATAAAAAAAATATAAATTTATCGTCTTAACCCTAAATTTTCAATTAAAGAAATGTATTTAGATACATATTTTACCTTTAAATAATCTAATAATTTACGACGATGAGAAACCATTTTCAACAGTCCACGACGACTACAATGATCTTTTTTATGGTAATTAAAATGTTTTTGTAAATAATTTATTTTATTAGTCAATAACGCTATCTGTACTGATGTATCACCTGTATCTAATTCGTTTTTTCCAAATTTTTTAATTATCTTTTTTTTTTTTTTTAAATCGTAATTCATTGAATTCCTCATCAATATCAACTTATATAGTTTAATATATTATTTTTAAAAACTAGAAATTAATCTTATTGGAATAAGAAGATTATTTTCTTGAATTTTCCCAACTCCAAGAAATTTGTTATTACTTTTTTTTAAAACTCTAACTAATTTAGTTTTATTTTTTTTTTTAATAAAAATACTAATTTTTTTTCCACAACTAAAATCAAAAGAAAAACAATCGTTTAATTTAAATATAGGAAAATTAGATAATAGACTATCTGTAGGAAGAATTATTTTTCTAAAAAAATTTAAATAACTCAAAGAATTACTTCTATAAAAGTAGTTTTTAATTCTATTTATTATATTTAAACTTACTAGTTGATTTTCTAAATAAAATGAAACTTCTAATCTACGCAAATAAACTATATGAGCACCACATCCTAATAATTTTCCTAAATCATCTATAAGAGTTCTAACATACGTTCCTGTAGAACATAAAATTTTTAATTTAATAAAATTATTATTATGTATGATGTAGTCTAACTCATAGATTGTAATTTTTCTAGTCTTTCGAAATATTGTAATTCCTTTACGGGCATATTTATATAAAGGAATACCTTTGTGTTTTAAAGCAGAATACATGGGAGGAATTTGCTCTATTTTACCTATAAATTTTTTTAAACATCTTTTTAAAAAATCTTTTTTAATATTTATAATTGAAGTTTTTTTTATGACTTCTCCTAACGAATCGAAAGTTGTAGTTTGCACACCTAATTTAGCTATTACTAAATAACGTTTTTTCGCATTTGATAAATATTTTAAAAATTTTGTAGATTCACCAAAACATATAGGTAACATTCCTGTTGCTAACGGATCTAATGTTCCAATATAGCCAGCTTTTTTAATTTTGAATATTTTCTTTACGTATTGTAAAACAGAATTGGAAGAATGTAATTTTGGCTTATCCAATAATAACACTCCATTATTAACTATTTTAGATAAATTCATATAACAATGAAATCCTATTCAATTTCTATTCATTTATTTTTTTTAATAACTTTATTTATTATTTTAGAAATTCTAATACCTTCTATAAAAGAACTATCATATATAAATTTTATCTTCGGAACTATACGAAAAAGAAGATTTTTTCCTAATTTTTTTTTAATATAACTAGAAGAATTCTGTAATATTTTTATTACCTCTTCCTTATTCGATACATTAAAAATAGTAAAAAACACTTTAGCAATAGAAAAATCTTTATTTATTAAAACTTCTACTATGCTAACATTTAATTTATTTATCCTAGAATCATTACAATATATTTGTAAAATTTTAGATATTTCTTTTCTCATCTCCTCTGATAATTGAAAATTTCTATATGGTTTCTTTTTCAATATTATTTCCTATTTAAAATATTTTTTATTACTTAATTGTTAATGAATATAAATCTATATTTTTAAACTTCAATTAATTCATATACTTCAATTATATCTTTAATACTAACATCGTAATAATTTTTAATTCCAATTCCACATTCCATATTATTACGTATTTCATTTACATCTTCTTTAAATCTACGCAAAGATTCCAATTCTCCTGTATATATAACAATATTATTTCTTAATACTCTAATTGGAGAATTTTTTTTGATAATTCCATTAATTACCATACAACCAGCAATATTCCCATATTTAGGAGATTTAAAAACACTTCTAACTTCTGCTGATCCAATTATTTTTTGCTTAATTTCAGGAGATAATTTTCCGATAAGAGAAGATTTAACTTCATTTAATAAATCATAAATAACTGAATAATATCGTACATCTAACTTTTCTAAATTAATAATTCTATTAGCAGAAGAATCTGCACGAACATTAAAACCTAAAATTATTGCATTAGATGCAATCGATAATGAAGCATCAGTTTCAGTAATTCCTCCTACTCCAGAACTAATTATATTTAACTTTACACTATTTTCATTAATATATTTTTCTTTTAATAAACTATCATTAATAGCCTCTAACGAACCTTGACAATCGGTCTTTAAAATAATATTTAATTCTTTTGGTTTTTCTTTATTCATATTTTCGAATATATTTTCTAAATTTATTTTATTATTTATTTCAAATTTTTTAGAACGAATTTTTTCTTTTCTCTTTGTTGAAATTTCTCTAGCTATTTTTTCATTTTTAACAACTGTTAATAAATCTCCTGCAATAGGAACACCTGATAAACCTAATATTTCTACTGGAATAGAAGCATTGATATAATTAATAAATTTTTTATTTTCATTCAAAATAGCTCTTATCTTCCCATATTCAAATCCACATAAAACTACATCTCCTTTTTTTAATTTTCCATTTTTAATTATTACTGTAGCTAATGGACCTCTACCTTTATCTAAATAAGATTCAATAACAACTCCAGTGGCCATTCCATCAATAAATGTATGTAATTCTAACATTTCAGCCTGTAGTGAAATTGCATCGAGTAATTCATTTATTCCTTTCCCTGTTTTTGCAGAAATATTAATAAATATGTTATCACCACCCCAATCTTCCGAAACTATCCCATAATTCGTTAATTGGTTTTTTATTTCTTCAACATTATTGGAATTTATTTTATCAATTTTATTAATTGCAACTATTACTGGAACTTTAGCTAATTTAGCATGATTTATCGCTTCTATTGTTTGTGGTTTAATACCATCATCTAATGCAACAACTAAAACTATAATATCAGTAATATTCGCACCTCTAGCTCGCATAGCTGTAAAAGCCGAATGTCCAGGAGTATCCAAAAAAGTAATTGAATTGTTATTTTTAGTACTTACATGATAAGCACCAATATGTTGAGTTATACCACCTGATTCTTGTTTAACTGTATTAGTTGATCGAATATAATCTAATAAAGTTGTTTTTCCATGATCTACATGGCCCATTACTGTTACTACTGGTGGTCTATTTTTTTTTAATTTATTTGAATTAAGACAATTATTTATTAATTCTTCTTCAAAGTTATTCTTAAATTTAACAATAACTTTATGGCCCATTTCTTCAGCAATAATCTGTGACAGTTCTTTATTTAAAAATTGCTCTTTACTAAAAAATTTACCTAATTTAGCCATAGCTTTAATTACTTCAGAAGTCTTTACCGCCATTTTTTTTGCTAATTCAGAAACAGTCATTTCATTTCTTATAACTACATCTTTATTTACTGTATAAAGTGGTTTTTTAAATTTTTGTTGTAAAACAATAGTTTTTTTTTGATTAAAAATTCTATTTTTTTTCTTAGAAATAGAAAAATTTATTTTTTCATTTTTTTCTTTTCCATTTTTTTTAGGATTTAAAACACTATTTTTATTAATATTATTCATTTTTTGTTTTGAATTATTTAATTCAATATTTTTATCCGAATTATTGTCTTTTTCTAAAAATGATTGTGAATTTATTTTCAAATCTTTTAAATTTTTATTTAAAATTTTTTTCTTTTTTTTAATTTTAATAGAATTCTTGAAAAATTTATTTTTTTTATTGTTTTCTATCATTATATCTTCTTTTTTACAATTATCGGTTGTAATTTTATTTTTTTTTAAAAAAATAGGTAAGGAATCGTATTTTTTAGAATTTTTTAATTTTAAAAAAGATCTTTTTTTTAAATCTTTTTTTCTAATATTTTTTTCTTTTATTTTTTTTTCTATTTTATATTCTTCTACATTTTTTAAATTAGAATTAATGTTTAAATTTAATTTTTCTTGTAATTCACTTCTAAGATACATTTGTTTCTTTCTTGTTTCTACTTTAATAATTTTTTTTTTTCCTGTTATACTAGAAATATTTATTATACTACGAGTTTTTTTTTGTAAAGTGAAAGTTTCATTATCAAAAATTTTATTTTTATTTATAAAATTTAAAAAATATTTTTTCTCTTGAACTGTAATAAAATCATCTTTTTTTTTTTTTATTCCACATGTATTTAATTTTTTTACTAAAACTTCAATAGGAGTTTTTATTTCATTTGCTAAAATTTTTAATTTTATTTTATCAATCATACCATTTCCCTTTATACTTCGATGTTTTTATCAAACCAAAAACAAGCATTTCTAGCTAACATAATTAATTTACCTGCTTCTGTAGAATTCAAGGATTTAATATCCTTTAAATCATCTATGCTTTGTTCAGCTAAGTTTTCAATTGTATGTATATTTCTTTTGAATAACTTAACAGCAATAATTTTGTTCATACCCTCTAATTCTAAAATTCTTTTATCTAAAATTAATTTTTCTGTTGGGTTTTTTTTCTTACTTATACAATTAATCAATGCTAATCGAGCTTTTTTCTGTATTATAGAAAATTTTTCTTCATTGATTTCTTTTATTTTTAAAATATCTTTAGAAGTAATTAAAACTAATTCTTCTATTTTAGAAAAACCTTCATTTACTAAAATTTTTGCAACCTTTTCTGTAATATTCAATTTTTTTTTAAAATTATTTATTATTACCAAAAATTCTTTCTCATTTTTATTATTTAATTCTTCTATAGTCATCACATTCAACTCCCAACCAGTCAACTGTGAAGCTAAGCGAACATTTTGTCCATTTCTTCCAATTGATTGTGCTAAGTTACTAACTTCAACTGCAATGTCCATTGTATGATTATCTTCATCTACAACAATAGAAGACACTTCAGCAGGAGACATTGAATTAATAACAAATTGAGGTGCATTATCATCCCACAATACAATGTCAATTCTTTCTCCGTATAATTCACTTGAAACCGCTTGAACTCTAGCACCTCTCATTCCTACACAAGCACCGACTGGATCAATTCTTTTATCATTTGTTTTTACTGCAATTTTTGCTCTAGAACCTGGATCTCTAGCAGTTGCTTTTATTTCAATTAATTCTTCACCTATTTCAGGAACTTCAATTTTAAACAAACCAATTAGCATTTCATCTCTAGATCTGCTAATAAATAATTGCACTCCTTTAGAATCTGGAGCAATACGATATAAAATACCACGAACACGATCTCCTGGACGAAAATTTTCTCTTGGTAACATGTCTTCTTTTATTAGAATTGCTTCAGCATTATCTCCTAAATCTAAAATTATACTTTCTCTATTTATTTTCTTTACAATACCTGTTAGAATTTCCCCTATATGATCCTTAAACTCTTCAACTATCATAGCTCTTTCAGCTTCACGAACTTTCTGTACAATAACTTGTTTAGCTGTTTGGGTTGTAATTCTATCAAAATCTACTGAATTAATTTCATCTTCTACATAATCATGAATATTAGCTTTACTATCATAAAAATATGCTGCTTCAAAAGTAATTTCTCGAGTAGGGTTAGAAACGTCTTTAACCACTATCCAACGACGAAAAGTTCTAAAATTTCCAGTTTTTCTATCTATATCAACTCGAATATCCACATCTCGTTCATATTTTTTTTTTGTTGCTGTGGCTAATGCAATTTCTAAAGCTTCAAAAATTTTTTCTCTAGGTAAGGATTTTTCATTTGAAACAGCTTCTACAACAGACAGAATGTCTTTTTTCATTTTAATTAACCTTGATTTATTTTTCTAAATTAATCAATAGTGATACTAACCAATTTTAAAAATACTAATTCCAACATCATTAGTTCTACTATTAATTTAAAAGAAAATTAATAAATTACCTTTTGAAAGCCATTTAAAATTAAAAAAGAGATTATTAGAAATAATTAAATTAAATACTTAAAAAAAATAAATACTATTTTTATAAATTTTAAAAAAAATTAATATTAAAAACAAAATTAAAAATACTAATAATTCATATCTTTTAATTTTTTTATAGCAATAAAAAACCCCGATTGAATTTCGGGGTTTTAATGTTTAACCCTTTTCGAAAAATATTTCAAATATAATTAAAACAATTTTAATCAAAAAAAAACTTTCGAAAATAGAAAAATAATTTTAAAAAAAAATTTTATACCGAGGACGGGAATTGAACCCGTAAGCTTTTATAAAATTGTAAGCACTACTTCCTCAAAGTAGCGTGTTTACCTATTTCACCACCTCGGTTCTAAAAGAAAGATCTAAATGAATTTAATTAAAAAAAATTTTCCAAAAAAATTATTATTTAGGAGTTTTTTTTTCACTTATCGAATTCGATAATAAACTATTTGTTTCATGACAAGTAATTATTCTGCATAGAAATAAAGACGAAACAAAAAAAACAATGGCTAGCAATCCAGTTACCATTATTAAAAAATGATTACTAGTACTATTTCGATATATCATCTTTTCTAGAGAATTTAATTCAGCAGATGAAACAGAACTATCATTCGTATTGTTATTAAAAACAATCATAATAATTAAAAAAAATGAGGAAATAAAAAAAATTGTAAAAAAAAATCGTACATAAATTAATTTTCTCCAAATTAAAAATAAATTATTTTAAAAAATAATTAATTTTTTCTTATTTCAATAATTTTATTTTTATCTAAAATAATGTATTTTAAAAAATAAAGACCATTATATATAATACTATTTATTTTAATTAAAAATAATTAAACTAAAAATATATTTAATTATCATTTTTATATTTTACCTAAGATTAGATCTTACTTCTTTTCGATTCATTAAGTCATCTATTTGATCTGAATCTATAGTTTCATATTTTATTAATGCGTCTTTCATAGCATGCAATATGTCTATATTTTCTTTTAATATTTTTTTAGATCTATTATAATTATTTTTTATTAAAAATCGAACTTCTTCATCAATTATTTTTGCAGTTTCATTAGACATATTTTTAAATTTATTTGCAGTTCTTTCTAAAAATGTATCTCCTTCTTCTTCTGTATATAACAAAGGCCCTAATTTATCTGAAAAGCCCCACTGAGTAATCATATTTTTAGCAATAGTAGTTGCTAATTTTATATCATTAGAAGAACCAGTTGATACACAATCAATTCCATAAATAATTTCCTCTGCTAATCTTCCTCCATATAAAGTTGATATTTGACTTTCTAATTTTTTCTTACTAATACTCAAAACATCTTCTTTTGGAAGAAAAAAAGTTACTCCTAATGCATTTCCTCTAGGTATTATAGTAACTTTGTGTGCAGGATCGTGATCTGGTACTAAACGACCAACTATCACATGACCTGCTTCATGATATGCAGTTGATTCCTTTTGTAAATCAGTCATAACCATTGATCTTCTTTCACTACCCATGATAATTTTGTCTTTAGCTTGTTCCAATTCTTTCATAGATACTACTAATTTGTTATTTCTTGCTGAAGATAAAGCTGCTTCATTTACTAAATTAGCTAAATCAGCTCCAGAAAAACCTGGAGTACCTCTAGCAATAACCATTGCTATAACTTTTTCATCTAATGGAACTTTTTTCATATGTACTTTTAATATTTGTTCTCTACCACGTATATCGGGTAATGGAACTATAATTTGTCTGTCGAAACGACCCGGTCTTAACAAAGCTGGATCTAAAACATCTGGTCTATTAGTTGCAGCAACTAATAAAATCCCTTCATTATCTTCGAACCCATCCATTTCTACCAACATCTGATTCAAAGTTTGTTCTCTTTCGTCATGTCCCCCTCCAAAACCAGACCCTCTATGTCTTCCTACAGCATCGATTTCATCAATAAAAATTATACAAGGAGCTGATTTTCTAGAATTTTCAAACATATCTCTTACACGAGAAGCTCCAACTCCAACAAACATTTCTACAAAATCAGAACCTGAAATTGTAAAAAAAGGAACTTTGGCTTCTCCAGCAATTGCTTTAGCTAATAATGTTTTTCCCGTACCAGGTGGACCTACCATTAATAATCCTTTGGGTATTTTTCCACCTAATTTTTTAAATTTAGCAGGTTCTTTTAAATATTCTACTAATTCTTTAACTTCTTCTTTAGCTTCATCACAACCAGCTACATCCAAAAAACTTGTTTTATTATTCTTTTCTTCTAACATTCTAGCTTTACTTTTTCCAAAAGATATTGCTCCTTTACCTCCTCCTAATTGCATTTGTTTCATAAAAAAAAACCATAATCCAATTAACAATAACATTGGAAACCAAGATATAAAAATTGAAGTTAATAAACTAGGTTCAATTGGAAAATTTCCAACAGTCTTAACCTTTTTTATCAATAAATTATCCAATAATTTTGGATCATGAATTGGAATCATAGTTACATATTTACCACCATCTTTTCTAATTACACTAATTTTTTGACCATCAATATGTGCTTCATTAACTTGATCTTGGTTTACTTCTGATAAAAAAGTTGAATAATCTCTTATATTGATTTTTTCTTCATTAAAATTAACGTTATTAAAAATTGAAATCAATACAACAGCAACAAAAAACCAAAGGATCAGGTTTTTACCCATGTCATTCAATGGATTAACCTCACAGTACAATTTGTATTAAATATTAGCATAAAAAAAATTTATTTTTTTTTTAACTTAGATGCTACAATAAATACTTCTCGAGAACGACCTCTTGAAGCATTAGGTTTTCGAATTTTAACATTTAGAAATAAAGCACTAATTTTCTTTAAAAATTTATCAAATCCTGTTCCCTGAAACGTTTTTAATACAAGTTTTCCATTATTTGAAAGTACTACTTTTGAAATTGAAATAGAAATACCTCCTAAATGAAATATTTTCGGTAAATCAATTAATGAACATCCGCTAGTATTTGGCGACATATCCGATATTACTGTATTAATTTTTGTATTTTTTATTAATAATAACAATTTTTTAAAATTGCTAGCTTTTCTTAAATCTCCCTGAATAAAATTGACATTTGGTATAAAATTCATAGGGATAATATCACAAGAAAAAACTTTTCCTAATTTTCCAACTTTTTCAGAAGCATATTTTGACCAACTACCAGGAGAAGATCCTAAGTCTAAAACATTCATTCCTAATTTAAATAATTTTTCTTTGTTGTCTATTTCTTGTAATTTAAACCAAGCTCTTGAAATCAATTTTTTTTTGTGAGATTTTTTAACATATTCATCTTTGAAATGTTCAGATAACCATAATTTTGAACTATGAGAACGTTTTTTAACAATCATAAAATTATTTTTTAAATACCAAAAAAAATTCTTATTTATGTTGTATATCTAAAATTCTATATCCAACATTTCCTCGAGGAGTTTTAATAGAAACAACTTCTTCTTTTTTTTTTCCAATTAATCCTCTAGCTATTGGAGAATTTATAGAAATAAAATTTTTTTTTAAATCAGATTCTTCATCACCTACAATACAATATGTAAATTCTTTATTAATTTTTAAATTTAAAACAGTTACTGTTGCACCAAAAATTACTTTTCCTGTATTTGTAATTTTAGTAACATCTATTATTTGAGAATATGATAATTTGTTTTCTATTTCTTTAATTCTACCTTCACAAAAACTTTGTTCTTCTCTAGCAGAGTGATATTCTGCATTTTCCTTTAAATCTCCATATTCTCTTGCTTTTGCTATTTCAGAAATTATTTTTGGTCGTATTTTATTTTTCAAATATTTTAATTCTGTTTGTAATTTTTCAAGACCAGATACAGTCATTGGAATATGATTAATTTTCATAATTTATAAATTACCTTTTTTTAAATATAAATTTAATTAATATTCTAAATTTATTTAAAATAGTTAGTATTTCTAATACTAAATTTAATAAATTTTCTAAAATGAACAAATATATATATTTTATGTAGTAAAAACAATAACTACACCAAAAAATCCAAATAAACATGTCCTAAAAAAAATTAATTATGAAATTAACTTGATTAAATTAAAAATGCAATTGAATTTTTATAAAAAACTTGATATGAAAGATCTTAAATACTAATATGGTAATATTTATTTTAAATATATGAAAAAATAATTATATCAATAAATATTAATTTTTAACATTTAAATAATTACTATTAAAGTAATTAATAAACTGTTTAATTTTAAAAAAAATTACATCAACAATATTATTTTAAAAACAGAAAATATAAATTAAAAATCAAATATGGATACTAAAAAAATAAAATCAATTCTAATAAATTCTTTATCAATAGAAGATATTTATGTTAACGGAAATAATGATTATATGGAAATAATAGCAATTAGTGACATTTTTTGTGGTATGTCAGATGTAAAAAAACAACAAATGATTTATTCTCCATTAATGAAATATTTTACAAATAAGAATATTCATTCCGTATCAATAGAAACATACACAAAAAAAGAATGGAAAAAAAAAAAAAAAAAAAAAAAAAATAAAAACTAATTTTAAAAAATAACTTTATAAAAAATAAGCTCTTATTATGGAGATAAACATGTATGCAATTTTTGTTTGTAAAAATAAACAATACAAAGCAAATATAGGAAAAACAATCAAAACAGAAAAAATAGAAAAAAAAACTGGAGAAAAAATTGAATTTAATCAAATATTGATGATAAATACAAACAATTGTGTTCATATAGGAAAGCCTTATTTAAAAAATTGTATTGTAAAAGGTGTTATAATTTCTCAAAAAAAAAATAAAAAAATAAAAATAATAAAATTTAAACGTAGAAAACATTATAAAAAACAACAAGGACATAGACAAAAATTTACTGAAGTAAAAATAACAGAAATTATTAAAAACTAAATAAAGGGATAAAAAAATGGCACATAAAAAAGCTGGTGGTTCTAGTAGAAATGGAAGAGATTCAAAATCAAAAAGACTAGGAATAAAAAAATTTGGAGGAGAACTTGTGTTTCCTGGAAATATAATTCTTAAACAAAGAGGAACTAAATTTCATCCAGGAAAAAACGTAGGTTGTGGAAAAGACCATACAATATTTTCTAAATTAGAAGGATATGTAAAATTTAGTAAAAAAGGAATAAATAATAAAACATATGTTGAAATAATAGAAAAAAAGTAGATTCTTAAATTTTTATAAATTATTGAAAATAATTAAAAAAAATATATTTCATGTATTTAAAATCTGTTTTAAATAATTATTAAAAAAATAATTAATTAATTTTAAAAATTGAGAAATAAATGAAATTCGTTGACGAAGTTGTTATTGAAGTAATAGGAGGAAATGGAGGAAACGGATGCATTAGTTTTAGAAGAGAAAAATATATTCCAAAAGGAGGTCCTGATGGAGGTGATGGAGGAGATGGAGGTAATATTTGGATAAAAACAACAAAAAACATAAACACATTAGTTGATTTTAGATTTAAAAAAAAAATTTTTGCAAATCATGGAGAAAATGGAAAATCTAAAAATTGTTCAGGAAAAAAAGGAGCCGATAAAACTATATTTGTTCCTATAGGAACTAGAATTATTAATTCTAATACTGATGAAATAATTTTAGATATGACGAAAAAAAGTGAAAAAATTCTAATTGCTAAAGGAGGATGGCATGGAATTGGTAATACTAGATTTAAATCATCTACCAATCGAACACCTAAAAAATATACCAAGGGAAAAAAAGGGGAATCTAGAAAAATAAAATTAGAATTAATTCTTTTAGCTGATGTTGGAACATTAGGATTACCTAATGCTGGAAAATCTTCACTGATTAAATCTATTTCAGCAGCAAATCCAAAAGTAGATAATTATCCATTTACTACTCTAAAACCAACTTTAGGAGTTGTAAAAGTAAAAAACCAACCAAAATTTGTTATAGCAGATATACCTGGAATTATTAAAGGTGCTTCAAATGGAATTGGATTAGGATTAAAATTTTTAAAACATTTAGAAAGATGTAAAATTATTTTACATATCGTGGATATAGCTCCAAATGACAATTCTAAACCAATAGAAAACATAAAAATAATATTAAAAGAAATTAAAAAATATAAAAAAAAAATATTTTTAAAAACAATATGGTTAATTTTTAATAAAATTGATTTAGTTGAAAAAGAAAAATTAAAAAATAAAATTACAAAAATTTTCAAAAAAATAAAACAAAAAGAGAAGATTTATTTTATTTCTGTAAAAAAAAAAAAGGGAATTAAAAATTTATGTATCAATTTATCAAAATTTTTAAAAAAAGATAAAAAAACAAAAAAAGATGAATAAAAATTTAATACTAATTTTTTATTTTGAGAAATATATTTTTTTGAATAAAAATAAAAAAATTACAATAAAAATATTCAAGAACCCGGTAATAAAAAATAATCCGGGTTTTAAAAAAATAACTAAAAAAATTAATAAATAAAAAAATAATAGAAACATAGCAATAATAATCACCTTTTTGAAAATTGTGGTTTCTTTCTTGATTTTCGTAAACCCACCTTTTTTCTTTCTACTTCTCTGGAATCTCTAGTAACAAATCCTGATTTTCGTAATATTACTCTAAAAGAATTATCATATTTTATTAACGATCTTGTAATACCTTGTCTAATAGCTCCTGCTTGACTAGAAACCCCACCTCCTTTAACAGTAATATAAAAATCAAACTTTTCTAACAAATTTATAATATTTAATGGTTGTTTAACTATCATACAAGAAGTTTTTCTACCAAAATATTTTTCTAACGTTTTATTATTAATAATAATATTTCCATTTCCTAAACTAAGAAAAACTCTTGCTGAAGAAGTTTTCCTACGGCCAGTACCGTAATGACTTTTTTTATTTTTCATAGTACTTTATTTTACCTTCACTAAAAATTTAATATTTTAGGTTGTTGAGCATCATGATCATGTTTAGAACCAGAAAAAATTTTTAATTTACTTAACATTTTTCTACCTAATGGACCTTTAGGTAACATTCCTTTTACTGCAATTTTAATTATTTTTTCTGGGTTTTTAATTAACATTTCTTTAAACGTAATTTTTTTAAGTCCACCTGCATAACCAGTATAATGAAAATATAGTTTTTTTACATTCTTTTTCCCACTAACTACAACTTTACTAGCATTTAAAACTATTAAAAAATCTCCTGTATCAACATGAGGCGTGTATTCTACTTTATGTTTACCACGTAATATAATTGATAAATTTGTTGCCAATCTTCCTAAGATCTTTCCACAAGCATCAACTGTATACCAAGATCGCTTTATGTCTGTTATTTTTGCAGAATAAGTTTTCATACTAATATTATCCAGATAATTATACTAAAAAATAATTTTCAATTTTTAAATCAATATAAAAATATGATATATTTTTTAGAAGCAAAATACAAAGAAATATTCAAAATGAAAAAAATTAAATTAAAATTAAAAAAATATATTTGATATAAAAAAATATTAATAATATTTTAAAAAAAATATAAATCTTAAACTTATTTTTTTAAAAAAATCAATCATATCCTTTCTATCAACAATCTTACAGGTAATTCATATGAATCATGAATCGTCTTTTTTAAAATTAAGAAGTAAAATAGATCTAATTGACAAAAAAATTATTCTTTTGTTAAAAGAAAGATGTTTTGTATCAAAGAGTATTGCTTTATATAAACAAAAATATAATAAACCAATCAAAGATAAAAAAAGAGAAAAAGAAGTTATGGATAAAATTATTAATTTATCCATAAAAAAACAAATAAATTCAAAATACGTAAAAAAAATATTTAAAATTATTATAAATGAATCAGTAATTCTACAAAAATGTATAACAAAAAAAAATAAAGATCTAAACTTACAAAAAATATTTTTTCTAGGCCCTCAAGGATCTTATTCACATCAAGCTGCAATAAAATATTGCAAATATAATTCAGAAAAATTAAAAATGAAAAAATGCAAAAATTTTTTTCAAATAATAAAAAAAACAACCAATAAAATAGAAAATAATTTTTCTATTTTGCCAATATACAATACCTGTTCAGGTGCTATTCATGAAGTATATGATTTATTACAAAATACCAATTTATCTATTATTAACGAAATAAAACTTTCAATAAATCATTATTTATTAACTAAAGAAAAATGTAAAATAGAGAACATAAAAATCATTTATTCTCATTACCAACCCATTAAACAATGTAGTGAATTTTTAAAAAAAAACAAAAATTGGATAATTAAACATACAAATAGTAGTGCTGAAGCATTAAAAAAAATATCTCAAGAAAAAAAAACAAACATAGCTGCTATAGGAGGGAAACTAGGAAAAAAAATACATAATTTATATATACTAAAAAAAAATATTAATAATAAAAAAAAAAATATTACAACTTTTATAATTTTAGGAAAACAAAAAAAAACAACTTTTAAAGAAAATAATAAATTAATTCTAATACTAAAAAATGATATAAAATCTAATTACATCATTGACATAATTTCAAATATTGACAAAGAAAACATGCTAATTAATAACATAGAAGCTAGACCTTCTATAAAAAATAATGAACAAAAGATATTTTTTATTGAATTTTTTTTAAAAAATGACATTAATTCAAAAGTTAAAAATTTTTTTATTTTTAAAATTTCAAAATTAATAAAAAAAAAAAAAATTAAAATATTAGGTTATTATCCTTCTTCTATATAAAATAAAATCCAAACGATTTTTTTTTATAACAATAATTTATTTCTAAATAATAAAAAAATAATTATTAACAATTTAGTTATTAACTAATAATATTTGAGACGATGATGTTTAATTCAATTGCACAACGACTAGCTAAAACAATAAGAAATATTTCTAATAAAGGAAGAATTACAGAAGAAAATATTGAAGACACACTTAGAGAAATTAGAAAGTCTTTTCTAGAAGCAGACGTTTCCTTTCCTGTAATAAAAAAATTTATAAAATCTAGCAAAAAAAAAATAATTGGAAAAAATATTAATAATAATTTAACTCCAGGACAAGAA
Organism: Buchnera aphidicola (Tetraneura ulmi); assembly: GCF_964058925.1. Taxonomy (NCBI): domain Bacteria; kingdom Pseudomonadati; phylum Pseudomonadota; class Gammaproteobacteria; order Enterobacterales; family Erwiniaceae; genus Buchnera; species Buchnera aphidicola. The sequence goes on from NZ_OZ060366.1 coordinate 361,632, forward strand.
TTTTTAAAGATAATTAAAAACGAATTAATAAATTTTATGGAAGATAAAAATAATATACTTGATTTTTCTAAAAAAAAATTGAATATATTTTTATTTGTTGGACAACAAGGAGTGGGAAAAACTACTACTATAGGAAAAATTGGAAAATTTATTAAAAAACAAAAAAAAAAAAAAATATTAATTACATCTACTGATGTTTATCGAGCTGCTGCAATTAAACAACTAGAAATTTTATCACTACAAATAAAAATTGATTTTTTTCCTTCAAATAATACACAAAAACCAATAGAAATTGCAAAATCTGCAATAAGTTATGCAAAAAGAAAAAACTATGATCTAATTTTAATAGATACAGCAGGAAGATTACATATTGACGAATATATGATTTCTGAAATTAAAGAAATGCATCAAACTATTAATCCAAATGAAACTCTATTTGTTGTTGATTCAATGATGGGTCAAGATTCAATTAACGTAGCTAAAAAATTCAACGAAACAATACCACTATCTGGAATTATTTTAACAAAAACTGACAGTGATGCTAGAGGTGGCGCTGCATTATCAGTAAAATACATTGTAGGAAAAGCTATAAAATTTATTGGAACTGGAGAAAAATTAAATGATATTGAGTTATTCAATCCAAAAAAAATGGCTTGTAAAATTTTAGGAATGGAAACTACTTTATCAATTATAAAAGATATTGAAAAAAAAATTAATTTATCTAAATCAAAAAATTTAAAAAAAACAATTCAAAGTAAAAAAAAATTTGATTTAAATCATTTTTTAATACAAATTAAAGAGATGAAAAATTTTGATGGAATATTTAATTTAATCAATAAAATTAGTAGAAAAAATATTTTAAATAATAAAATGAATACTAATTTTGATAAAAAAACATTCAAAAAAATAGAATCGATAATTAGTTCAATGACTGAAAAAGAAAAAAGAAATCCAGAAATTATAAAAGGATCAAGAAAAAAAAGAATTTCCAAAGGATCAGGAACAAAAACATACGAAGTAAATAGAGTATTAAAACAATTTGAAGAAGTAAAAAAAATGATGAAAAAAATAAAAAATAAAAGTTTTAGTCAAATTATAAATAATATAAAAAATATGATTTAATCTATCTAATAAAAAATTATAAAATTTTCAATTTTAAATAAAATAAATTTTATTTTACCAAAATAAAGTATAATAAAATTTATTAAACAATCAAGAAGGAATAAATTTTGGTTAAAATTCGTTTAGCGAGACATGGTAGTAAAAAGAAACCTTTCTATAAAATTGTTATAGCAGATAACCGTTTTTTCAGAAATGGAAGATTCATAGAAAAAATCGGGTTTTTTAATCCTATTGAAAAAGATAATTCTAAAAAATTATCAGTAAATTTAAATAATTTAAAAAAATGGATCAGAAAAGGAGCGCAAATGTCCCAAAAAATCAAATTTTTAATAAAAAAATTAAAAAAATAAAAAAAAATAAAAAATATTAATATATTTAATTACTTTATTTAATTATGAAAATAAATTATGTTAAAAAAAAATCTTCAATCATTGTAGGAAAAATAAAATCAGTATATGGAATTTTAGGATGGATGAAAATTGATTCTTTTACAGAAATAAAAAAAAACATTTTTAACTATCAACCCTGGTTTATAAAAAAAAAACAAAATTTATTAAATTTAGAAACATGGAAAAAAAATAAAAAAAATTTTTTAATTAAAATAATAGAAATAAATAATAGATCTGAAGCTACAAAAATTATCAACCAATTCATTATGGTTGAAGAAAAAGTACTTCTACCATATAAAAAAAAAAAAGAATACTACTGGAAAGATATTCTCAATTGTACTGTTTTTAATATTAATTTAAAAATTTTAGGAATCGTTGTAAATATTATAGAAACAGGAAACAATGATGTTTTAATTATAAATTCTCATAAAAAAAAAAACAAAAAAGAAGTAAAAATTCTTATTCCATTTATTGAAGAAAAAATAATTAAAAATGTTAATATTCAAAAAAAAATAATATTAGTAAAATGGAACTTAATCTAATTATATAAAATATAAAGAATTTAATTTATGTGGATAAACATCATTAGTATTTTTCCAGAAATGTTTGAAAATTTTAAACAATATGGACTCATTTCTAGAGCAATAAAAAAAAAAATAATTAAAATTAAAGTATGGAATTTACGAAATTACTCAAAAAATTCTAGAAAATCAATAGATGATAGACCCTATGGAGGTGGAGTAGGTATGGTAATGACCGCACCTCCTCTATTGAAATCTATTAGACATATTAAATCACTTATTAAAGGAGAAAAAAAAATCATATATTTGTCTCCTCAAGGAAAAATGTTAAATCAAAATGAAATTTTAAAATTATCTAAAATACCTAATTTTATTCTTATATGTGGAAGATATAAAGGAATTGACGAAAGAATAATAGAAATGGAAATAGAAGAAGAATATTCAATTGGTAATTATATTATTAGCGGTGGTGAATTAGCAGCAATGGTATTAATTGATGCGTTAACAAGAATTTATCCAGGAGTTTTAAAAAAAAAAGAATCTTTTGAAAAAGATTCTTTTTATAAAAATATTCTAGATTATCCAAACTATACTCGTCCTAAAACCATAGAAAATAAAACAGTCCCAAAAATTTTATTATCAGGTGATCATAAAAAAATAAAAAAATGGAGAAGATTAAAAGCTCTAAAAAAAACTTTAGAAAAATATCCTAATATTATAAAAAAAATTTCGTTAACAAATGAAGAAAAAAAATATATTTATAATCTAAAAAAAAAAATAAATAAATAAAAAAGAACATTTTTTCATTATGGAAAAATTTTATATGAATAAATTGATAGCTTTAATAGAAAATCAACAAATAAATAAATCTATACCTAACTTCAGTACTGGAGATAATTTAAAAATAGAAATCTGGGTAGTAGAAAGTAACAAAAAAAGACTTCAATCCTTTGAAGGAATAGTTATTTCAAAAAAAAACAGACAACTAAACTCTTCATTTTGTGTTCGTAAAATTTCTAATGGAGAAGGTGTAGAACGAGTTTTTCAAACTCATTCTCCGATTATAGAAAAAATTTCTATAATTAGAAAAGGAGACGTTAAAAAATCAAAATTATATTATTTAAGGAATAGAACCGGAAAATCAGCAAAAATAAAAGAAAAAAGCTATGAAAAAATAAAAAAATTAAATAAATAATATACTCTTGCAGTCTACTATTTTAAATTTAGACTGCAATACTATACATATAAAAATATTTTTATTTTTACAAAAATTTTTTATTTAAGTTTTTTTTGTTCCTCCAACAGTCAATCTTTCTATTTTTACAGTAGGTTGACCTACTCCAACAGGAATTCCTTGTCCATCCTTAAAACAAACTCCAATTCCTAAGTCCATATTCAAATCATTTCCTATCATTGAAATTGATTTCATAACATCTATACCAGATCCAATCAAAGTAGCATTTTTTACAGGATGAATAATTTTTCCTTTTTTTATTAAATATGCCTCTGAACTAGAAAATACAAAATTACCAGAAGTAATATCTACTTGTCCTCCAGAGAAATTTGTTGCATACAACCCATAATCGACGCTATTAATTATATCTTTAGGATCAGATTTACCAGGTAACATATAAGTATTTGTCATCCTCGGGAGAGGTAAAAAAGCATAAGATTCTCTTCTACCATTTCCAGTAGATACAGTATTCATCAAACGAGCATTAAATTTGTCTTGTAAATATCCAACTAAAATACCATTCTTAATTAAAACATTACGTTGACTAGCTACTCCTTCATCGTCTATATTTAAAGAACCTCTTCTGTTTTCAATTGTTCCATCATCAATTACAGTACATAATGGAGAAGAAACTATTTTACCTAATTTTCCAGTGAAAACAGAAGTTTTTCTTCTATTAAAATCACCTTCAAGACCATGTCCTACTGCTTCGTGTAAAAGTACTCCTGGCCAACCACTTCCTAAAACTACTGGAAAAGTACCAGATGGAGCTTCTTTTGCATCTAGATTAACTAATGCGATTCGTACCGATTCAGATATGAAATATTCTAAGTTGGAACAACCAAAATTATTTTTTTTTAGAAAAAAACTATAATCATATCGTCCTCCACCTCCACTCATTCCAATTTCTCTTTTACTGTTTTTTTCAACTAAAGTATGTATAAAAAATCGAACTAAGGGTCGTATATCTGCTGTTAGTACACCATCAGTAGAAGCTATTAATACATATTCATAAGAACCAGTTAAACTGACGAAAACTTTAACAACATTTTTACTAATCTTTTTAGCTATACTATTTACATTTTTTAAAATATTTATTTTTTCTTCGTTTTTATAATTTTTTAAGGGATTATTTTTCGTATATATACTATTAATTATAGGTTTTTTAAAAAAAAAATCCTTTTTTTTAACTTCTTTATCTAAAAAAATACTATTTACTATATTTACTTGATTTTCTAAAGATTTTTTACTTATTTCATTACAACAAGAAAAACTAATTGTTTCTTTATTTATTGATCTTATCCCAACACCTTGATCTAAATCGTATTTTACCTCTTTTATTTTTTCATCTTCTAATAACCAATTTTCATAATATTTAGATTGAAAATATAAATCAGAATATTCAGAACCATAATTAGAAAGATCACTTAAAAACGATAATATTTCTTCAGTTTTAATTCCGTTTTCTGTTAACAATTGATTTTTTACTAAATCTAATATCATTAAAGACCTACTTTAAGTTATTTTTTTGTAAGGAATTTTAAACAAAAATTATAATAAATTGATTTCTAAAAAAAAATAAAATAAAATGTTTTCAATATTTTTTTAAATTCATTTTTTTATTTTTATTTTAAAAATTCTTTTTATAAAAGCAATTTTATAAAAACTTATCATATAATATAAAAACATTTTTTAAAAAATATTATTAATATTTTTTAAATATAAAAACTGGAAAACTAAAAGTTATGAAAAATATGTTTAATATTCTTATATTAAATGGACCTAACTTAAATTTGTTAGGAACTAGAGAAACAAATATTTATGGAAAAACTACTTTAAGTCAATTAAATGACTTATTAAATAAAGAATCAAAAAAACTAAATATAAATATCTCCCATTTTCAATCTAATGCTGAACACGAAATAATTGAGAAAATACATGCTTCTAAAAAAAAAATCCAATATATAATAATCAATCCAGCTGCATTCACTCATACTAGTTTAGCCATAAGAGATAGTTTAATTTCTGTAGAAATTCCTTTTATTGAAGTACATATTTCAAATATATATTCTAGAGAAACTTTTAGAACACATTCCTGGTTTTCTGATATTTCTTCTGGTACAATTAGTGGACTAGGCATAGAAGGTTATATTTGGGCAATTAAAACAGCTGCTATTAGATTATTTAAAAAAAATAAAAACAAAATTTAACCATTTTAATTTAAGAATAATTAATTTTTTCTTAAACACATTAAAATATTCTGCATGTCTGTTGGTAATCTTGATTTACAAGACATATTTATTTTTTTTGTAGGATGAAGAAAAGACAATTTACTTGCATGCAAAGCTTGTCTTGGAAATTTTGAAAGTTTTTTTTTTAATTTATCAGAAGTTTTAAAAAAAAAATTATTTTTGTTATTTTTATAAGTTGGATCACCTAAAATACTATGATGAACATGCAACATATGAACTCGAATTTGATGTGTTCTTCCAGTTTCTAAAAAAATTTTTAAATAAGTATGATATCTAAATTTTTCTATAACTCGATAATGTGTAATAGACTTTCTTCCTTTAGGATGAACAATCATTTTCATTCTATTAATTAAATGTCTTCTAATCGGTTGATTTACTGTACCTCCTGTAAGGACTTTACCATTTACTATAGCTCTATACTCTCTTTTTATTTTTTTATTTTTAATTAATCTTTTTAATATATTATATGAAAGGAAATTTTTAGCTACTACCATTAATCCAGTAGTATTTTTATCTAAACGATGTACAATTCCACATCTAGGTACATAATTTATATTTTTATTATGAAACATTAATGCATTTAATAACGTTCCCTTATTATTTCCTGGATAAGGATGTACTACTAAATTAGAAGACTTATCAATTACTAAAATATCATCATCTTCATAGATAATATTTATTTTAATATCTTCTGCTTTTGGTTGAACATCTTTAATATTTTTAGGGAAAATAACAATTTTTTCACCTCCAAATAATCTTTGAGAAGGTTTGTATACAAACTTATTATTGATCATTACTTTACCATCTAATATCAATTTTTGTAAAATAGACCGAGAATAGAAACTAAACAAATGTACTAAAACTTTATCCAATCGTTTTTTAATAATTAATGATTTAGGAACAATACCTTTTAATTTTAACTTCTCTTTAATTGTATTTTTTTTCAATAAATTTATCCTTATTTTAAAAAAAATAAACTTTTTTTTATTTATATAATAAAAAATATTAATTTTACATTTTAAATAAATTATGCTAATGAAAAAAAAAATTATATTTTTAATATTAATTATATATTCAACAAACATTTTTGCTCATGTTAATATAAAAAAAAATTTTTCTCTCGAAGAGAATAAAATTAATTTTCATATTCTTAAAAAGCAACTAAAACAAAAAAAAATAAATGAAACAATAAAAAAATTAAAAAAATTAGAAAAACAACCATTTAAAAAAAAAATCATAGAAAAAATTAAAATATATTTAATTTATTCATATTTCATTAACAAAGATTTTTTTTTTACACTAAAAGAAATTTATAAGTTTAAAAAAAAATATCCATATAATCCAAATATGGATTATATTCTCTATTTAGAAGCTTTGTCACATATGTCTCTTGATCAAAATTTTTTATTTGGATTATTTAAAATAAATAATTGTGAAACTGATCCTATTCATAGCATTCAAGCTCTTATGAGTTTTTTAAAGTTAATATCTGTATACCCTAAAAGCCCATATTCTAAAATAGGTCAACAACAACTAGTAAACATAAAAGACAGATTAGCCAAACATGAATTTACCATTTTACAATTTTATTACAAAAAAAAAATATATCCAATAGTAATCGATAGAGGAAAAGATATATTAAAAAATTATCCAGATACAATATATGCAAAAAAAACATTATCTTTAATGAAAAATTCTCATTTTAAAATTGATTTAATTTCTCAAACTAAAAAAAATAAAAAAAATGTTTCTTGCAATAGTTAATTATGATGTAAAATTTAATAACAAAAATATATTTAATAATCTTTTAAAAAATACTAAATAAAAAAATTTTATGAAAAAATAAAATTTTATTTTCTTTTCTAAATTTAAATAATATATGTTTTTTAAAAAAAACAATGAACAAAAAATCTAATGAAATACGACAAATGTTCCTTAACTTTTTTAAAAAAAAAGGACATAAAATAATTACAGGTAGTCCGTTAATACCAAAAAATGATCCAAGTTTACTATTTACTAATGCAGGAATGAATCAATTCAAAGATTTTTTTTTAGGAAAACAAAAAGTTACTTACGATCCATTAGTAACGGTTCAAAAATGTTTAAGAACAGGAGGTAAAAAAAACGATTTAGAAAATGTAGGATATAGTGATAGACATCATACTTTTTTTGAAATGTTGGGAAATTTTAGTTTTGGAAAATATTTTAAAAAAGAAGCAATTAAATATGCTTGGGAACTATTAACTTCTTCTAATTGGTACGGAATAAATAAAAATAGATTATGGGTGACAATACACGAAAATGATGAAGAAACCTATGAAATTTGGCTAAATATCATTGGTTTAAAAAAAAATAAAATTATTCGAGTAAAAAACAAAAAAAATTCACAGTTTTTATCAGATAATTTTTGGACAATGGGAGAAAACGGACCATGTGGTCCTTCTACTGAAATTTTTTATAATCAAAAAAAAAATTATCTAGAAGATATTGATCTCAACTTTAAAAGAGATTTATTGAACCAAATTGAAATTTGGAATATTGTTTTCATACAATATAATCAAGAAACTAACAATAAAATAACACCATTATCTACCACATCTGTAGATACAGGAATGGGTTTAGAAAGAATAACGAGAGTTTTACAAAATAAAAATAATAATTATGATACTGATATTTTTAAATTTTTAAAAAAAGCTATTAAAAATTTCAATATAGGAATAAATTTAAATAATAATCAAATATTAAACGTAATATCAGACCATATTAGATCTACTGTATTTCTTATCTTTGAAAACATTGTACCTGACAATGAAGGTAGAGGATATGTATTAAGAAGAATTATTAGAAGAGCTTTAAGATATTCCCATACTGCTGGTCTAAAAAAAATGTTTTTTCATAAATTAGCCTCAGTATTAATTGAATCTTTAAACGAAGAAAAAAAAAATTTTAAAGAAAAAGAAAAAACAATTATAGAAATAATAAAAAACGAAGAAATTAAATTTAATAAAACTATCGAAAGAGGAACAAAATTATTAGAAACTAGTATTAATTCAAATACAAATGTTTTATCTGGAAAAATTGCATTCAAATTATACGACACATTTGGATTTCCAATTGATTTAACAAAAGATTTTTGTAAAGAAAAAAAAATAGAATTAGATTATTCTACTTTTAAAAAAGAGATGGATAAACAAAAATCTATGTCTTTTAGATCCAAAAAATTTAAAAAAAAATATTTAAACGATCTTAATGTTGAAATAAATACTTTATTTGAAGGATATAATGATACTAGTACTAACGCAATAGTAAAAAAAATTATTATAAATGGAAAATTTAAAAACTCGATTAAAAATGGAGAACAAGGAATTATATTTTTAAATAAAACTACATTTTTTCCAGAATCATCTGGACAAACAGGAGATATAGGAATTTTAAAATCTGAAGATGATTATCAATCAATATTTATTGTAAATGATACAAAAAAATACAATAACTCTATAGCACATGTTGGGAAATTAATTTCTGGAACTATAAAAATAGAACAAAAAATCATTTCTGAAATTGATTCCAATAACAGAAATTTAATACAAAATAATCATACTGCAACACATTTATTACATTCTATAATTAGAAAAGAAATAGGAAAAAAAACATTTCAAAAAGGATCTTCAATAAATTCCAAACGTTTGAGGTTCGATTTTTTGTTCGAAGAAACAAGTTTTAAAAATTATGTTCGAGAAAATATAGAAGAAATAATAAATATTATTATTTCCAAAAATATAAAGATAAAAACCAATCTTGAAAAGATAGAAAAAGCAAAAAAAAATGGAGCTGTATATCTATTCGAAAAAAAATATAAAAAAATAGTACGAGTTGTATCTATAAAAAATACTTCTATAGAACTATGTAATGGAACTCATACAAAATATACAGGAAATATTGGATTTTTTAAAATTATATCCGAAAAAAAAATAGGTTCTAATACGATTAGAATCGAAGCAAAAACAGGTATACAAGCTTTAAAATATATAAATCAACAAGAAAAACAACTAAATCAAATTTCTAAAATTTTAAAATCTAATAAATTAGAAGTATATAGTAAAGTTCTAAAATTAATTCAAAAAAATAAAAAAAAAGAAAAAGAAATAGAAAAAATAAAAATAAAAGAATTAAAATTATTAATTCATAAAATAAAAAAAATCTCAAAAAAAATAAAAAATATAAATTTTTTAATAACAACAATTAATAATTGTACTCCACATTTTTTAAGAATTTTATTAAAAAAAACACAAAACATACTAGGAAATTCAATTATAATTTTATTTACTAACAATAAAAAAAAATCCAATTTTATAGTTGGAATTAGCGAAAAGATAACTAATAAAATAACTTCCGTTGAAATAATAAAACAAATAAAAACCTACATTAGAATAAAAGGAGGAGGAAAAGAAAAACTAGCAGAAGGTGGTGGAGAAAAAATTGAAACAAAAATTCAAAAAAAAATATCAAATAAAATCCAAAATTGGATTCTTGAAATACTCAAAATTTAATTTATTAACATATTAATAAAAAATTAATTAAAATAAACTAAATACAACTTCTAAATAAATTTATAATTATACAAGGAGTATAATAGAATGTTGATTCTAACTCGAAGAGTTGGAGAAACGCTTGTAATCGGAGACGAAATTACTGTAACTGTACTTGGAGTAAAAGGTAATCAAGTTAGATTAGGTATTAATGCACCAAAAGAAATTTCAGTTCATCGAGAAGAAATATACCAACGAATCCAAGCTGAAAAAAAATCTAAAATTCAAAAATAAAAAACCCCATAAAACTACGTCTTGCTATTAGCAATGTAAGACGTAGAAAAAAAATTTAATAATTTTTTTATACAAACTAAATTAATTATAACAAATTATATTTATTCATTAAAAAAACATTTTTTTTAAAGATATTTAAAGATAACGGTTTTTTATTAATTATACAAAAAATATATTTTACATATATAAATTTAAAATTAAATGAATATTTTTAATTAAAAAAATAATTTGATTTTTTATAAAAATAAAAGTAAGATAAAAAATAATTTTTATAAAATAAAAATTATATATTTAAAAAATATAATTATTAAAATAATTAAAAAATAAAAAAACCAATTTTTTTTATATTATATAAAAATTATTTTTTAATAATTTAATTAGGTGAGATGGCCGAGTGGCTTAAGGCGCTCCCCTGCTAAGGGAGTATGTGAAATTAATTATTGGCATCGAGGGTTCGAATCCCTCTCTCACCGAAAAAAAGAAATTTTAAAAAACTGCATCTGTAGCTCAGTTGGATAGAGCACTCGGCTACGAACCGAGAGGTAGAAGGTTCGAATCCTTCCAGATGCAAAAAAAAATAAAATCCAAAATAAATATTTTAAAAATATAATTTTGGATTTTATTTTCAAATTTTTAATCATTCTTAATTATAAAAAAACATAAATAGGATTCATTTTTTAATATTAAAAATTAAAATTTATTAAAAATAACTTTATTTAAAAATCTAAATTCTCACTAACTTTTTTTATATCTTTTATTTTGTCTATTTTCTCCCATGGAAATTTAGATCTTCCAAAATGACCATAAACAGATGTTTCTAAATAAATTGGTTTTAAAAGATCAAGCATTTTAATTATTCCATAAGGTCTTAAATCAAAAATTTCTTTAATCATTTTAACTAAATTTTCATTACTTATTTTTCCTGTTCCAAATGTATCAACCATAATAGATATTGGGTTAGAAACACCAATTGCATAAGATAATTGTATTTCGCATTTCTTAGAAATTCCTGCAGCAACAATATTCTTGGCTATATAACGTGCTGCATAAGCAGCTGACCTATCAATTTTAGAAGGATCCTTACCAGAAAAAGAACCACCACCATGTCTAGCCATTCCACCATAAGTATCAACTATTATTTTTCTTCCAGTTAAACCACAATCTCCTAAAGGTCCTCCTATAACAAATCTTCCTGAAGGATTAATATGAAATTTAGTATTTTTACTAATCCATTCTTTTGGTATTATAGAAAAAATAATTTCTTCCATAACAAAATCCCTAATTTCTTTATATGAAACCATTTCAGAATGTTGGGTTGAAAAAACTACTGTATCTACTCCTATAATTTTACCTGAATCGTATTCAAAAGTAACTTGACTTTTTGCATCTGGTCGTAACCAAGAAAATAAATTCTTTTTTCTAATTTTAGCATGCTTTTCCACTAATCTATGTGCATATAAAATAGGAGCTGGCATAAAAACATCTGTTTCATCAGTGGCAAATCCAAAAACAATTCCTTGATCCCCTGCTCTTTGATCGTATGGATTAAAAGAATTTCTATTAATACCTTTACTAATATCTAAAGACTGTTTTCCAAAAGTATTTAAAATAGCGCAAGAATTTGCATCAAAACCAGAATTTAAATTAACATAACCAATTTTCCGTATTATATCTCGTATAACTTCTTCTATATCAATAGAAGCTAAAGTTTTAATCTCTCCACCTACTAAAACCATTCCAGTTTTTACATAAGTTTCACAAGCTATATTAGAAATTGGATCTTGTGCTAAAAAAGCGTCTAGTAACGCATCTGATATTTGATCTGCAACTTTATCTGGATGACCTTCAGAAACAGATTCTGAAGTAAAAAAATATCGAGACAACTGATTAGTTCCTCTTTAAAAAAATAAAATCTTTAAAAAAACCTTTTTAATAATAAAAAATTAACTTTTAAATATAAAAATATCTTTTAAATTATTACATGGAATTATTATTACAACTTGTATATTGATGAATCAAATATAAAAAATTATATTCAATTTTTCTTACTATTAAACTTGAAATCTTCGATTCAAAAAATTTAATACTTATCAAAATTTTTAAAATTATTAATAAAATTATTTACTTATTTTTAAAATTTTTTTTAAAAAATATCTAAATTTAAAAATCTAAATTTATATTTTTATAATAATTTAAAAAAATAATTTTAAAAAATAAAAAATTTATAAAAAATTATTTTTTCTTAATAATTAATATTTGTTTTTAAACCATCACTACTTCCTATTAAAACTATATCAGCAGGTCTTTTAGCAAAAATCCCTACAGTTACAACACCTGCAATTGAATTTATTTTTTCTTCCATTAAAATAGGATTCAAAATTTTCAATTTATGTACTTCTATAATGTAATTTCCATTATCAGTTATTACATTTTTTCTTTTTTTACTAAATCCACCTAATTTATTTAATTCAGAAATTACATAAGAACAAGCCATTGGAATAACTTCTATAGATAAAGGAAACTTTCCTAAAACTTTTACTTGTTTATTTTCATCAATAATACAAATAAATTTTTTTGCAACAGCAGCAATAATCTTTTCTTTTGTTAAAGCATTCCCACCGCCTTTTATCATTTGCATTTTAGGGTTAATTTCATCAGCTCCATCAACATATATGGATAACGAACTAACATCATTTAAATCAAATAATTTAATACCAATTTTTCTTAGAAGTTTACTAGAAGTTAATGAACTAGAAACAGCACCCTGAATTAAATGTTTTATCTCTTTCAAAAATCTAATAAAAAAAGATACTGTTGTTCCAGTTCCAATTCCTATAATTGAATTTGGAATTACATACTTTATTGCAGATTTAGCAGCTAATTCTTTAAGTTTATAATTATTCATTATCCAATACAAAAAAAATTATGAAATTTAATAAAAATTGTTTTTCATAATAAAAAAAATTAAAAAAAAAATAATACTTTAATTTTAATTAATAAATATTCTAAAAAATTTAAAAAATTCTTCTGGGACACCTGGATTCGAACCAGGGATGCCGGTATCAAAAACCGGTGCCTTGCCTCTTGGCTATGTCCCAAATATTTTAAAATTTTTTAAAATTCTTTAATTTTACGGAAGGCGAGACTTGAACTCGCAAATCTTTCGATGCCAGATCCTAAATCTGGTGCGTTTACCAATTCCGCCACTCCCGCTAAAAAATTTAAATACAAATTACAATTTTTAATAAATTTAAACTTTTAAATATCTGGCTATGACGGGATTTGAACCCATGACCCCAGCGTTATGAGTGCTGTGCTCTAACCAACTGAGCTACATAGCCGAATACAAAAAAAATATTATATTTATAAACAATGATTAGTGTAGTATATTTTTAAAAAATCATCAACATACTTATAATTTTCTTTTAAAAAAAATATTTTTTTATTAAAATAATATTTCTTACTACAATAAAAAACTAAAATTTAAATAGTTTAAAAAAAATAATAAAGATGAAAAAAATGCAAAACAATTTTATAAAAAAAATAATTGACAAAGATTTAAAAAATAAAAAATATCTATTTGTAAGAACGAGATTCCCTCCAGAACCAAATGGATACCTACACATTGGTCATGCAAAAACAATTTGTTTAAATTTTGGAATTGCTAAAAATTACAATGGATATTGTAATCTTAGATTTGACGATACAAATCCAAAAAAAGAAAAAATAGAATTTATTACATCTATACAAAAAGATATTAAATGGCTAGGATTTAAATGGCATAAAGAACCACGTTATACTTCAAATTATTTTGAAAAAATATATGAATATGCTATTCAACTCATTAAGAAAAATTTAGCCTACGTAGATTTATTAACAAAAAAACAAATTCAAGAATATAGAGGTACACTTACCAAAACTGGGAAAGACAGTCCTTATAAAAATAACACAATAAAAAAAAATTTGTATTTATTTAAAAAAATGAAAGACGGTCTTTTTTTACCAGGAAAAGCTTGTCTTAGAGCTAAAATAGATATGAATTCATCTCGAATTGTTATGAGGGATCCTGTTTTATATAGAATTATTTTTAAAAAAAAAAATCAACTTACTTCTAATAAATGGTTAATTTACCCTACTTATGATTTTAGTCATTGTATTTCTGATTCAATAGAAGGAATTACTCATTCATTATGTACATTAGAATTTTCAGATAATAAATTCTTATACGATTGGATATTAAAAAAAATTAATGTCTCAAACAAACCTAAACAATATGAATTTTCTAGATTACAATTAGAATACTCAATTCTATCTAAAAGAAAAATCCAAATTCTCATTGAAAAAAAAATTGTAAAAAATTGGAATGATCCTAGATTAGCAACTATTTCAGGACTTAGAAACAGAGGATATACTGCTTCTTCTATAAAAAACTTTTGCAATAAAATAGGAATTACAAAACAAGAGAGTCTAATCGAATTTTCTTTTTTAGAATCTTGTATAAGAAAAGAATTAAATGATATAGCTCCTAGAATTATGGCAGTATTAGATCCAATAAAAATAATCATTGAAAATTATCCAGATAATAAAACTGAGAAAATAAGAATTCCTAATCATCCTAAAAACCCAAAAATGGGATTCAGAGAAATCTTTTTCTTTAAAGAAATATACATAGATAGATCAGACTTTTCAGAAAGAGAAGATAAAAAATATAAACGTTTAACTTTAAATACAAAAATTCGATTACGATATGCATATGTAATACAAGCAACAAAAATTAAAAAAGATAAGAATAATAATATTATTTCTATATACTGTAAATATGATAAAAATACTTTAGGAAGAAACCCAAAAAATGAAAAAATAAAATGTATATTACATTGGGTATCTAAAAAAAAATCTTTAAAATCCAAATTTTTTTTATATGAAAAATTATTTACAATAAAAAACCCTGAACTAAAAAAAGACTTTTTATCCTATATAAATAAAAATTCAATAATTGTAAAAAATGGTCTAATTGATTCTTATATATCTAAAATACCTTATAATAAAAACTATCAATTTGAAAGAATAGGATATTTCTGTATTGAAAAAAAAAATTATAATAAAAAAAAATGGATTTTTAATAGAATTGTTTCTTTAAGAAAAAAATAAAATTTTAAAAAACAAACTTTAAAAAAATATTTTAAATATTTAAAATAAAAAAATGAAAATTAAGAAATTAAAAATTAAAAACACATGTTATAATTTCATTATTAAAATTTAATTTAACAAAATTTTAATATAAAACTCATTAATTTAAACTAACTAAAAAAATAAACTAACGTATTACTAACTAGACAATTAATTTTTGTCTTTTCGATCTAGAATGAAAACTAACTATATTTTTATAACTGGTGGAGTAGTTTCTTCATTAGGGAAAGGTATTGCCGCTGCATCCTTAGGTGCTATTCTTGAAGCTAGAAATTTGGATGTAACAATTATAAAATTAGATCCTTATATAAATGTTGATCCTGGAACTATTAGTCCAATACAACATGGAGAAGTATTTGTTACTGAAGATGGTTCTGAAACAGATTTAGACTTAGGTCATTATGAACGATTTATTACTACAAAGATGACAAAAAAAAATAATTTTACAACCGGTAGTATATACTCTGAAGTTCTAGAAAAAGAAAGACGAGGAGATTATTTAGGAGAAACAATTCAAATAATTCCCCATATTACAAATGCTATAAAAAATAGAATTATTGAGGGTTCAAAAAATAAAAAAATTGCGATAATTGAAATTGGTGGAACCGTTGGAGATATTGAATCACTACCATTTTTAGAAGCTATTAGACAAATGGCTGTTGATCTAAGAAGAAAGAATGTAATGTACATTCATTTAACACTACTACCTTATATTTCAGTTTCTAAAGAAATTAAAACAAAACCTACTCAACATTCTGTGAAACAGTTGTTATCAATTGGAATTCAACCAGACGTTCTTATTTGTCGATCAGAAAAAAAAATATCTAAAAAAGAAAAAGAAAAAATCGCACTTTTTTGTAACATTATAAAAAAAGCAGTAATTTCTTTACAAGATACTGATTCAATTTATAAAATTCCTATTTTTTTAAATAAACAAGGATTGGATGATTATATTTGTAACTATTTTAAACTAAAAGTACCTAAAGCTAATTTATCTATATGGAAAAAAGTTGTATTTTTAGAATCTAATACGAATAAAAAAATAAAAATTGGTATGATAGGGAAATATATTGAATTACCAGATGCATATAAATCTATAATAGAAGCTCTAAGACACGCTGGTATAAAAACAAAAATTTCAGTTAATATAAAATTAATTGATTCAGAAAAAATAGACAATAAAAAAACAAAAATTTTTAAAAAACTCGATGGAATATTAATTCCAGGAGGGTTTGGTAATAGAGGAATTAATGGAAAATTATTAGCAATAAAATATGCTAGAGAAAATAATTTACCTTACTTTGGAATTTGTTTAGGAATGCATTTAGCATTAATAGAATTTATAAGAAATGTAATTGGAATTAAAGAAGCTGATTCTACTGAATTTAATAAAAACTGTAAATTTCCAATCATTCATAAAATGAGAAATGAAGAAAAAAATATAGAAATGAATTCCATGAATTTTGGAGGAACAATGAGATTAGGAGGACAATTATGTATACTAAAGAAAAATAGTTTAGTTTATGAAATATATAAAAAAAAACAAATAGTTGAACGATATAGACATAGATATCAAATAAATAAAAAACTACTAAAAGAAATAGAAAATAATGATTTACTGTTATCAGGAAAATCAAAAAAAAATAAATCAATAGAAATATTTGAACTCAAAAATCATTCATGGTTTATAGCTTGTCAATTTCATCCTGAATTTAATTCAAATCCAAAAAATGGACATCCTCTATTTATTGATTTTGTAAAAAAATCGTTTTCTTTAAATAAAAAGAATAATTTCAAAATTTAGGAAAAAAAATGCCCAAAATAACTAAAATAATTGCTAGAGAAATTATCGATTCTAGAGGATATCCTACTATAGAATCTCAAGTATATTTAGAATGTGGAAAAACTGGAATATCTTCCGTACCATCTGGGGCTTCAACTGGTTCTAGAGAAGCTTTAGAACTACGAGACAATAATAAAAAATACTTTTTAGGAAAAGGAGTAAAAAAAGCTGTAAAAATAGTTAATTCAACCATAAACAACGCAATTTCTAAAATGGATTGTAGAGAACAAAAAAAAATTGATAAAACTATGATTCAACTAGATAATACAGAAAATAAATCCAATTTAGGAGCTAATACTATTCTATCTGTCTCTCTAGCTGCAGCAAAAGCTGCTTCATCCTTTAAAAAAATTCCTTTATTTCAGCATATTTCTGAACTAAATCATACAAAAAATGTATATTCTATGCCTTTACCTATGATAAATATCATCAACGGAGGTAAACATGCAAATAATAACATTGACTTACAAGAATTTATGATTCAGCCTATTGGAGCAAAAAACATAAAAGAAGCAATAAAAATAGGATCTGAAATTTTCCATCATCTAAAAATTATTTTAGAAAAAAAAGGAATGAGTACATCAGTAGGTGACGAAGGAGGATTTTCACCTAATTTAAATTCTAATGAAGATGCTTTCAAAATAATTATAGAAGCTATCAAAAATACAGATTATATTTTAGGAAAAGATGTCACATTTGCTATAGATTGTGCAGCTTCAGAATTATACGACAAAACTAAAAAAAAATATAA
Source organism: Buchnera aphidicola (Tetraneura ulmi) (assembly GCF_964058925.1). Classification (NCBI taxonomy): domain Bacteria; kingdom Pseudomonadati; phylum Pseudomonadota; class Gammaproteobacteria; order Enterobacterales; family Erwiniaceae; genus Buchnera; species Buchnera aphidicola. Next base: position 379,757 of record NZ_OZ060366.1, read on the forward strand.
TTTATTAGGAGAACAAAAAAGTTTTTCTTCAAAAGAGTTTACTCATTACCTAGAAAAACTTGTAAATAAATATCCAATTACTTCAATAGAAGATGGTCAAAGCGAATCCGATTGGGATGGGTTTTATTATCAAACAAAAATTTTAGGAAATTATATACAATTAGTTGGAGATGATTTATTCGTAACAAATTCTAATATATTAAAAGAAGGGATTAAAAAAAATATCGGAAATTCAATTTTAATTAAATTAAATCAAATAGGAACTTTAACAGAAACGTTATCCACTATAGAGCTTGCAAAAAAATTTAAATATACAACAATTATTTCTCATCGTTCAGGAGAAACAGAAGATACTTTTATATCAGATCTATCTGTTGGAACTGCAGCAGGACAAATTAAAACTGGTTCAATGTGTCGTACAGAAAGAACTTCCAAATACAATCAATTAATTAGAATTGAAGAAAAAATAGGTACTAAAAAAGCTCCATTTTTCGGTCTTAAAGAAATAAAAAAATATAAAAAAAATAACTTTATTGAATAATTTAAAAATATATTTATTAACTTAATTTTTATAAATTTGTTCTTGTTAGTAAAATCCATAAAACTAACAAGAATATAAATTAACGTTTTTTAATAATTTATAAAATTTAAAATTAATATTAATATGAATTTTAAAAATAATTTTAATTAGTAATATTTAAATATAACTAACATTATTTATTTTTAATAAAAATTAAACTACTTATTTTAAAAAAAATTTAAAAATTTATAAAAAAATCTAAAAATATGTATTTTAAAAATAGATTGATTATTAAAAAAAATTTCGAAAATTCTAAAAAAATATTTATCTTTTAAGTGCTAAAATAAAAATATATTATATATATACAATGGATTTAAAATATAAAAATAATTTTTTTTAACTATAAAAATAATTTATTTCTATTTTAATTTTTTATTTTTTAATAAAAATATTTTTAATATTTAAATTTAAAAATTTATATATATAACATGAACATATTTTTTATTCATTAGAATTTTTTACATTTTTACTGAAATTATTAAAAATTTATAACTTTTAAATTTATATTATTTTTTTTTAAATAAAAAATTTTAAATCAATATAAAAAAAATCTTATAATCTAAAATTATTTAATTAAATTAAAATCAATTTTAAATTTATAAAAATATAATTACATTATACATTTTATTATTAATTTAATTTATTAAAAATAAAAATCTTTATAAAAAATAATTTAATCTTATTATTAAAAAATATTTTAGAGTTGAGTAAATATTGAATTTTTATCAAAAAATCAATTCTTTTAAAAAAATAATATCTAAAAAATACTTACTCATAAGTATAAATATTTTTTTTTAACATTTTTTTAATCTTAAAAATATAATTTAATGCTTCAATCGGAGAGATTTTTTCTGGAATCAACGATTCTAAATTTTTTATAATTTTTAACCTTTTTTTAAGAGCTATTTCGTTTCTTTCTATTTCTTTCATCTTTTTTTTTGCTTCTTTAATAACCAATTTAGGTAATCCAGCCAATGAAGATACCAATAATCCATAACTTTTATTAGAAACTCCAGATTGAACTTTATATAAAAAAAATGTTTTTTTATTTTTTTTTAAAACTTTAAAAAATAAATTTTCAATAGAATTATATTTACTAGATAATTCTGTTATTTTAAAATAATGCGTAGAAAATAAAGTCATACAGTTTATTTTTTCAATTAAATATTTTATACACGACCAGGCTAAAGAAAAACCGTCAATTATTGAAGTACCTCTACCTATCTCATCTATTATTACTAAACTATTTTTTGTAGCATTATTTAGTATGCTAACCATTTCTTTAATTTCAACCATAAAAGTAGATTGTCCATAAGATAAATTATCAGAAGCACCAATCCTAGTAAATATTTTATCAATAATTCCAACAGTAGCAGACTCTGCAGGAACAAAACTTCCAATCCAGGTTAATATAGAAATTAATGCTATTTGACGCATATACGTACTTTTTCCTCCCATATTAGGACCAGTAATAATAAATATTCTCTTATTTTTACAAAATTTAACACTATTTTTAACAAAATTTACTCCAATTATATTTTCTATTACTGGATGTCTTCCATTTTTTATAAATAAAATATTTTTATTGGAAACTTTAGGACAAATATAATTTAAAGTTACTGATCGTTCTGATAAATTTGTTAAAACATCTAACTCAGAAATTGCTATATATGCTTTTTGCAAATCAACTATATATGGAAGCATATGATCAAATAATTCTTCATATAACATTTTTTCTAAAGCTATTATTCTAATTTCTGATTCTAAAAATCTTTTTTGATATTTTTGTAATAAAGGGAAAGTATATCGATTAGAATGTTTAATCGATTGTTTTTTAACATAATATAAAGGGATAATATTTGAATATTTTTTATTAATTTGAATAAAATAACCAATTAAACTATTAAATCCTATTTTTAAAGATTCTATCCCTAACCTTTTTTTTTCTTCTAATTCAATGTTTTTCAATAAACTTTCAGACATGGATTTTAATTTTCTTAATTCGTCTAATTCAGAATTATAATTTTCTGCAATAACACCTCCATGACGTATAGAATTAGAAGGATTATCACTTATACATTTTTTTAACAAAAAATATAAATTAGGAAAAAAAGTTATTTTTTTTAATATTTTTTTTAAATTTTCATTTTTAGTTTTTAATAAAATAAAATTTATTTTAGGAAACAACTCTATTGAATTTCGTAATAATATAAAATCTCTAGGTAAAGCAATTTTTAAAGAAATTCTTCCTACAATTCTTTCTAAATCTCCCATTTGAGATAAATATTTTTGTATTTTTAAAAAAATATTTTTTAAATCTGAAATACTACTTTGTCTACTTTTTATTATAGAAATGTCTCTAATTGGAAAACAAAGCCATCGTTTTAGCATTCTACTACCCATTTTAGTAGACGTTTTATCTAAAGTAGATAATAAAGAATTATCTCCTGTTCCTAAAACATTTTTTATAATTTCTAAATTTTTAATTGTAGAGGAATTTATTTCAATATATTCGTTATCTTTGATAAATTTTATTTTTCTAACGTGTGACATAATAGAATTATTATGCATAGATTGAACATATTTAAATAAACAACCTGCTGATTTGAGATTAAAAAATTCATCTTTTATTCCAAATTCTTCTAGTTTTTTTTTTCCAAAATGAATTTTTAATTGATTTTTTGTAACAAATGAATCAAAATAATAAATAGGCTTAGGATTTAACCCTTTTCTATTTTTCATTATTTTTTTTATATTAGAATTTTCAGGATACAATAATTCATTAGGATTAGTTAATTCAATTTTTGACTGTAAACTTTCAAAATTTTGGCATTCAAAAATTTTAAATCTTCCTGAACTTAAATCTAAAGTTGAATAAGAAAATCTATCTTTTTCTTGATATAAAGCAGCTAATAAAACATCATTATTTCCATCTAGTAATTCTTCATCTAAAACAGTTCCAGGAGTAATTATCCTTACTACTTTTCGTTCTAATATTCCAAATTTTGTAAAAGAATTTTTTATTTGATCGCAAATTACTACTTTTTCCCCATTTTTAATTAACTGTAACAAATAAAAATTAATATTTGAACAAGGAACTCCAGCCATAGGTATATCATTATCCGAAGAATGACCTCGTTTAGTTAAAGTAATATTCAATAATGAAGATACTTTTTTAGCGTCTTCAAAAAATACTTCATAAAAATCCCCCATTTGATAAAAAATAATCATTTTTGGGTATTTTTTTTTAAATAGAAAATACTGTTTCATCATAGGAGTACGATAATTTTTCATTTTAATTTATTATTGTTCAATATATATATACATAAAAAGAAATTAAACTTTATAGTTATAAAAAAAAATATATCTTTTTTAATAATTACTATATATAGGAAAACTATGAAAAAAATAATTTTTTTTATTATTTTAATATATTCATGTAAAGTAAATTCAGAAACTTTTATAGAAGGAAAACATTATATTAAACTTCCTCATCGAATAAAAAATGCTACTACTATAACTGAATATTTTTCTTTTAATTGTAGATATTGCTATCAATTAAAAAAAGAACTAAATCTCTATTCAAATCTAAATAACAATGTAAAAATAAATTCTTATCATTTAGAATTTTTTAAAAACAAACAAGAAAAAATATTAACTCATATGTGGTCTATAGCTAAACTTATACATGCAGAAAAAAAAATCATCTTACCAATATTTGAATTCGTGAATAAAAAAAAAAATGAAATAAACTTTAAAACAATAAAAAAAATATTTATAAAAAAAACAAAAATTTCAAACAAAGAATACGATAAATTATGGAAGAGTTATTCTGTACTAAATGCTATTTCTGAAAACAAAAAACAAAAAAAGAAAGTTTATTTGTCCTATGTTCCTCAAATTATTATTAATGGAAAATATTTGATTTTAACAGAATCTCTAAATACTGATTCTATAAAAAATTTTATTTTAGAATATACTAACATAATTAAATATCTAATAAAAAAATGAAAAAATCAAAAATTATAATAATCGACGGTACATATTATTTATATAAATTTTATTATACTTTCCCTACTTTTAAAAATAAAAAAGAAGAACCTACTGGAGCAATATTTGGATTTATTAATATGCTTTCTAAAATGTTTTTTTTATATAATCCTAAAAACTTGATTGTTGTTTTTGACTCACCTGCAAAAAATTTTAGAAAAATACTTTTTTCAAAATATAAATCTAATAGAAAAAAAATGCCTTTACCATTACAAAAACAAATTTCAAATACAATAAATATTATTAAATATTTAGGAATTCCAGTAGTAGTAATTTCTAAATTCGAAGCAGATGACGTCATTGGAACACTTAGCAAAAAGTATGAAAAAAAAAATTATTCAACTTTTATAAGCACTAAAGATAAAGACATGGCTCAATTAGTATCTAAAAAAATAAAAATAATCGACGGAACAAAAAAAACAATTCTCGGAATTATAGATATAAAAAAAAAATACGGAGTTTTTCCAAAACAAATATGTGATTTTTTAGGATTAATAGGAGATAAATCAGATAATATACCTGGAATTAGAGGAATAGGAAAAAAAACAGCAATATTATTATTAGAAAATTTTGATTCTTTAAAAGAAATATATAAAAATATTAAAAAAATATCTAATTTACCAATAAAAAGATCAAAAAATATTGAACAAATCATTAAAAATAATAAAAAAAAAGCTTTTCTATCTAAAAAACTTGCTACTATTAATACCAATGTTCCAATTAAAATAAAAAAAAAAGAACTAAAGCTAAAAAATATAAATATAAAAAAAATAACTTTATTATTAAAAAAATATGAATTTAAAAATTGGGAAAACATAATTAATGCATTTTTAAAATAAATATAGTTTTAAATTAATAAATTAAAGAAAATAAATTTAAAAATTATTTAAAAAAATAAAAATTTTTAACTTATTTTCTATTTTTAAAAAAAAATCTAAAATAAAATTTTTATCATATAAAAAAATTAACTTTTTTATTAAAAAAAAATAAAAAAATAAAAAATTTGAAAAAATTAATATTCTAATTATATTAGTAATTGCTAAAATAGAAATAAAAAAATTCAATAGATAAAAAAAAACTAGAAAAACAACTAAATAAATAAAAAATACTAAATATAAGAAATATTATATAAAAATTAGAAAAAGAAAAATTTTATTTTTCTTCAAATAAATAAAATATTTATTAAAAAAAATCGCAATTAAAAAAAAATGAAAAATATCAATTCATGAATCAATTTTAAAAAAACTATTTAAAATTAATCCTTTTCTAAAAAATATCTTAAAACATCCAATTTTAAAAAAATAAAATCCAACTATATTAAAAATTAACAAATTTAATAAATAAAAAAAAAATAAATACTTTTTATTACTGAAATAGTAATAATTAATAAAAAAATTTCTTCTGAATTTCTAAATCTAAAAAAAATTCCTATAAAAAATAAAGAAGAAAAAAATAAGAAAATTTTTTATTTCAAAAGTAAAGAAAATATATTCTTTCAACTAATTATTCTCAAATTAAATTAAAAATAACTAAAAATTTATCAAATAACAAAAAAAACTAATTAAAAATTTTAAAAAATTAAAGAATTTCATCTTTTTATATCTTCTAAAACATTTAAAAAAATAAAAAATATTTTAATAAAAAAATTCTCAAAAACTATAAATTTTTTTAATTTATAAAACTATTAACTTTTGATTATCTATGGAATTAAACACTAGCCTAAAAAAATTCAAAAAAATATACTTTAAAAAAATAAATAAAATACCTATTTTAAAAAAAAATAATTAAAAAAAAATAAGATACATAAAAACCTTATCTGGAAGGAAAATTAATATCAAAAACATCAATTCAAAAAATAATTCTATTCAAAAATCAAAAAAAAAACCATAAATCTTCCAGTACAAGGATTAATTTCAAATATTCCAAAAATAGAAATAATAAATATTAATCAACTAATTATAAAAAAAATATCCTTTAGAAATAAAAATACTCTTTCAAAAAAACGATGAATTATTTTTTTTTAAATTAAAAAAAGAGTATATTAAATTAATAAAAAAAATTTATAAAATATTTAAAAATAGTTGGAAATTAAAATTTCCTATTAAAATTAAAGAGAAATGGAATTAATTATTTTAATTTAGCAATATTATTTAAAAAAAAATTATTGATTCTTTTTTTAAGTTCTTTAATATTTTCTTTTTTTTTAGTAGAAATAATAACTATATCAATTTTATAAAAAAAACAAGAAATCTGTTTTTTTAAAATTAATAATTGTTTATTTAATAAACATTTTTTTAATTTATCAGATTTAGTTAAAATAATAAAAAAACGTTTTTTGTTATTAATTAAATAATTGATCATTAAAAAATCAAGATCACGCAACAAACGTCTAATGTCAACAATAAGTAAAACACCTACTAAACAAGTACTATGTTTTAAATATATTCTAATTAAGTTGTTTATGTTTTTTTTATCTTTTTTTGACAATTTAGAATAACCATATCCAGGTAAATCTACTAAACGATATCCAGAAAAAATCTCAAAAAAATTAATTGATTTAGTACAACCTAATTTGTTACTAGTTCTAGATAAAAAGTTTTTATTAGATAAAAAATTTATTAAACTCGATTTTCCAGAATTGGAAAAACCTAAAAAAGCAACTTCTTTCCCATATTTAAACAAATATTTCTTTCCTACATTAACTACACTAGTTAAAAAAATAGTATTTTGGTATTTTTTAAACAATAAAAAACTCCTAATAAAAAAATAGACTATAATACAATTTAAAAAAACTGATCAATAAGTTTTTTTTTAGTTAATAACTATTTATAATATTGTAAAATAATAATACAAAAAAAAACAAAAACAACCTTATTTAATAAAATTTTACTAAAATAAAAAGGATTATTATTAATCATGAATCAAAATTTAAGAAATATAGCTATTGTAGCCCATGTAGATCATGGAAAAACAACTTTAATTGATAAATTGCTACAACAAGCTGGTACCTTTAAAGAACACGAAGAAAAAAAAGAAAGAATACTAGACTCTAACGAATTAGAAAAAGAAAGAGGAATTACTATTTTATCTAAAAATGCTGCAATTCAATGGAATGGATATCATATAAATATTGTAGATACTCCAGGTCACTCTGATTTTGGAGGAGAAGTAGAACGAGTATTGTCTATGGTTGATTCAGTTCTATTAATAGTTGATGCTACTGAAGGACCTATGCCTCAAACAAGATTTGTTACTAAAAAAGCTTTTGGATATGGATTAAATCCAATTGTTATAATTAACAAAATTGATAGAGATAATGCTCGTCCAAATTGGGTTATAGATCAAGTATTCGAACTTTTTATAGAACTTGATGCAAATGAAAAACAATTAGATTTTCCAATTATTTATTGTTCTGCTATTCAAGGAAATTCTGGAAAAAATCTAGATAAAATAAAAAATAATATGAATGAAATATATGAAACAATTATAAATAATGTTCCAGCACCCAAAAAAAATTATGATAAAACACTACAAATGCAAATTTCTCAATTAGATTATGATAATTATCTTGGAATAATTGGAATTGGAAGAATAAAACAAGGAAAAATAAAAAACAACCAACAAGTAAACATAGTTAATACTAACGGTTTAATTAAAACTGGAAAAATACAACAAGTATTGAATTATATGGGTTTAAAACGAGTTCCTTGTGATTCTGCATTATCAGGATCAATAGTAGCAATTACAGGATTAGAAAAAATTAACATTTCTGATACTATTTGTGAAATAAATACAATAAAACCATTACCAAAATTAAAAATAGATAAACCAACAATTAAAATGTATTTTTCAGTAAACAAATCTCCTTTTTCTGGTAGAGAAGGAAAGTACATTACATCTCATCAAATTTATAAAAGATTAAAAAAAGAAATAATACATAATATTGCTTTAAAAATAGAAAAAACAGAGAATTCTAATACGTTCTGCGTACATGGAAGAGGAGAATTGCATTTATCAATACTAATTGAAAACATGCGTAGAGAAGGATTTGAATTAGAAGTTTCTAGACCTAAAGTTATATTTTCAAGAAAAAATGGAGTTCTACAAGAACCGTTTGAAAACGTAACTTTAGATATAGAAAACAAACACCAAGGAGTAGTTATGAACTTCATAGGAGAAAAAAAAGGAATACTAAAAAATATGACAATTCATAAAAATGGAAGAATACGATTAGATTATTTATTATCTAGTAGAACATTAATAGGATTTAGAACAGAATACTTAAATATTACTTCTGGAACTGGTTTATTTTATTCCTCTTTCAGTCATTATAAAAATGTTAACAACCAAATTGAAATTAAAAATCGAAAAAATGGAGTACTAATAGCAAATAAAACAGGATCCGCTGTTGCATTTTCTTTATTTAATTTACAAGAAAGAGGTAAACTACTAATAAACCACGGGGAAAAAATATACGAAGGACAAATAATTGGAATACATAATCGTTCTAATGATTTAACCGTAAATTGTCTAACTGGTAAAAAGTTAACTAATATGAGAGCCTCTGGTACTGATGAAGCTATTAATTTGATCAATACACAAAAAATGAATCTAGAAAATTCCTTAAGTTTTATTAACGAAGATGAATTAGTTGAAATCACTCCCAATTCTATTAGAATCAGAAAAAAACAAATAACAGAAAATGAAAGAAGAGTTTCTAAAAGACAAAAAAAACAATAAAAAAATTTAAAAATAAAATCTTCAATTCTATTGAAGATTTTTTTAAAAAAAAATAATTTTTCTATATATAAAAATTATTTATTCAATAATAATTTTTCTTTTAATAACTTTTTAATCAAAAAATCATATTTTTTTTTTTGATAACGAATACATGATCTTTCAGACTGAATAATTAGTTCTAATTCCAAAACAGCTAAATTAAAATTATCATTAATAATAACATAATCATATTCTTTATAATGCATTATTTCCGAAATTGACAAATTCATACGATTATAAATTACCGAATCACTATCTTGATTTCTATTTCTTAATCTTCTATATAATTCTTTTTTAGATGGTGGAAGCAAAAAAATGCTACAAGTTCTTTCTATAACAGAACGAATTTGTTTAGCTCCTTGCCAGTCAATATCCAAAAGAACATGGATTCCATTTGATAAAAATCTATATATATTCTTTTTAGATGTACCATAGTAGTGATTAAATACTTTTGCATATTCTAAAAAAAAATTATTTTTTATCATATTATTAAACTGTTTTATAGAAACAAAATAATAATGTTCTCCTTGATGTTCTCCTGGTCTAATATTCCTAGTAGTATGAGATATTGATACTCTGATATTTAATATTTTTTTTTTTTTTAAAAATTCTTTAATCAAACTAGATTTTCCAGTTCCACTAGGAGCAGAAATAATAAATAAAATACCTTCTCGATTCATATTATTAAATTATTTTAAATTCAAATAAACTTACAGGTTTATTTATTTCAAACTACTAAAAAATTTTTTTTCAAGTCAAATATATAAATTTCTTTATTTAGTAATATTTTCTTTGTAAATACTGCTTGTATCCAAAGATAACCATCGTATGTTCTAAATGTAAATAAAACTAAACCAGAATTAAATTTTTTTTCATCAAATTTAATTTTCAAAATAGAATTAACCTTAATTTTATTTTCTGATGAAATTCCTTTTAAACAATATAATCTTTTTGAATTATTTTTATTATAATGAATCCTTGTTACAATTTCTTGACCTAAATAACAACCCTTTTTAACGCTTATACCATTTAATAAATCTAAATTAACATCTTGAGGAAAAAATTTCAACATCATATCATAATCAATTATAGGAAACCCAGATTCAATTTCTAAAGAATTCCATTGAACAGAAGAACTAATTGATAGTTTTTTAATAATCTTTTTTTTAAAAATATTAAAAAAAGATCTATTTGAAATTAATAAAAATCGTTCTATTGGTTTTTTAAACTTAAGAATACTCATGAAGTTAAAATGTTCAATCATTTTTTCTTCAGAAAATGTATTAATATAATCTTTTAGTGTTTCTTTTATGTTTTTTCCTATTAAACCAACTAAAATTAAATTAATTTCTTCAACGATACTAACATCAGAAAAAATCGAGTATTTTTTAAGTTCTAATATTATTCTTTTTACAACAGATTTTCTAAATATACAAAGAAAACCGTTTTTATATCGAAATACTTTACAAATACTCCAAACTTTTCCTTTATTATTACAATATGCGGAAATATAATGTTTCTCAGATTCAAAAGAAGATACATCAACTGTCAATTGTGTTTGTAAATATTTTTCACTATCTGGACCACTAATAAATACACAAGACCAATCACTTAAAACAATGAAAGTATCTGGTATCTTTTGAAAAGAAGAATATACGAATTTTTTTTTAATATTAATCATAATTAATAATTTCCAATTTTTAAAAAAAAAGCAATTAATATAATTTTTTAATTTTAAAAAAATATTTTCTCATTTAAAAAAACACTGATAAAATAAAAAAAGATTAATTAAAAATATAAAAAATAAATATGAGAAAATGATTATGTCAGAAAGTAATTCAATAAGAAATAAAATTATAGAAATTAATAAAAAAACAAAAAAACTTTGGAGGAACCTTTGATTACGAAAGAAAAAAAGAAAAATTAAAAATAGTTTTAGAAAAACTAAATAACATAAAAAATTGGAATGAATCTAAAAAAATAAAAAAATTATACGAAAAAAAAATTTTTTTAGAAAAAATTATTAAACCTATACAAAAAATTGAAAATTCTATTAAAGACATTAAATTTTTATTTGAAATTACAAAAGATACTTCTGATTTTTCTATGTATAAAGAAATCAAAATAGAAATTTTAGAAACAGAAAAAAAAATTCAGAAAGTAAAAAAAATACATATTTTTACAAAAAAAAATGATAACTGCAACTGTTATATAGATATACAGCCTGGTTCCGGAGGTATTGAATCTCAAGATTGGGCTCAAATTCTTCTTAAAATGTATTTGCGTTGGTGTGAACTAAAAAAATTCAAAACTAAAATTATTGAACAAACAATGGGTGAAATTACTGGAATCAAATCAACAACTATTAAAATTTATGGAAAATTTTGTTTTGGATGGATGAGAACAGAAAGTGGAATACATCGATTAGTTAGAAAAAGCCCCTTCGACACAGGAAACCGTAGACATACTTCTTTTTGCTCAATTTTTGTATATCCTGATATTTATAAAAATGAAGAAATTAAAATTAATACATCTGAACTTCGAATTGATGTTTATAGATCATCTGGAGCTGGAGGACAACATGTAAACAGAACCGAATCAGCAGTTCGCATTACTCACTTACCTACAGGAATTATTACACAATGTCAAAAAAGTCGATCTCAACATAAAAATAAAGAACAAGCTTTAAAACAAATTAAAGAAAAACTATATCAATTAGAAAATAAAAAAGAAGAAATTAAAAAAAAAAATATAGAAAATAAAAAATCTAATATTAGTTGGGGACAACAAATTCGTTCATATGTATTAGATCAATCTAGAATTAAAGATTTAAGGACTGGAATAGAAACCAGAAAAATAGACGAAATATTAAATGGAAATTTAGAATTATTTATTTTATCTAACCTACAACTTGGATTATAGGATATTTCTCAAATGTTAGAATTAAAAAAAAACAAAAAAAATGAATATAAAAATAGATTAGAAAAACTAAATAAAATGAAAAAAAAAGGTTTTTCTTTTCCAAACAAATTTAAACCAAACTACACTGCTGAAAAAATTTTAAAAAAGTTTTCTCAATTTAATAAAGAAGATCTCCAAAAATTAAAAATAAAAATTAAAATTGCTGGAAGAATCCTACAAAAAAGAATTATTGGAAAAGCAACATTTCTATCAATACAAGATAATTTACACGAAATACAAATTTATGTCAGACAAAACGATGATTTTCATCATAAAAAATATAAATCTTTTATAAAAAACACAGATATAGGAGATATAATTAGCGTAGAAGGAAAATTATTCAGAACAAAAACCAATCAGTTATCTATATATTGTAACAAAGTAAATATACTAACAAAATCTCTACGATCTTTACCAGAAAAATATCATGGTTTATCAGATCCTGAAATTTGTTTTCGTAAAAGATATCTAGATTTAATAACCAATGAAAAATCAAAAAAAAAATTTATAATTAGATCAAAAATAATTTCAGAAATAAGAAAATTTATGAATCATCACCAATTTTTAGAAGTAGAAACTCCAATGTTACATACAATTCCTGGAGGTGCAACAGCACGTCCTTTTATGACTTATCATAACACATATCATACAAGTATGTATTTACGAATTTCTCCAGAACTATACTTAAAACAATTAATCATTGGTGGTTTTACAAAAATTTTCGAAATTAACCGTAATTTTAGAAATGAAGGTATGTCATTTAAACATAATCCAGAATTTACCATGTTAGAATTATACATGGCTTATGCTAATTATAAAGATATGATGAATATTTTAAAAAAATTATTACAAAATATTTCAAATAAAGTATTTGGTACAAAAGTAATAAAATACCAAAATCAAGAATTTGACCTTTCAAAACCATATAATCAGCTTACAATGAAAGAATCTATTCTAAAATATGTTCCTAGTATAAAAAAATTAGATTTAAAAAACTTCGATAAATTGATTGAAAAATCAAAAAAACTAGGAATTAAAATAAATAAAAATTGGAAAATTGGAGAATTAATTAACGAAATTTTTGAAAAAATAATTGAAAAAAAATTAATTCCACCTACTTTTATAACTCAATATCCTATTGAAGTATCTCCTCTATCTAGAAGAAACGATAAAAAAAAGAAAATGGCAGACCGTTTTGAATTTTTTTTAGGAGGATTTGAAATAGCTAATGGTTTTTCAGAGTTAAATGATCCTGAAGATCAAAAAAAAAGATTCTTAGAACAATCTAAACTAAAAAAAATTGGATATAAACAAGTTATGAATTACGATTCTAATTATATTACTGCTTTAGAACATGGATTACCTCCTACAGCAGGAATTGGAATAGGAATTGATAGATTAATTATGTTTTTTACAAATCAAAAAAACATCAAAGATATTATTCTATTTCCAACTATGCGATCTAGTAATAAAAATATTATTTCTAATTAAGATACCTATATGAAAAATAATTCAAAAAATTTAAATAAAAAATATATATTACAAATAATTGAAAAATATCAAACTCCTTTATGGATATATGATAGTAATATTATAAAAGATAGAATCTTACAACTTAAAAAATTCGATTCGATTCGATTTGCTCAAAAAGCATGTTCTAATATACATATTTTAAAATTTATGAAAGAAAACAACGTTAAAGTTGATGCTGTTTCTGAAGGAGAAATAGAAAGAGCTATTTATGCAGGATATAACCCAGAAAAAGATATCGTTTTTACATCAGACTTATTTGAAAGTAATAAACTTATAAAAAAAATTGTTTCATTAAACATAACCGTAAATATTGGATCTATAAATATGTTAGAACAATTAGGAAAATTATCTCTAGGACATAAAATTTGGTTACGAATTAATCCAAAATTCGGATATGGACACAATGAAAAAACCAATACTGGAGGAGAAAACAGTAAACATGGAATATGGAACATTCAAAAAAGTTTATATTATATAAAAAAGTATAAATTTAAACTAGTTGGAATACATATGCACATCGGATCAGGAATAAATTTTAATAATTTAAAAAAAGTATGTAAAAAAATGATAGAAACAATTTTTAATTTTAAACAAAAAATAAAATTTATTTCTACTGGAGGAGGATTGTCAATTCCATATAAACTTAATGAAAAAAAATTTAATGTAGACAATTTTTTTAATATTTGGGACAAAACTAGAAAAAAAATTTCTCAATACATAGGTAATCCAATCAAACTAGAAATTGAACCAGGAAGATTTTTAGTCGCTGAATCAGGAATTTTAGTATCAAAAGTTAGATCAATTAAAAAAATGGGAAAAAAAAAATATACATTGGTTAATGTAGGTTTTAACGAATTAATACGTCCTGTATTATATAGTAGTTATCACCATATATCAATTATTAAAAGAAATAAAGAAAAATCTAAAAAAATGGAAAAAACTATTATTGGTGGTCCTTTATGTGAATCAGGAGATATATTTACACAAACTAAAAAAAAAATGATTTCACACAGATTATTACCAAAATTAGATATAGGAGATTATGTGATTTTTCATGATACTGGAGCTTATGGTGCATCTATGTCATCAAATTACAACAGTAGACCATTAATTCCTGAAATACTAATAGAAAATAAAAAATTCAGAATAATTCGAAAAAGACAAACATTCAAAGAAATGTTAATGTTAGAAAAAATCTAAAAAAATTAAAAGAAATAATGAAACACTATTTAATAAAAACTCCAATAATTAATCCAATAATACTATCTATAGGACCAGTATCAATATACTGGTATGGAACTATTTATTTAATTAGTCTAACATTTGCATTATGGTATGTAAAAAAAAATTTAAAAAATAAAAAAATAAAATTAAAAAAAATAGAAATAGAAGATTTAATATTTTATTGTTTTTTATTCATGATTATTGGAGGAAGAATCGGATATATAATTTTTTATGATACTCAAACAACTATGGAAAAAATTTTTTCTATTCCAAAAATTTGGAATGGAGGAATGTCTTTTCATGGAGGATTACTAGGAATAATTTTAGGAATAAAATATTTCTGTATAAAAAAAAAAAAAGAATTCTTTGAAATATCTGACTTTATTATACCTATAATACCATTTGGATTAGCTCTCGGTAGAATTGGAAACTTTATAAATGGAGAATTATATGGAAGAGTAAATACAAAAATTCTAGTATCTTTTCTATTTCCTAAAGCTAGACCATTCGATTTCGAAATAGCAAAAAAAAAACCAGAACTATTAATAATATTTAATAAATTTAACAATTTACCAAGACATGCATCTCAAATTTATGAATTTTTATTTGAAGGAATATTTTTATTTATCATATTTTACAAACTCAAAGAAAAAAAACTTAAAAAAGGTTTATTAACCAGTTTTTTTCTTATTTTTTATGGAGTTATTAGATTTATTCTGGAATTTTTCAGAGAACCAGATTTTCAAATAGGATTTATATTTAACAATTTTACTATGGGACAAATTTTATCAATACCAATGTTTTTTTTGGGAATATACCTAATAACTAATTTAAAAATAAAAAAATGAAAAAATATCTTAAATTACTAAAAAAAATTATAAATACTGGAAAAAAAAAATCAGATCGTACTGGAATTGGAGTGCTATCCATTTTTGGTCATCATATCCGAATTAATTTAAACAAAGGTTTTCCATTAATTACAACAAAAAAATGCCATTTACCTTCTATAATACATGAATTATTATGGTTTTTAAAAGGAGATACAAATATAAAATATCTAAACGAAAATAATATATCTATTTGGAACGAATGGGCTGATAAAAAAGGAAACTTAGGGCCTATTTATGGTGAACAATGGAGAAAATGGAAAACCTATAATGGAAAATCAATCGATCAATTACAATTAATTTTAAAAGAAATAATAAATTCACCTAATTCTAGAAGAATGTTAGTTTCTAGTTGGAATACTGCAGAAATTCCATTAATGTCTATTCCACCCTGTCATGTTTTATTTCAATTAAACGTTACAAATAAAAAATTAAGTTGCCAAATATATCAGAGATCTTGTGACATTTTTTTAGGATTCCCCTTCAATATAGCAAGTTATGCATTACTTACCCATATGATAGCACAACAATGTAAATTAAAAGTAGGAGATCTTTTATGGACAGGTGGAGATATACATCTATATAAAAATCACTTAAAAAGCGCATTGATACAATTAGAAAGAACTCCAAAAAAATTACCAAATCTAATTATTAAAGACCCATGTCCAAAATCTTTATTTAAATACACATCTAAACATTTTAAATTTGAAAACTACAATCCTTATCCTCATATACCAGCTGAAGTTGCAATATAAATAAAAATAATTTAAAAAATCAAAAATTAAAAAAACTATTCTTTAAAATATGCTGTAAATAAAATTTTTTAAAATACAAAAAATAATTATAAAAAGGAGTTATAAATGAACAAAAAATTTTATATAAAAACTTGGGGTTGTCAAATGAATGAGTATGATTCTGAATTAATCGAAAAACAATTAACTACTAAAAAATATAAAATTACTAAAAATCCAGAAAAAGCTGATATTCTTATATTAAATACCTGTTCAATAAGAGAAAAAGCCCAAGAAAAAGTTTTTCATCAATTAGGACGATGGAAAAAAATAAAAAAAAAAAAACCAAATACAATAATTGCTGTAGGAGGATGTGTAGCTACTCAGGAAGGAAAAAAAATTTATAAAAGAGCAAATTATATCAATATAGTATTTGGGACACAAACTCTACATAAATTATCAAAAATGATTGAGATGGCTCATTATTCAAACAATTTAATTATAGATATTTCTTTTAATACATTTAAAAAATTTAAAATCAAAAAAGAAACAAAAATAATAAAAAAAAAAATAAGTTCATTTGTTTCTATAATGGAAGGTTGTAATAAATACTGTTCTTTTTGTATTGTTCCCTTTACTAGAGGTAAAGAAATTAGCCGACCCGTTAATCATATTTTAAAAGAAATAAAACAACTTTCAGAAAATGGAGTAAGAGAGATAAATTTGTTAGGACAAAACGTCAACTCTTATCTAGGAATTGGAAGATACAATAAAATGTGTAAATTTTCTGAATTATTACAAATGGTCGCAGAAATTAATGGAATCGACAGAATTCGATTTACAACTAGTAATCCATTTCAATTTACAGATGACATTATAAATGTATATAAAACAACAAAAAAAATTGTTAATTTTTTACATTTACCTATACAAAGTGGGTCAAATAGAATTTTAAAAAAAATGAAAAGATTACATACTATTCAAGAATATAAAGAAATAGTAAATAAATTAATAAATATAAGAAAAAATATTCAAATTAGTTCTGATTTTATAGTAGGTTTTCCAGGAGAAACTGAACAAGATTTTTTAGAAACAATTAAAATAATAGAAGAAATTAAATTCGATATGAGTTTTAGTTTTATATATTCTAAAAGACCAGGAACTCCAGCTTCTAAAATGAAAGACTTAACATCTATTCAAGAAAAAAAGGAAAGACTATATTTCTTACAAAAAAAAATAAATGAACAAACACTTTTCTGGAGTAAAAAAATGTTAAACAAAAAAAAAACAATTCTTGTAGAAAAAGAATCAGAAAATAAAATTTTTAATCTTAAAGGGAAAACAGAAAATAATAGAAATGTTTTCTTTAAAGGGGAAAAAAAATTAATTGGTAATTTTACTAAAGTAAAAATAACTAGTTTTAGCACTCATAATTTATATGGATATACTGTATAAAAAATAAACTTTTAACAAAAAACCATCTTTTAAAAATAATAAAAAATGAAAAATTTAAATTTAAATCTTCAAATAGTATGTATGAACAGAAATTCTATACCAAAAAGAAAAGATTTTATCTTATGGTTAAAAACTATCTATAAAGAAAAAAAATTTATAGAAATTACAATTAGAATTGTCGATAAACCTGAAATACATAATCTAAATTATTTATATAGAAAAAAAAATAAACCAACCAATATTTTATCTTTTTCTTATTTTAATAAAAATAAAAAAAATAAATCTTGTTTCTTAGGAGACTTAATTGCATGTACAGAAATAATTGAAGAAGAAGCAAAAATACAAAAAAAATCAATTAATTCACATTGGGCTCATATTATAATACATGGAGGTTTGCATTTACTAGGATTTAACCATCTTAAATACAACGAGAGAAAAAAAATGGAAAATTTAGAAACCAAATGTCTACTATCTTTAGGTTTTGAAAAACCATATAATATCAATCAATAATCATTTTTACTAAATCTTACAATGAGTAAAAATAAATATAATGAGTAATAATTATTACAACGAAAAAAAAAAAAAAAAAGAAGTTTTTTTTCTAATTTATTTGATCAAACAAAAAATGAAAATCCAAACAACAAAGAAGAACTAATTGAAATTATTAAAAATTCTAAAAAAAATAAAATTATTGATTCAGATACTCGAAATATGTTAGAGGGTGTACTAAATATTTATAAAAAAAGAGTACATCAAATTATGATACCAAGAACAAAAATGATAACTTTAGATTTTCATTGTAATTTTAAAACTTGTATAAACACCATAATTAAATCTTCACATTCTAGATATCCTGTAATGAGTAACGATAAAAATTATGTTAAAGGAATATTAATTGCAAAAGATTTATTACCTTTTATGCAAAAAAATTCAAAAAATTTCCATATAAAAAAAATATTACGTCCAGCTATTGTAGTCCCAGAAAGTAAAAATGTTAATTTAATGCTAAAAGAATTTAGATCTAAAAAATGTCATCTATCAATTGTGATCGACGAATTTGGAATAGTTTCTGGACTAGTAACAATCGAAGATGTTTTAGAACTAATTGTAGGAGAAATTAAAGATGAATATGATAAAAATAAAATGTTAACAATACATCAAATAAACAAAAGATCTTTCACAATACCTGGATTAATTGAAATAAAGGAATTTAATAAAATTTTCAAAACTCAATTCGATGATCGAGAAGTAGATACGATAGGAGGTTTAATTATGAAAAAATTAGGTAGGTTACCAAAAAAGGGAGAAAAAATATCCATTAAAAAACATCTTTTTATTGTTTCTATTTCTGATAGTAGAAAAATCATACAAATAAAAGTTTTATTTCCAAATGAAAAAAAAATATTTAAAAAAAATATTAAATTAAAAATATTTTAAAAAAACAATTTATACTAAATTAATATTAATTAATAAACATTTTCTCTAGTGTTATCAAAATGATATTTTTATATAAAAAAATTAAATTTAAACTTTAAAAAAATATAAAAATTTAAAAAAATTAAGAATTAAAAATATAAAAACAATTTTTTTTAAACGTAAAAATTTAAAAAAAAATAAAGAAATATTTTAAAAAAAATAAATTCATAAAAAATATGAAAAGAAAATAAAAAAAAACTATTGTCTATATTTCAAAAAAAAAATAAAAAATTTATAATACAAAAATACGATTTTTAAAAAAAATAAAGAACTATTTAAGAGAAATATTAAAATTATAATTTATCAAAATTTTTCTAATTCTATTATGCAAATAACTAATAAAATTATTTTAAAAAAATATTTTTATATTATTAAAAAAAATTTTTTTTATTTTTAAATTTTTAAATATATACATATATTTTTTAAAAATTTATAAAAATTTAAAAAAAATAAGGAAAAAATGAACTTTATAAAAGAATCTTATAAACCAAAAAAAATAGAAAAATTTGTTCAAAATTATTGGAAAAAAAATAATATTTTTAAAACTACTGAAGATAAAAACAAAAAAAAATTTTACTGTTTAGTAATGTTACCATATCCATCTGGAAAATTACATATGGGACATGTTAGAAATTACACAATAGGAGATGTTATTGCTAGATATCAACGAATGCTAGGAAAAAATGTGCTACACCCAATGGGTTGGGACGCATTTGGATTACCTGCAGAAATTGCTGCAATTGAAAATAAAATACATCCAGAAGAATGGACAAAAAAAAACATTGAATATATGAAAGAACAACTAACCCAATTGGGTTATAGCTATGATTGGTCTAGAGAAATAAATACTTCAAAACCAGAATATTATAAATGGGAACAATGGTTATTTACTATTTTATATAAAAAGAAACTAACATATAAAAAAAAATCAATTGTAAATTGGTGTCCAAACGACAAAACTGTATTAGCTAACGAACAAGTTATAGATAATAAATGTTGGAGATGCAATACTTTAGTTCAAAAAAAAAAAATTTATCAATGGTTTCTTAAAATTACAAAATATGCAGAACAATTGTTAAATGACTTATCGTTGTTAAAAAAATGGCCTAAAGAAGTAAAAAAAATGCAAAAAAATTGGATTGGAAAAAAAGAAATTATTGAAATTTCTATTCCTTTATTAAATAAAAATAAAAAAATTAAAGTTTATACAAAAAGATTAGATACTATTATGGGAGCTACTTATATAGCTGTTTCTAAAAATCATTGGATAGCAACAAAATTAAAAAATGAAAATAAAAAAAATGTAAATTTTTTTTTGTTTTTAAAAAAAACAAAAAAAAAAGAAACTAATAATGTTAATATTGATAACTATGGAATAAAAACAGAAGAATTAGCTATTCATCCATTTACAAAGAAAAAAATTCCAATATGGATTGTTAATTTTATAAAAGAAAATAAAAATAAAAAAATCAACGCCTTTATTTGTACACCAGCTCATAATTTAAAAGAATGGAATTTTGCAATAAAAAATAATATTCCAATTATTCAAGTAATAAAAAACAATAAAAATAAAAATAATTCTATTGTTTTAAAAAAAGGTGAATTATTTAATTCTAAAAAATTTAACGGTCTATCTTCAGAAAAAAGTTATGAAAAAATATTTCAAGAATTAATAAAAAAAAAAATAGCTAAAAAAAAATATATTTTTAAAATAAAAGATTGGGGGGTTTCAAGACAAAGATATTGGGGTACTCCTATACCTATGTATACAAATAAAAATGGTAAAATTCTTTCTGTACCCGAAAAATATTTACCTATTATACTGCCTAAAATAAATAATAAAAATAAAGAAAACAAAAAAAATATATTTTTTTTAGAAAAAAACAGAAAAATTTTAATTGAAGGAGAAAAAGTAAAAATAGAAAAAGATACTTTCGATACTTTTATAGAATCCTCTTGGTATTATGCTAGATATACTTCCCCAAAATTTAAAAAAGGTATATTTGATTTACAAGCAGCAAAATATTGGCTTCCAATAGATCAATATATTGGAGGAATTGAACATGCAACAATGCACTTAATTTATTTGAGATTCTTTCATAAATTATTAAGAGATATAGGATTAGTAAATTCTGATGAACCTGTGAAAAATTTACTATGTCAAGGAATGGTATTATCTAATTCCTTCTATTATAAAAAAAAAGATGGAACTATAAAATGGTTACCAAAAGAATTAATTTTAGTTAAAAAAAACAAAAAAGAAAAAACTAAAAATTATTTTCTTAATAATGGTCAAAAGATAATCAATGCTGGAATGACAAAAATGTCAAAATCAAAAAAAAATGGAATTGACCCAAAAACTATGATAGAAAAATACGGAGCTGATACAATTAGATTATTTATTATGTTTTCCGCTCCAGTAGAAGCTTCTCTAGAATGGAATGAATCTGGTGTAATAGGTTCATACCGATTTATAAAAAAATTATGGAAAATTGTTCAAAAATACAAAAATAATGAAAATAATCATATTAATTTCACTACTAAAAAGATAAAAAATAATGATTTTCAAGAAGAAATAAAACAAAAGGTAAATTCAACCATAAAACAAGTTACTAACGATATCGAAAAAAGAAAATCATTTAATACAGCTATTTCTAAAATAATGAAATTAGTCAATGAATTATCCAAATATAATATAGAAAACGAAAAAGATAAATCTACGTTTTACAAAATATTATTATCAATAATTAAGATGATGTATCCTTTTATTCCACACGTTTGTTTTGTATTATGGAAATCGTTAACAGGAAAATATAATATTGACTATGCTTCATGGCCAAAAAATAACTGCCTAAAAACAAAAAAAATAATTAATTTAAAAATAATAATAGTAATACAAATAAATAGTAAAATAAGAGAAAAGATTAAATTAAAAAAAAATATTTCTGAAGAAGAAATAATAAATATAGCAAAAAAATCTAAAAATATAAAAAAATACTTAAAAGAAAAAAAAATTAAAAAAATTATTTATATAAAAAATAAACTTTTAAATTTTGTAATTTAAAAAAAATATATGTTATTATTAAAAAAAATAGAAAAAAATTATACAATGATGATTGTTACTTATCCTCATAACATTTTAAAAAAATTAAAAAAAAATATATTTAATTTTTATATTATTCAAGGAAATGAAACAACATTAGTTCAAGAATCTATACAAAAAATATGTAAAATAGATGAAAAAACAATTAAAAAAATAGAAATTAATATAAAAAATACAAATAGCTGGAAAAAATTGTTTTATTTGTATTCAACAAATGATATTTTTATTTCAAAAAAAATATTTATAATACATATTTCAAGTAATACAATAAACAAAAAAGAAATAAATTTAATTAATAATCTACTTTATATAACTTTAAAAAAAAAAAATCTTTTAATAATTCACTTTGAAAACAGTAAATGTTTTAAAAAAATACAAAAAAAAATAAATTACTCTAATTTAAATGGATTAATCATAATTTGCGAATCTAGTGATATATTTTTTAAAAAATGGTTCGAAAATAAAATAAAAGAATGCAAATTAAAAATCGAAAAAGAAACCAGTAAACTTCTAATAAAACTTTACGAAGGAAATATATTTTTTTTATCCAATACAATTAAAATACTACATTTAATTTATCCAAATACAATCATTAATAATAAAATTATATCATCTTTAATAAATGATGAAGGAATATTCAACGCTTATCAATGGTCTTTATCAGTTTTATTAAACAATAATAAAAAATCAATTAGAATTTTAAATAAATTTGAAAAAAATAATTATCAACCAATAATATTGCTACGAATATTTCAAAAATGTTTATTAAACATGATTGAAAATCGTAATCCAAAAAACAAAGAAACATCTTTCTTCTGTACAAGAACACGAATAACAATTAATAGTGAAAAATATTATAAAATAATTAGAAAACTTACAAAAATAGAAATAAACTATAAAAAAAATAAAAAAGATCTAATTTGGTTGGATTTTAAAATCTTATCATTATCTTTTTTATAATTCTAAATTATTTTAAATAATTTTTTTATTTAAAAAAAATAAATATGCAACAAAAATTATAAATATCTTTTGATAAAAAAATACTTAAAAAATAAAAATGAAAACCCCAAAAAATAAAAAAAAAAAATATATTAAAGTTTTAAATATCATAGGAATGAAATGTCCTGATCCAATTCTAATCATTAGAAAAACACTAAAAAAAATGAAAAGAAAAAAAATACTTCTAGTAATTGCAGATGATATTAGTACAAAATATGAAATTCCAATATTTTGTCATTTTATGAAACATAAACTATTAAAAAAAAAAATAGATAAAATTCCATATACATATTTAATAAAAAATAAAAAATAAAATAAATAATTCTATGATAAAAGTATTATTCTTAAAATTCTTCTTAAAGGTTCAGCAGCCCCCCATAATAATTGATCTCCTACACTAAATGCAGATAAATATTTTGAACCAATATTCATTTTCCTAATTCTTCCAATTGGAATATCTAAGCTTCCAGTAACTGAACAAGGAGTTAATTTTTTGATTGTTTCATCCCGGTTATTCGAAATAATTTTAACCCAAGAATTATGATTACTTAAAATATTTTCAATATCTGATAAAAAAATATTTTTATTTAACTTAATTGTAAAAAACTGACTATGACAACGAAACGAACCAATACGAACACAAATCCCATCAATTTTAATAATTCTATTTTTATTTATTCCTAAAATTTTATTAGTTTCAAATTGACCCTTCCATTCTTCTTTACTTTGACCTTTTTTTCTTAATTCTATATCTATCCAGGGTATTAAATTAGAAGCTAGTGGAACTTTGAAATTATTTTTAGGAAAATTTTCTTCATTACTAGAATTAGCAATTAAACGTTCTATGTCTAAAATAGAACAATTTTTATTTTTTAATTTATTCCTTACGGAATCGTATAAATAACCCATTTGAGACAACAACTCTAACATATGTTTAGATCCAGCTCCTGATGCTGCTTGATAGGTAGAAACTGAAATCCATTCAATTAATTTTTCTTTAAATAACCCTCCTAAAGCCATTAGCATCAAACTAACAGTACAATTTCCTCCAATAAAAGTTTTAAGTCCTTTTTCTAAAGACATATCAATTACATTTTTATTAACTGGGTCTAAAACAATAACTGAATCTTCATTTGTTCTTAATAAAGATGCTGCATCAATCCAATATCCATTCCATTTTTTTTTAATAAGTTGAGGATAAATAAAATTAGTATAATTTGACCCCTGACAAGTAATAATAATATCTAAATCCATTAACGAATCAATATCATAAGCATTTTGTAACTTGTTTAAATATAAATTTTTAACTAAAGGAGCATCTGTCCCAAATTGAGAAGTTGAAAAAAAAATTGATTTAAAATAATTAAAATCATTTTCTTGAATCATTCTTGATATTAATACAGACCCAACCATTCCTCTCCAACCCACTATTCCTACTATTTTTTTTTTCATTTTTAAATTCTCTAATTTAATAAAAAAATTATATTTATAAAATTTAAAAGAAACTTATTAAACATTTTTAGTAAAAAATATTTGTAATTATTTAATTAAATATTAATTAATTAATAAAAAAAAAATCAATAAAAAAATGAAAAATAATTTTCTTTAATAGAAAAAATTTTAAAACTAATATTCATTATTCAAATATTTATTACTATATATTATATATACATATGTATTATAATAATTAATTATAAAAACTAAAAAAACAAATATTTATTTATCTCATAAGAAATTAATCAAGAATTCCAAATCTAGAAAATAACATAATAGTCATCAGGGTTAAACCATGAAAAATATGATCTCTACTACCATATTACTAGTACTAATTATGGATCCGTTGGGAAATTTACCAATTTTTATGTCAATTTTAAAAAATTTCGAACCAAATAGAAGAAAAATTTTATTATTAAGAGAAATGATAATTGCTTTTCTTATTATGTTAATGTTTCTGTTTTCTGGAGAAAAAATACTAACTATACTAAATTTAAGAACAGAAACAGTATCCATATCAGGTGGAATAATTTTATTTTTAATAGCGATTAAAATGATTTTTCCATATGAAGAAAATACTGATAATACATCGATTAACTTTGATGAACCATTCTTAGTACCATTAGCAGTTCCCTTGGTTGCTGGACCCTCACTATTGGCTACTCTTATCTTATTATCTCATCAGTATCCATTTCAATTATTTTATTTAACAATTTCTCTTTTCATAGCTTGGTTTGTTACATTATTAATACTACTTTCTTCTAGTTTTTTTTTACATTTATTTGGAAAAAAAGGAGTTGATGCATTAGAAAGACTAATGGGTTTAATTTTAATTATGTTATCAACTCAAATGTTTTTAGAAGGAATACACAATTGGTTTAAAAGTTAATTTTTTTAATTAAATTAATTATCAAATAATATAAAAAATAAATACTTTAATACAAAAATTTAATTAAATTATACTGCTTTTTTAATTTTTTTTACTTTTTTAAAACTTAATTTTTAATTTTTATATAAATAATGTTAGTATCAATCTAAAAATTAAAATTCGAAGAAAAATAATTCAGGAAAAAAATGAAAAAAATAAATGATATGGAACTTAATGAAAAAAAAATATTAATTAGATGTGATTTAAACGTTCCTATGAAGAATAATAAAATATCTTCATATTCTAGAATTATTGCATCTTTACCTACTATAAAATTTGCATTGAAAAAAAAAACCAAAATCATAATTATGTCTCATTTAGGACGTCCTAAAGAAGGTGTTTTTGAAAAAAAATTTTCTTTGTATCCAATATATTTATATTTTAAAAAAATTTTTCCAAAAATTAAAGTAAATTTTTGCAAATCATATCTAACAGAAAAAATAAATTTCGATGCAAAATTAACTGTTTTAGAAAATGTTAGATTTAACGTTGGAGAAAAAAGTAATAACGAAGAACTAGCAAAAAAATATGCAAATCTTTGTGATTTATTTGTTATGGATGCATTTGGAGTGGTTCATAGAAAACATTCATCTACATATAATGTTATAAAATTTTCAAAAAAATCATGTGCTGGTATTTTATTGATAAAAGAAATAAACGCTTTAACAAACATTTTAAAAAAACCAAAAAGACCAATGATTGCTATAATTGGGGGGTCAAAAATATCGACTAAATTTAATGTTTTAAATGCTTTAGGAAAAATTACTGATAATATTATTGTAGGAGGCGGAATAGCTAATACATTTATAGCAATTAAAAATAATGTAGGAAAATCTTTGTTTGAAAAAAAATTCGTTCAATCTGCAAAAAAAATGAAAAATGATTTTAATATAACAATTCCAATAGATTCTCATGTTGCAACTGAATTTAAAAAAAATGCTCCGTCTAGAATAACAGATGTTAATAATATTAAGGAAAATGAAGAAATCATGGATTTTGGGGAAAAAACAATTATAAAAATGAAAAAAATAATACAAAAAGCAAATACCATTTTATGGAATGGTCCAATAGGAGTGTTTGAATTTCCTAAATTTAGAATTGGAACAGAAATTTTAGCTAAAACTATCGCAAATTCAAAATCTTTTTCTATTGCTGGAGGAGGAGATACACTATCTGTAATCGATATGTTTAACATAGAAAAAAAAATTTCATACATTTCTACTGGAGGAGGTGCTTTTCTAAAATTTATAGAAGGAAAAAAACTACCTGTCATTGAAATACTAAAAAAAAAATCTTATAAAAAACATAAGAAAACTGAATAATAAATTATTTTTTATACAACGTCATAGTTGAATTTAAGTTAACAACAGGAAAAAAAATGTCTCGAATTATTGATTTTATTAAACCTGGAGTTTTATCTGGGATAGAAGCATCTAATCTGTTTAAGTTTGCCAAAAAACATCAATTTGCTTTGCCAGCTGTTAACTGTATAGGAAATGATTCTATAAACACTGTTTTAGAAACAGCATCTATGATGAGATCTCCAGTAGTTATTCAATTTTCTTATGGAGGCTCTATTTTTATTGCTGGTAAAGGACTAAAAAAAAATAAAAAAAATAAAGAAACAGATCTCGCTATTTTAGGGTCTATATCTGGAGCACAACACGTACATTTATTAGCAAAATATTATCAAGTTCCAGTTATTTTACATACTGATCACTGTCATAAAGAAATATTACCATGGATTGATGGATTATTAAAAAAAGGAAAACTATTTTTTAAAGAAACAGGAAAACCTCTATTTACTTCTCATATGATTGATTTATCTAAAGAAAAAATAAAAAAAAATATACATATATGTATGAAATATTTTTTAAAAATGAAAAAAATAAACATGATGCTTGAAGTAGAATTAGGTTGTACAGGAGGAGAAGAAGATGGAGTAGATAATTCTTCTTTAAACATTGAATCTTTATATACAAAACCAGAAGAAGTAAATTATGCATATGAAAAATTAAAATCAATTAGTTCAAATTTTACTATTGCTGCATCATTCGGAAACGTACACGGAGTGTATAAAGTAGGTAACGTACAGTTAACTCCAATAATTTTAAAAAAATCTCAAAATTTAGTTAAAAATAAGCATCATTTATCATCATTAAAACCATTAAATTTTGTATTTCATGGAGGTTCTGGGTCTTCTAATCAAGAGATTAAAAAATCAATTCATTATGGGATAGTAAAAATGAATCTAGATACTGATATGCAATGGGCTACATGGGAAGGAGTTTTAAAATTTTATAAAAAAAATAAAAAATTTTTACAAAGTCAATTGGGAAATCCAATTGGTTTGGACCTTCCTAACAAAAAATATTACGATCCTAGGTCATGGATTAGATCATCTCAGTATTCAATGTTATTCCGTTTAAAAAAAGCTTTTTATACTCTTAATGCCTGTAATATTCTAAACAAAAAAAATAATTAAAGGAAGGATAACCACGGGGAATATTATTATTTATATGTTCTCCGTTTTTTATTACTAACAAATATTAAATTTATATTCTTTATTAAAAAAAACAGCGTCTATCCTAAAATTAAAATTCTCTATAAATATTAAATATTTTTTATTTATTCAAAATTTATTCTAAAAATAGTTCCTCCATTTATAATCCTATATGTTAATAAAAATAAATATAAAAATAAAAAATATTTTTTTTTATTATACTTTTCTAAAAAATTAATTGAAAATTAAATCGTATGAATATTTCAATTTATAAAAATATTATTTTTTTAGTAAAAATGAAATATTACGATAGAGAAATAAAAATGAAAGAAATTAGTATAATTAATGACATTTCCAATTTTGGATATTGGTTTGTTCTAAAACAAGAATTGATGTTATGTTATTTAATAAATTTTAGTTCTACAATTTTCGAATCAATATTAGGAATTATTATAGCAAAAATAATTTCCAAAGGAATAGATGGATTTTTCAATATTAAAAATGTAGATTCTAACATAACAATACTTTTTACAACAATAACAAAATATATTATTATTATATTTTCAATTGTCTCATCTTTAGGAAAAATAGGAATAGACATAACATTTATTCTTGCTATTATAGGAATTACAGGAATGATAATTGGATTATCTGTTCAAGGTTCTTTATCAAATCTTTCAGCAGGAATATTATTAGTAACTTTAAAACCTTTTAAAATCGGAGAATACGTAGATTTAGGAAGTATTGCAGGAACTATAATCAATACACATATTTTTTATACTACTCTTCGAACATTAGATGGGAAAATAGTAGAAATACCCAATGGAAAGATTATTTCTAGAAATATAATTAATTATTCTAGAGAGCGTTTTAGAAGAAACGAATTTATTATTAATGTAGGATACGATTCAGATATAGATTTAGTTATAAAAATATTAAGGGATACGATAGAATCCGAAGAAAGAGTTATACAAGATTTAGGAATCGTAATAGGTCTTAGTGAACTAACTCCATTTTCTCTAAAATTTATTGTTAGATGTTGGAGTGATACAGATGATTTAAATATTGTTTATTGGGATTTAATGTCAAAAATTAAAAAACAACTAGACAAAAATCTAATTAGTATTCCCTATCCAAAAATTCAAATTGATATGAAATAATAATTCATTAAACTATTTATTTTTTTAAAATCAATTATCAATTTACAAATCTCTCATACAAAGTACTAAAAACAATTTTTAATTCTTTTAAAAAAAAGGAAATTTAAAAAATGTTATTTATATATCAATCCAACAATTCAAAAAATTTACTAAAAAAATCTCTAGAAATAATAAAAAATAAACCTCTTAAAAATCCTTTAGAAAAAGAGATTTTTTTAGTAGAACATCAAGAAATAGAAAAATGGATCAAAATTTCTATATCTTATTTTTCAGGAATATGTGCAAATATTAATTTTTTATCTATTAATAATTTTATAAAAAAAATATTTATCAAAATAAACCCTAATGCTTCACATCAATATTTTTCAAACAAAAAAATATTTTTTTGGAAAATAATGAAATTAAAAAATATTGATAGTCTTTCAAGATATAAAAAAGAAAAAAAAAATGAAGAAAAAATCTTAGAACTTTCATATAAATTATATAAACTATTTCATAAATATGATATTTATCGTCCTGATTTAATAGAATCATGGAACAACAATCTTTTATTAAAAATAAATGATATTAATTCTATTCCAATACAAAAATGGCAAAAAAAAATTTGGAGAAAAATAGTTGGTTCTTTTAATAAAAAAAATAATACAATTCTAAATTATTTAAATTTAGAAAATTTAATATTAAAAAACAAAAAAAAAATAAAAGAAAGAATAGAATATAAAAGAATATTTGTTTTCGATACAATTAACATTTCTAATACTTATATTAATACATTATATAAATTTAGTAAATTTTATGATATCTACATGTTTGTTAACAGCCCATTTTATATATCTAACAAAAATTTTTCAAAAATAAAAAAAAATAAATATGAAAAACCTTTCGTTTTGAATTTCGGAAAAAATGGAATCGATCATATTGAATATTTACTAAAAATTAAAAAAAAAGAATATTTTTATAATTTAGAAAAAGAAAATAAAAATAAATTTTTACAAAAAGTACAAAATAAAATATTAAAAGAATCTAATTTTAAAAAAAAAAATAATAATGAGAAAATTTCTTTAAATTCAACTGATGATTCAATCAGTATTCACATTTGTTATTCAATACAACAAGAAATAGAAACTTTACACTTTAATTTATTAAAAATATTAAAAAAAAATAAAAAAATAAATTTTAATAATATTCTTGTTGTAGCTAAAAACATAAAAATATATATTCCATATATACATGGGGTTTTTAACCAAACTAATCAAATTCCATTTACAATATCTAACTATTTTAACCCCAAAGAAAAAGAGATATTAAAAATAATAAAAAGTATCTTAAACTTAAAAAGAAAAAAAATCACTTATGAAGAATTTTTTTCATTATTAGAAATTCCGTTAATATCTGAAAAATTTTCAATTGATACAAAAAATATATTTGAACTAAAAAAATGCATTCAAGAACTAGGGATTAAATTTGGAATAAACAAAAAAAATTTAAAAAAAGAATTTAATATCGATATTAAATATAACAATTGGAAATTTGGAATTAATAGAATTTTATTAGGCTATTCTATGAATAAAAACGTAATTTGGAATTCTACCCTATCATATGAAAAAATTAAAAAAAATATTTATAAAGAAATAATTCAAATAAAAATATTTTTAAGTCTTATCGAAAAGTGGAAAAAAACAATATCCCAAAAAAAAAAAATTGAAAATTGGTATCTTACCTTTGAAGAATTTATGAACGATTTTTTACCAAAAAGATATAAAGAAAAAAAAATATTTCTTTTTATGAATAAAAAATGGAAATTAATAATTGATAATGCATTAAACGCAAATTATGACAAGAAAATTTCCTTAGAAATATTAATAAAAATATTCTTACTAAAAAAAACATATAAAAATCATCAATCTAATTTATTTGAAGGTAAAGTAAATTTTTGTAATTTAAATTCAATAGAAAATATTACTTCTGATGTAATTTATCTTTTAGGAATGAATAAAGATAATAATCCTATGGAAATTGATACAGAATATTTTGATTTAATCAAAACTTATCCAAAAAAAGGAGATTTAAATACACAAAAAAAAGATCTTTATAATTTTTTAAAAATAATTCTCAATGCAAAAAAATATTTACTAATTAGTTATTCAATACAAGAAAATAAAAAAGATTTTGATAATTGTTCTTTTATGATAAAAGAACTACAAAAATATTTACAAAAAAGTTTTTATATTAAAAAAAAAATAACAAATAAAAAAAATAAAAATATTATAAAAAAAATATCCTTTAAGTATTCAATAAATCCTTTTCTAGAAAAAGAAAATATAAATTTGAAAAATTCTCAAATAAATAACAATCTTTGGATAAAGAAATTATATAAAGAAAAAAATAATACAAAAAAAATAAAATTATCAAAATTAGAAATTAAATCAATTAATTTCAAAAAATTTATGAGTTTTTGGAAACATCCAATCAAATTTTTATTTAACCACCGTCTAAATATATACTTTTCTAAAAATTATAGAAGCGATCTTAACAACGAACCATTTGAAATTAATTTTATTAATTCATATTTAATTAAAAAGAACATTTTAAAATATTTAATTTATAAAAAAAATATAAAACAACTATTTAAAAATTATCAACTTTCAGGTTTATTACCAAACAAAAAATGTGCAAAATACTACTGGGAAAAATACGTACAAGAACTATACCCTTTATATAAAAAAGTGAGTTTATTAAATCCAAACAAAAAAAAAACTATATTTGAACTAAAAATTAAAAATTTTAAACTATATAATTGTACAATTAATGAAACGGAAAATAATAATTTAATAGCTTGGAAACCAAAAATAATAAATATTATAGATGGATTATCTTTTTGGTTAAAACATTTAATTTATTGCATTTATATGAAACCAAAAAAAATAAGTTGTATTTTTGGAATAAAAAACACCTCTTGGATGTTTCCTATATTAGAAAAAAAAAAAGCCAGAAATTATTTGTTAAAATACATAAAAGGATATATAAAAGGAAACCAAAAACCTATCTTTTTAATAAAATCAGGTTTTTTATGGCTTCAAAAAGAAGCTACTATTAATTTAAAAAAAGAAAAAAAAAGTTTTTTTGATTATAAAACAAGTTCGAATAATAGTAAAAATATTCTTTTAAATACATGGAATGGAAACCCTCAATATTATGGTGAAAAAAACGATTTATATATAAAAAAAATTATTTCAAAACTAGATAAAAAAAACATACATAAAATATGTAATTCTGCTAATAAATGGGGGTTGCCTTTATTAAAAAATAAAATTTTAAAATAATAAGGAAAATAATAATTGAAAAATTATAATATATTTACAATCAATTTAAAAAATACACAAATTATTGAAGCATCAGCAGGAACAGGAAAAACATTTACAATAATATTATTATATCTACGATTATTGTTAGGTTTAAACAACAAAAAAAATAATAAAAAATATTTTTCAATTCAAGAAATTTTAGTAGTTACACTTTCTAATGTAGCTAAATCAGAACTAATTGAAAGAATTTATAAATATATTTCAAAACTTAAAAAAGCATGTATTAAAAGACAAACAAATGATAATAATTTAAAAATATTTATTAAAAAAATAAAAAACTTTAAAAAATCTATACAAATTCTAGAAGAAGCAAAAAAAAACATTGAACAAGCATCTATTTATACTTTTCATAAATTCTGTAAAAAAATGTTATCATTTTACCAATATAAATATCTTATAACAAAAAACTATAGTTTAATTGATAATGAAGAAGAATTATATTTATCATCTACGATTAATTTTTGGAGAAAATATTTATATAATTGTAACTACGAAATCATAGAAATTATTTTAAATAAATGGAAAAATCCAACAAAGTTTTTAAAAAATATTTATCAATTACTGAGAAAAAAAAAACAACTATTTAATAATAAAGAAAAACTTAATTTTTTTAAAAAATGCGAAAAAATAAAATCAAAAATTTCTTATTTTAAAAAAAGATGGATGCTAAAAAAAGTTGAAATAATTTCATATTTAAAAAAAGATCATATCAATAAAAGAATTTATAATAAAAAAAATATTTTCAGATGGGTTAGTAAAATTGATAATTGGGCTTTAAGTACTTCAAGCAATTATAGAATTCCAAAAGAACTGAATTATTTTTTATTAAAAAAAATTGAATCTAAAAAAACTACAATAAAAAACTTTAAAAAAATACATTTCTTTAAAGAAATAGAATATTTTTTAAAAAAAAAATATTCTATTGAAAAAATTTTTTTTATACAATCTCTAAAAGAGATACCAGAAATTATAAAAAAAGAAAAAAAAAAAAACCTAGTATATGAATTCGATGACTTAATAAATTGGTTTAATAAACTTTTAAATAAAAAAAAAATATTAAATGATATAAAAAAAAAATACCCAATAGCTTTTATAGATGAATTTCAAGATACTGATTTAAATCAATATAACGTTTTCAAAAAAATATATTTTCAAGATAAAAAAACAACAATGATAATAATTGGAGATCCTAAACAATCTATTTATAGTTTTCGAGGATCCGATATAAACGTTTTTTTAAAAGCAAAAAAAGAAATCCCATCATATTGTCAATTAAATACAAATTTTAGATCATCTAAAAATATGGTTGAATCAATAAATTTTTTGTTTTCAAGAATAAAATATCCATTTTTATTAAAAGAAATAAAATTTTATCCATCTATTCCTTCTAAAAAAAATGAAACAATAAAATTTTTAAAAAATAAAAAAATCCAATCTGCAATAGAAATGTTAGTTGTTCCAGAAAAAATTCAAAAAACAAATACTTCAAAAAAATGGCTAGCTGAACAATTCGCAATTAAAATATTCAATTGGATTAATCAGAAAAAAATAAAATACCAAATTAATATTAAAAACAAAATATACAAGATAAAAAAAAAAGATATAACAATACTAGTAAAAAATAAAATAGAAAACAAAATTATACAAAAAGAATTAAATAAACTGTCAATTGAAAACAAATATGTTTCAGAAAAAAAATCTATTTATAAAACTCAAGAATCCAGAGAAATATTAATTATATTAAAATCTATTTTAGACGAATATTGTGAAAAAAAGTTCATAACAGCATTATCAACAAATCTAATGAATCAAAATATTTATGATTTGGAATTAATTGCTAATAATTATAAAAAAAAATCTTACTGGAGAGGGAAATTTAATAACTATAAATTAATTTGGAAAAAAAATAGTATTTATCAAATGTTTCAAAAATTTATAAATGAAAACAACAAACTAAACCCAAAAAGTATTAATGAAAAAAAAAAACAAATTATAAATTTACTACATATAGGAGAATTACTACAAAAAAAATCAACTACTTTAAAAAATAAAAACTTATTAATAAATTGGTTAGAAAAAAAAGTTTTTTTTAAAAATAAAAAAATAAAAAAAACAGAAATTATAAGAAATGTTTTCAATAATGACTGCATAAAAATTATTAACATACATGCATCAAAAGGATTAGAATTCCCAATTGTATTAATCCCTTTTTCTACAAGTTATAATTCAATTCTTAAAAATTCAATTTTAGAACATGAAATAACAAAAAAAAATTTAAAAAACATTAAAAATAAATCAACAAAAATAAATCATCCATCAATTTTTATAGAAAAACTATCTGAAGATTTAAGATTACTATACGTAGCTTTAACTAGATCTATTTTCTATAGTATTTTAGGAGTAGAAATTCAAAAAAAAAACAATAAAAATTTAGAATCATATTCTAGAATGCATTTAACTGCAATTGGACATTTAATTCAAAAAGGAAAAAAACTAAACTCAAAAGAATTCTTAAAAGAAACTAAAAAAATAAAAAAATATATAAATATAATTTCAGAAGAAAAAAAAATAAAAATTAATAAAAAAAATAATCTTATTTTTTTTAAAAAAAATGAAAAAAAAATTAACTTAAAAAAAAAATCTTTTTCTATTACAAGCTATTCGAAAATAAAAAAAGAAAACCAAAGAAAAAACAAAATAAAATTAAAAATAAAAAACTATTTTTCATCTTTATCTTACTCAGAAAAAAATAAAATTAATTTAGATCAACATTCATTTCCTAGAGGAATAAAATCTGGGTTACTAATACATGAAATTCTAAAAAATATTAATTTTTCAAAACCTATTAAAGAAAAATATATTGAGGAAAAACTAATCGAATATAACTTAGAAAAAAAATATAAAGAAATTTTATTAAATTGGATAAACAACATCGTTTCTACTAATCTTGATAAAAAATCATTATCATTGTCTAACTTAAAAAAAAATCAATATATAAAAGAACTAAACTTTTTTTTACCAATAAAAAATACTTTGAATCAAAAAAAACTATTTATAATAACAAAAAAATTTGATAAACTTTCTAAATCTTCTTCTAATTTAACATTTAGTAAAAAAAAAGGAATAATTACAGGATCAATTGATTTAATTTTCTTATGGAAAAAAAAATACTATATACTAGATTATAAATCTAATTGGTTAGGAAATAACGAAAAAAGTTACTCAATTAAAAACATCCAATTAGCTATGGTAAAAAACCAATATTGCTTACAATACCAAATTTATTCATTAGCAATGCACAGATATTTAAAGAGCAAAATTAAAAATTATAACTTTGAAAAATATTTTGGTGGAATTATTTACTTTTTTATTAGAGCTGTTGATAAAAATAAAGACCATAAATATGGTGTTTTTAAAACTAACACAAATAAAAATCAAATAAAAAAGTTAGAAAAATTATTTTAATTAATAAAAAATATTGTAAATATGAAAAATATTATAAAAAAAGAAATAAAAAAAAAAAAAATTAGAGAAATAGACGCCCAATTTGCATATTATATTGCAAAAAAAGAATATCCAATTATTATGTTAATTGCTGCTTTAACCAGCTTTGAAACGAGTATTGGACATACTTGTATCAAAATGAAAAAAATAGAAAAAAAATTTTTACACATAAAAAAAGAAATTTATATTTCCAAAAAAAAAATAGAAGATAAATTATCTTTTTTTGACAATTGGAAAAAAAAAATTTTAAATAGTAAATCTATAAGTAATGGATCAAAAGATACTCCTTTAATTTTTTCAAATAATTCTTTTTATCTATATAAATCTTGGAAAGCTGAAAATAACATTTTAAATTTTATTTTAGAAAAATCAAAAAAATCAAAAAAAAAATATATAGAAAAAT
This sequence comes from Buchnera aphidicola (Tetraneura ulmi), assembly GCF_964058925.1. Classification (NCBI taxonomy): domain Bacteria; kingdom Pseudomonadati; phylum Pseudomonadota; class Gammaproteobacteria; order Enterobacterales; family Erwiniaceae; genus Buchnera; species Buchnera aphidicola. The sequence continues at coordinate 416,892 of NZ_OZ060366.1, forward strand.
ATTCTATTATTATAAATAATTTATTTAAAAAAAAAGAAAAAATACAAAAAATTGCTATAGCTATTGCATTAACAAAAAAAATATCATTTATTATAGGAGGACCTGGTACAGGAAAAACTACCATCATTACAAAATTCTTAATAGCTATTACAAAACTATATAATATAGAAAAAATCAAAATCAAACTAGTAGCTCCTACAGGAAAAGCAATAAACAGAATAAAAGAATCAATTAAAAAAGAATTGGTTTTTATGTCTTTAAAAAATATAGAAAAAAAATTAAATTTAGAAAAAAATATTTGTACAATACATCAACTATTAAAAATTAGAATAGATAATGAACAACCATATTTTAATAAAAAAAATTTAATAAATTTAGATTTCTTAATTGTAGATGAAGCATCAATGATTGATTTATTTATGATGGAGAAATTAGTTTTATCTTTAAAAAAAAAAACTTCAATTCTGTTTTTAGGAGATATTAATCAAATTCCTGCAATAGGAAATGGTCAAATTCTAAAAGACATAAGTTATTTTTCTAAAAATAACACCTATAGTATAAAATATGCCACTATTTTAAAAAAAATAACTAATTTAAAAATAAAAACCTTAAATACAAAAAAACAAACAATTAGCGATAATATATGTCTTTTAAAAAATAATTATCGTTTTTCTGAAAACTCCGAAATTCACAAATTAGCTAATTTTGTTAAAAATAGAAAAATCAAATTATTTTTCAAATTAAGAAAAAAAAAACTAAAAAAAATATCTTTCTATAAAGTAGAAAACTTTAAACAATATAATTATTTATTAGAAAAAATAATTTTACAATATTCTAATTATTGGAATTTAGTTAAAAAAAAAGGAAAAACAAAAGATATCTTAGAAAATTTTCTTTATTATAAAAATCTTGTAATTTTAAAAAATGGAATTTTCGGAATAAAAGAAATGAATAGAAATTTAGAAATAAGAATGCAAGAAAAAAAAATAATAAAATTAAAAATTTTAAATGACTATTCCTATATATACGAAGGGAAACCAATAATAATATCTAAAAATAACTATTCTTTAAATTTATTAAATGGAGAAATCGGAATAATATTAATGAACAAATTAAAAAAATTAAAAGCGCATTTTTTATCTTCCGATGGAAAGGAAAAAATTTTACCAATAAATATTTTACCAAAACATAAAACTGCTTGGGTAATTACTGTACATAAATCTCAAGGATCAGAATGTTTTCACTCAAATTTAATTTTACCTAAAAAATTTTATCCAATATTAACAAAAGAACTAATATATACTGGAATAACAAGATCAAAAAATACTTTGAATATCTTCTCAAATAAAAAAATTTTAAAAAAATCTTTAAAAAATAAAATAAATAGAAAATCTAATATAATATTAAAAATAAAAAATAATTATAAATAATAAATATTTAATAAATTCTTTAAATTACAATTTATACATTAAAACTTTAGAATTCCTTTGATAATTATACATTTTCTTTTTACTTTCTGGTAAAGAATCTATATTCACTAAAAAAAAACCTCTTTCCTGAAACCAATGAACACTCTGTACCGTAAGTACAAAAATTTTTTTTAAATTTATATTTCTTGCTTCAGATATAATACTTTTTAATAAAGTTTCCCCGCGAAAAGAACTACGATAATCTGGATGTACAACCAAACAAGCCATTTCTCCAATATTTTCTTTTATAAAAGGATACAATGCAGCACAACCTATTGTTAGGTTATCTTGTTTTATAACAGTAAATTTATCTATTTCAAATTCTAATTGTTCCCTAGATCTCCTTACTAAAATCCTTTTTTTTTCTAAAGGTTTTATTAAATCTAATATACCTCCAATATCACTTATAACAGCTTTTCTAATGTTTTCTGTAGATTCTGCAACAATTTGACTTCCTATTCCATTTCTAGAAAACAATTCTTGTAACAAAGAACCATGTTTTAAATAACTTATTAAATGACTTCTAGGTACTTTATTTTTACAAGCTTCTATAGATCCTTTTAAAAATCTAATTACACTAGAAGAAAAAACAATATTTTTGTTTTTATTTTTATTTTTTATTATTTTTTCTACTTCATTAGGAAATAATTCAGAAATAACTTTCTCATCTTTATTCATAACTCCTTGTTTTTCACAAAATCCAATTAATTTTTCTGCTTTTAACTGAATTGATAATTCAGTTGCTATTTCTTCTGAAATTAAATTAAAACTTTCTCCAGTAACAGAAACAGCGACAGGACCTATTAACACTATTGATCCAATTTCTAATTGTTTTAAAATCGATTCTTTATTAATTTTTCTTATTCTTCCACTATGTAAATAATCAACTCCATCCTCTATTCCAAGAGGTTGAGCTATAATAAAGTTTCCACTTACAACATTTATGTTAGCACCCTCTAAAGGAGTATCACTTAAACTCATAGAAAGAAGAGCTGTAATTTCTAATTGTAATCTTCCAGATTCTCTTTTAACACATGAAAGAGATTTAAAATCAGTTATTCTAATATTTTTATGATAATTCTTTTTTATTTTAAGTTTAGATAAAAAATTATCAATTTGTAACGATACACCATAAACTAAAACTAAAGAAATACCTAAACTATGTAATAAACCAATATCACTAACAATTTCTGAAAAATTTTCGTTTTTTATAACTTCACTAGATAACATAATAACAAAAATTTTTCCTCTATGAAAATTAATATACGGAACAATTTGACGAAATCCAGTTATTAGTTCTGTATTTCTTTTATTCATAAATTATTGAACCTTATATGTTTCGTATTTCAAAAGAAAATAAATTTTTATACTAAAAATTTGTTTATTAAAACAAATTTTTAAATATATTTTTTTTTGAATTAAAATTTAGAAACAGAAATTCTCAAGAAATGAAAATAAAAATGGTTGCGGGGGTTGGATTTGAACCAACGACCTTCGGGTTATGAGCCCGACGAGCTACCAGACTGCTCCACCCCGCGATAATAATCATACTTTAATACGACTAAAATAGCAACATTTTTTTTCTATTTGACTTTAAAAAAATAAACAACTATACACACTAAAAAAGTATTGTTACTTTTATTATAAGATTTATGTATAATATTGTTTTTAATAAATATTATTAGATAAAAATGAAAATTTTTGAAAGTGGTGTTGTCGTAAATGATAAAGAAATTAAAATTGCAATTATAATTTCAAGATTTAATTATTTTATAAATAAAAACTTATTAAATTCAGCAATAGAAACTTTAACTAGAATTGGACTTATTAAAAATAAAAATATCTCTATTTTTAAAGTTCCAGGAGCATATGAAATTCCAATAATTACAAAAAGCGTAATAGAAAATTTTCCAAATCAATTTACAGCTTTCATAGTTTTAGGAACCTTAATAGAAGGTGATACCTATCATTTCAAATACATATCTAAAACTATAAGCAATGCCTTAATGAAAATAAGTCTAGAAAACTCAATACCAATAATATTAGGATTACTAATGACTAAAAACATTGAACAAGCAATTGAAAGAGCTGGATCAAAACTAGGAAATAAAGGATACGAATCAGCTATTTGTACATTGGAAATTTTAAATTTAATTAAATTAATAAAAAAAAATATTTAAAAAATCATAAAATAAATTTTAAAAAAAATAGTTTTTTAAAATAAAAAATTAATAAAAAATAAATTCTACTAATTAAAAAAAATTAAAAAACATGATAAATGATATTTTTTACATGAAAAAAGCAATAAAATTAGCAAAAAACGGTTTTTTTACCACACCACCAAATCCAAATGTAGGATGCATTATAATAAATCAAAAAAAAATAATTATCGGGTTTGGATGGCATCAAAAAACAGGAGAACACCATGCTGAAATATTCGCCTTAAACATGGCAAGAAATGAAACCAACGGTTCAACTATGTACGTCACTTTAGAACCTTGTTCTCATTATGGTTTAACCCCACCATGTTGCAAAAAAATAGTAAAATCTGGAATAAAAAAAGTAATAATTGCAACATTAGATCCTAATCCAAAAGTCTCAGGAAAAGGAGTTGAATATTTAAAAAATCATGGAGTTGTAGTAAAAATTGGAGTTCTAGAAAAAGAAGCTATAAACATAAATATAGGTTTTTTTAAAAGAATGAAAACTGGAATTCCATGGATACAATTAAAACTGGGTATGTCTATAGATGGTAGAATAGCTCTTGAAAATGGAAAAAGTAAATGGATTACTTGTAAAAAATCTAGAGAAGATGTTTATAATTTTAGAGCTCAAAGTCAAATAATACTAACAAGTAGCAAAACTATTTTATCAGATAACCCATTATTTAATGTACAACATAAAAACAAAAATAAAAAAATAAAAAAACCAATTTTAGTAATAATAGATAACAAAAATAAAATTAAACCTAATCATCATTCTATATTAAAAAATAAAAAGAAAATTTGGATAATAAGATTAAAAAAAGATGAAGAAAAATGGCCTAAACATGTTAAACAAATAATTTTTGAAAAATCTAAAAAAAAAATAAACATAAAAAAACTATTACAATATTTTGGAAAAAAAAAAATTAATATAGTTTGGATCGAATCCGGACCCCGCTTAGCAGGATATTTTTTAGAAAAAAAACTAATAGACGAATTAATTTTATATACATCTCCTAAAATATTAGGTCAAACAGCAAAACCGCTTTTTGAGCTAAAAAACCCAATAAAAGACGTTAACAAAAAACAAAAATTAATCTTCTATAGCATTAAATTAATTTCTTCAGATTTAAAAATTACACTTAGAAAAAATAAAATTCTATAAGTTAAAATTAGTTTAAAAAAAATTAAGAAAAATAAAAAAAATGATAAATTCTACGTCAAGAAGAAAAGCAAGAAAGTATGCACTACAAGCACTATATGCTTGGAAAACATCTGGAAATGATATTAATTTAATAAAACTACAATTCCTACAAGAAAAAAATATGCATTGTGTTGATGTTATATATTTTAAAAAAATAATTTTAGGAGTAGTAAAAAACTATAATTATATTGACAAAAAAATAAAACCATATCTCAGCCGAACTTCAAAACAAGTTGATCCAATAGAAAAAACAATACTTAGAATCGCTTTCTATGAACTTTTAATAAGAAACGATATTCCCTATAAAGTATTAATTAATGAAGGAATTGAATTAGCAAAAATATTTGGAGCTCAAGACAGCCATAAATTTATTAACGGAGTTCTAGATAAAGCCGCATCTAAAATAAAAAAAAATATTAATGATTAAAATTTATTTCTTTGTTCCATTGAAGAACAAAAAAAATATACAAATAAAAACCAAAATATGCTGATTCCTAAAAGAAAAAAAATAACATAATATAATCTGAAAAAACTTAAAACTAATCCACCGATACTACCTCCTATTGCAGTTCCAAAAAATTGAAACATAGAAAATAAACCCATGATTGTTCCTTTATATGAAATAGGAACAATCCTTCCAGTTAAAGAGGGAATATAAAATTCCAAAAAACTAAAAAATATAAAAAATAACTCTAAATAAACAAAAAAATTAAATTTGTTATTAATATTTTCTAAAAATATTAATTCTGATATGAACAACAAAAATATAAATTTTAATAAAATAGTTTTTGGAGAGAATAATTTTTCTATTTTCTTTATAAAAAATGATATTGCTAAAAAAGCTATTGATATAATCGGTAAATAAACTTTCCAATAATCATTAATTTTAAAACCCAAAAAATTTAATTCTTTTGAAAAAATTATAAAATTTACCGTCAATAAAACATTGACAAGAAAAATACTTAAAAACAAAATTTTTAAATCTTTATTAATAAAATTAAAAATTTTTTTATAATTTATTTTTTTATTTTTATTTTTATTTAAAAAAGAAGAGTAATCAGAAGGCAAAAATAGAAAAGTTATTATTATACATAATAAACTTAATATAGAAACTATTAAATATATAAATTGAAAACCAAAAAAATTAAAAATAATAGGACCAACAATAATCGATAAAACAAAAGAAAAAACAAAAGAAAAACCTAAAAAAAACATTGATGTAGTTTTATTTTCTTCTGTAACTAAATCTGTCATAAAAGCCATTATTATAGAAGAAATAGAACCAGAACCTTGTAATATTCTACTAATTATTAAACCAGTTAAAGAAAATGTCATTGCACCAACTAAACTCCCAAAAAAAAATAATATCAAACCAAATAAAATAATTCTTTTTCTCCCAAAAATATCTGAAATAAAACCTAAAGGAACTTGAAAAATAAATTGAAAAAAACCATAAATTCCTATAGCAATTCCAACCCAAAAATCATTTATTTTCAATTGATTAAAACCATAAATAGGAATTATAGGACTAATAACAAATAAACCAAACATTCTCAAAAAAAATATAAAACAAAAAACTAAAATAAGATATTTTTCACTCAATGGATATTTATAATTTTTCATGAATATAATTTTTCTTTAGAAAAAATACAAAAAAAGATATTTTTTTTATATAAAAAACAAATGAATTTAAAAAAAAGTTGTTTAAAAAAATCTTTAAAAAAAAGTTAAAAAATAACGATTCATTTTTTTTAAAAAATCAAAAACATAATATTGTTTAGAAAAAATTTTTATTCTATAAAAAAATATTAAAATATTTTAAAAATCACTTTTTTATCATTTAAAAAAATAAATAAAAAATAATTTATTTAAAAAAAATAAAAACCAAAATAAATAAAACAAATATGAAAAAAAAATCAAAAATTTATTCAAATAACAATTTATTTGATTCAAATGGTTATCTAAAAAATTATTTATATTGGAACAAAATAATTGCAATAGAAATTGCAAAAAAAGAATCAATAAATTTAACAATTAATCATTGGGAAATAATCTTATTTATAAGAAATTTCTATTTAAAATTTAAAATAACCCCATCTATGAAAATGTTATCAAAATCTTTAAAATTAAAATTTGGAAATAAAAAGTCAAACAGTATTTATTTATATAAATTATTTCCTAAAGGTGCAGCAAACCAAGCTAGTAAAATTGCTGGAATACCAAAACCAAATCATTGCTTGTAAAAATTCTTTTCTTTTTTTTAATTAATATAATCAAAAGAAATAAAAAAACTAAAATTAAATATAACTAATATAGATAAAAATATAGCACTACGAATATAAAGGATATAATTTTTTTTATTTTGTATAAAGGAAGAAAATAAAAACCAAAATAAAGAAAAAATAAAGTTAGTAAAAAAAAAATAATAACCTGTGTAATTTAACATAGTTAATAATGAAGAAAACAAAAAATAAAATAATATAAAAAACAAAATTCGTTTTTTAGTTTTTTTAAATCCTTCTATCACAGGAAATATAGGAATTTTTGCTTTTTTATATTCTTCTAAATATTTAATCCCAATCAAATAAAAATGAGGAATTTGCCATATAAAACATGTAAAAAATAAAATTAAAGAACATAAATCAAAACTATTTGATACTGAACAATAACCAATAATTGGTGGAATTGCTCCAGCAATTCCGCCAACATAAGTTGAATATTTAGTATTTCTTTTTAAGAAAAAAGTATATAAAATCAAATAATCAAAATATGCAATAAAACTTAATAAAAATACGATTCTGTTTAAAAAAAAATAAAAAATTAAAAACCCTAAAAAACCTAAAATATAAGAAAAAAAACTAATTTTCCATGTTGAAAATTTCCGATTTACTAATATTCGATTCCTAGTTCTATTCATTAATCTATCAAGATCGTTATCAATAATATTATTAATAATACAACTAGATGAAATAATTAAAGTTAATCCAATCAAGGATAAAAACAATAAAAAATAGTCGTTTTCTCCTTTAGAAGAGAAAAAAAAACCTCCAACCATAGTAATTAAATTCCCTAAAATTATTCTAGGTTTAATTAATTCTAAATAAAAAAGTAACATTTTTTATATTTCTTCTAATGTTTCATAAGATTATTGTTTAAATTATACATTATCCATACAGATCCAAAAAAAATTATCAAAATAACAAAAAAAGAAAATAACAAAAAAATTATATTCCAACTTTTATAATTATCTGCATTAAATCCAAAAAGAAATCGAAGTTGAACAATAACTTGAAATAAACAAAAAAAAACGATTAAAAATATAGTTTCTTCTTTAGATAAATAATTTTTTATTGTTAATAAAAATGAAATTATTGTTGAAAGAACAGATAAAAAAAAACCTAAAAAACAATCTTTTTTTCTCATTTTAATACTATTGATAATTATTTTTTTTTCAAAAGAACTTTTCACAAAATTACCCCAATTAAATAAATAAAGGTAAATACAAAAATCCAAATTAAATCCAGAAAATGCCAAAATAAACTAAAACACTTTATTCTAGAATAAACTAGAGGAGTAAATCCCATTTTTATTATTTGAAAAAGAAGACAAAACATCCATATTACCCCAAAACAAACATGTAATCCATGCAGAGATATAATAGTAAAAAAAATAGACAAAAAACCATTTTTTTGTGGTAAAAAACCTTTTGAGCTGCATTCTAAAAATTCAAATATTTCTATAGAAATAAAAGTAACACCTAAAAATAGCGTTAAAATTAAATAAAAAAAAGTAGACTTTTTTTTACTTAAATCAAAATAAATTGTAGTTAAAACACAAGTTATTGAACTAAATAATAAAATTAATGTTTCTAAAACTATTAAATTTAAATTAAATAATTCTTGTTTAAAAAAATTTATATTATTGTTATGAAACATAACTGCATAAACTGCAAAAAGAACAGAAAAAAAAATAGCATCACTAACTAAATATAACCACATTCCTAATATTTTTTTGTCTAGATTATTATTTTTATTACAAGAAATATCACTGTATTTTTTATCGTTTATAATTGTCATTATCGTTATATTCCTGTTTTAATAAATTCTCCATTTCAATATTTTTAACACATTTAGAAGAAAGAGAATACTTAAAGCTAGTTTTACAACTGTTAATAAAAAAAGTAAAAAAAATTAAAAATAAAGACAAAAAAAACATCCATGAAATATGCCAAACTGCTGAAAAACCTAAAAAAATAGAAAATAAACCAACAAAAAAACCAATATTAGTATTTTTTGGAATTTTAATTTCTGGTAATGAAGATATTGAAAAAAAATCCTTTTGTTCAATTTTTCTTCTCCAAAAATCATCTTTACTTTTTACAATTGGTAAGATAGAAAAATTATATATAGGAGGAGGAGAACATGTAGACCACTCCAATGTTCTTCCATGCCAAGGATCTCCTGTAAGATCAAGATTTAAATTTTTATCTCTAAGAGAAACATAAAACTGTATAATTTGACAAATTACTCCAATAAAAATTAAAACTGTACCACAAATTGAGATAGTTAATAAATTATGAAATTCAGGATTAATATGTTGACTTAATCGTCGAGTCATTCCCATTAAACCTAAAAAATATAACGGAATAAATGTAACAAAAAAACCTACTATCCAAAACCAAAAAGCACGTTTCCCCCATTTTTCATTTAAAAGAAAACCAAAAATTTTTGGAAACCAATAACTAATTCCTGCAAAACAACCAAATAATACACCTCCAATAATTACATTGTGAAAATGTGCAACTAAAAATAAACTATTATGCAATGCAAAATCAATACTAGGTAAAGATAATAAAACCCCAGTCATTCCACCTATTGTAAAAGTAACTAAAAATCCTATCGTCCATAATAATGATGTATGTATGTGTAAACGACCTCGATACATGGTAAATAACCAATTAAAAATTTTTACACCAGTAGGTATAGCTATTACCATAGTAGTAATTCCAAAAAAAGAATTTATATTTGCACCAGCTCCCATAGTAAAAAAATGATGAAGCCAAACAATAAAAGATAAAATCGTAATTGCTATTGTGGCTAAAACCAAAGAAAAATAACCAAATAATGATTTTCTAGAAAACGTTGAAACTATTTCGGAAAAAATACCAAAAGCAGGTAAAATTAATATGTATACTTCAGGATGCCCCCAAATCCAAATTAAATTCACATACATCATAGGATTTCCACCCATTTCAGTAGTAAAAAAATGAAAATTAAAATATCTATCTAAAGTTAATAAAAACAAGGTTGCTGTTAAAACTGGAAAAGAAGCTAAAATTAAAACATTAGTACATAATGAAGTCCACGTAAAAATAGGCATTTTAAATAAATCCATTCCTTTAGCTCTCATTTTAAGTATTGTAACTATAAAATTTATAGCTGTCATAGTAGTGCCTATACCTGCTAACTGCAAACTCCAAATCCAATAATCAACTCCTACTCCAGGACTATATTTAATACCAGATAACGGAGGATATGACAACCAACCAGTTCTAGCAAATTCACCTATAAAAAATGATAAATTAATAATTACTACGCCAGTAACAGTTAACCAAAAACTTAAATTATTTAATATTGGAAAAGCAAGATCTCTTGCTCCTATTTGTAAAGGAACTATAAAATTCATAAATCCTATAACAAGAGGCATGGCAACAAAAAAAATCATAATTACACCATGAGCAGTAAATATTTGATCATAATGATCTGCAGGTAAAAACCCACTGTTATTAATAGAACCACTACCTATAACAGTATTTTCATGAGATGAAAGAAATTGTTGCGTTCTCATCATTAAAGCATCAACAAAGCCCCTGAAAAACATTATTAATGCTACAAAAAAATACATTACTGCAATTTTTTTATGATCCACACTTGTAAACCAATCATTCCACAAATATTTCCATTTTTTAAAATAAGTTATAGAAACACATAAAAAAATTCCAATTATCATTACTATTATATAAGTAAAAATAATAATAGGTTCATGATATGGAATAGCTGCAATTGTTAATTTTCCGAACATCTTATTCTATCCTTTAAATATTATGTTATTTTAATATTTTTTAAAATTTTTTTTTAGTAGTTTTTTAATCCTTACAATTATCTTTTAGAATTTTATTAAAAAGTTCAGTTCCAATATCAGAAAAATATTCAATAGAATGATTTTCATCAGATACGGCTAGTTTTTTAAAACTATAAAAATTATTAATTTGTTTACAAGATTTTTTTACTTTTTTTACCCATAAACGAAATAATTTTTGATTATTTATTGCTAAAACTTTAAACTTCATATCAGAAAATCCCTTTCCACTATAGTTAGCAGAGAAACCTTCATAAAAACCTGGATAATGAGTTAATAAATGTAATTTACTAACCATTCCAGGCATTGCATAAATTTGACTTCCTAAAGATGGAATAAAAAAAGAATTCATAACTGAATTAGAAGTAATTTTAAATTCTAAAGGAGTATTCGTTGGACATACAATCTCGTTAATAGTTGCAATATTTTCTTCTGGATAAATAAACAACCACTTCCAATCTAAAGAAACTACTTCTATTTTAACAGGTTTAACTACAGACAACAAAGGTTTGCTAGGTTCTAATTCATGTGCTGATTGATAAGATAAATAAGATAAAATTGAGATAATTAAAACTGGGAAAAACCAAACTATAACTTCAATTATATTAGAATGATCCCAATTTGGTTTATAAATATTTTTATAAAAACTCTTTTTATATTTCCAAACAAAAAAGAAAGTCATAAAAAATACAGGTGTTACTATCAATAACATTAAAGAAAAAGCAATTACAATTAATGAATATTGCTTAATAGCAATCTCTCCTTTTGGAAAAAGAAAATTACTACTACAACCAGAAAGAAATAATATGGTTGTAAAAAATATAATTTTTATTATAATGTTACTTTTTTCTTTAAATTTCATTATAATATTCCTCATTTAAAATTGTTTAAAATCCAATTTATCAAAAAAAATAACATATTTAATGAAAAAATTGTAGAAAATATTATCTATAAATATTTATTTTTTTTAAAATAAATGTTTAGTTGATATTAATAATTATTAATATTTTTAAAATATGCTAATATTACATATTATTGTTATACATACATTATAAAAGAATATTTTTTTAAACTTATTTTAAACACTATTTAAAAAAATCGAAATATTATAAAAATTTTTAAAAATTAAATAAAATCTTAAATTTGAAAACAAATAAAATATTTTTTTTTAAAAAAAATAAATAAATTTCAAAAAATTTTAACTAAAAATAATAATTTCCATTTAAAAAAAAAGATAGGAAAATTATTGATATATTGTTTTAAAAAAAAATAAATACTAAAAAAAAACTAAATTACTAAATTCAAAAAAAATATATATAAAAAATGAAATATATAAATTTATACAAATTTAAGAATATAAATTTTAATAACCTAATTATCTCTTCCTTAGAATTAAATCTTTTGTTTATTCCTTCCATTTATTTGAAAAAATTAAATTAATATTTTCAAAAATAATATTTCTTACTAAAAAAATGTAAAATATTTTCTCCATAAAAAAAATAAATTGTTGTTTGAAATATATAATAACTAAATTGATAAAAAATAATCGATAAAAATAATCTAGATATTTAATAATTTTTAATTAAATCTATATTTTAATTAATTTAAATAAAAACCAAATTTCTAAAAATATTTTTGAGAAAAAAAAAATGATATTCTATAAAAATCAAAACAAAAAAAAAAACAAAATTAATTCATATCTTATTCCAATGATTGTAGAACAACATTCTACTGGTGAACGTTCATATGACATTTATTCTCGTTTACTAAAAGATAGAATAATTTTTTTTACCGGAATTCTTAACGATGAATTGTCTAATTTAATCGTAGCTCAACTATTATTCTTAGAATCGATAGATGAAAAAAAAGATATTTTTTTATATATTAATTCTCCTGGAGGATCAGTAACTGCTGGTTTTTCTATTTACGATACAATGCAATTTATAAAACCTGAAATAAATACTATTTGCTTAGGACAAGCATGTTCTATGGGAGCTTTTATTTTAGCATCAGGAAAAAAAGGAAAACGATTTTCATTACCAAATTCTAGAATTATGATACATCAACCAATTGGTGGAATAAAAGGTCAAGCAACAGACATAGAAATCCATACTAAAGAAATAATCAAAATAAAAAATAAAATTAATAAAATTTTTTCAAAACTTACAGGAAAAAATATCAAAGAAATAAAAAAAGATAGTGAAAGAGATCGTTTTTTTTCCCCTAATGAAGCAATGGAATATGGACTAATTGATTCAATTATAGTAAAAAGATAATTTTTTTTATTAAATTTAAATTATATTTAAAATAACTAATTTCTAAAAAAAGTTAATTAACTTTACTAAAAAATGTTCTATTTATTGATTTTTTTATCTTGAAATTTTAAAAAATCTAAAAAAAATAAAAAAACATAAACTAAAAATTTAAGAAAAAGATTATGTCTAAAAATCAAAATGATAATTCTAAAAATAATATTTTTTGTTCTTTTTGTAAAAAAAAACAAGAAGAACTACAAAAAATTGTATCTGGTCCATCTGTAAATATTTGCGACAGATGCATTACAATATGTTATAAAATTGTTAAAAACAATAATAAAAAACAAGAAAAATGTATAGAATTAACTAATTTACCCGCTCCAAAAAAAATATATGAATATTTAAACCAATATGTAATTGGTCAACATGAAGCAAAAAAAATGTTATCAGTCGCCGTATATAATCATTATAAAAAAATAAAATATATAAATACCAAAACAGAAAATAAAGTTGAAATAGGAAAAAGCAATATTTTAATGATTGGACCTACAGGAAGCGGTAAAACTTTTTTAGCAGAAACATTGGCTAAATACTTACAAGTTCCATTTGCTGTAGCTGATGCCACTACGCTTACAGAAGCAGGATATGTAGGTGAAGACGTTGAAAATATATTATTAAAACTATTACAAAATTGTAATTTTAATATAAAAAAAGCTGAATTAGGTATCATTTATATAGACGAAATTGACAAAATATCTAAAAAATCTGAAAATCTATCAATTACTAGAGATGTTTCAGGAGAAGGAGTACAACAATCATTACTAAAATTAATTGAAGGAACTATCGTATCCATTCCTCCTAAAGGAGGTAGAAAACACCCACAACAAGATCTTATATATTTAAATACTTCAAAAATTTTATTCATTTGTGGAGGAACTTTTTACAATTTAGATAAAATTATTTTAAAAAGAAAAAATAAAAACATAAATATTGGATTTCAAAAAAAAAAACATGAACAAAAAAGAAAAAATAAAGAAAAAAAAATAGAAAACATACAAACAAAGGATTTAATTAAATTTGGTTTAATTCCAGAATTCATAGGAAGATTACCAATAATTATAAAATTACACGATTTAGATAAAAAACTACTAATAGAAATCTTATCAAAACCTAAAAACTCGTTATTAAAACAATACGAAAAATTATTTCAATTAGAAGGAGTAAAACTAGAATTTCAAGAAAAATCTATTGATTTTATTGCAAAAAAAGCTATAGAAAAAAAAATAGGTGCTAGAGGACTTCGATCGATAATAGAAGAAATTTTATTAGATACTATGTATGAATTACCTTCCTTAATGAATGTAAAAAAAGTAATTATCAGTCCATCAGTTATCAACAAAAACGAAAAACCAATTTTTATTTATAAAAAAAAAGAAATTAACAAAGAAATAAAATCTGGAGAATAATTAAAAATTAATACTATTTTTTGATATAAAAAAATAAAAAAATTAATAATAATAATTATTATTTAATTATTGTAATATCTTAAATATCTATTCAAAAAAACTACTCCTTAAATCATCAAAGAGAGCAATCATATATTTTATTTATTACATCATATCTCCCATCGTATGTTGCAGAAAAGAGAGACAGATCTATGAATCTTGAGCGTTCAGAACGCATTAAAATTCCTGTTTTACCACTAAGAGACGTCGTAATATACCCTCATATGGTAATTCCTTTATTTATAGGTCGAAAAAAATCGATTATGTGTATTGAATCGTCCATGAATAATGAAAAAAAAATTATGTTGGTAACTCAAAAAGAAGCATCAATTGATGAACCTAAAATAAACGATCTATTCAAAGTAGGTACAATTTCAGTAATTTTACAAACATTAAAATTACCGGACGGGACAATAAAAGTACTAATAGAAGGTATACAAAGAGCCAATATTTTATGTTTGTTAAATAATGAAAAATACTTATCTGCAGAAATAGAAGTAATAAAAAGCTCTAAAATTAAACAAAAAGAAAAAACAATATTAGCTAAAACAATAATTGATCAATTTAAAAAATTTATTAAAAAAAATAAAAAATCTCCAATAGAACTACTTGAATCTATTAAAAAAATAAAAAATATTGAACAATTAGGAGATATTGTTGCTTCCCACATTCCATTAAAATTAACTAATAAACAATCATTTTTAGAAATAACAAACATAGAAAAGCGATTTTCTTATCTAATTGCAATGATGAAATATGAAATAGAACTATTAGAAGTAGAGAAAAGAATTAGAAATAGAGTAAAAAGACAAATGGAAAAAAGTCAAAGAGAATATTATTTAAATGAACAAATGAAAGCTATTCAAAGAGAATTAGGAGAAAATGAAGAAATACCCGATGAAAATGAAATTTTAAAAAGAAAAATACAAAAAATTTGTATACCAAAAGAAGCAAAAGAAAAATTAGAATCAGAATTACAAAAACTAAAAATGATGTCTCCTATGTCTGCTGAAGCTACTGTTGTAAGAACTTATATTGAATGGATGTTACAAGTTCCTTGGAAAAAAAAGAGTAAAATTAAAAAAAATCTATTAATAGCAGAAAAAATTTTAGATTCTGATCACTTTGGGTTAAAAAATGTAAAAGAAAGAATCTTAGAATATTTAGCAGTCCAAAATAGAACATCTAAAATAAAAGGCCCTATTTTATGCCTAGTAGGACCTCCTGGAGTTGGAAAAACATCTCTAGGAAAATCCATAGCAAAAGCCACTGGAAGAAAATATATTAGAATGGCTTTAGGTGGAATAAGAGATGAAGCTGAAATAAGAGGACATAGAAGAACATACATTGGTTCAATGCCTGGAAAATTAATTCAAAAAATGGCAAAGATTGGAGTAAAAAACCCACTATTTTTATTAGATGAAATAGATAAAATGTCTTGTGATATGAGAGTTGATCCAGTTTCTGCACTATTAGAAGTATTAGATCCAGAACAAAATTTCTCTTTTAACGATCATTATTTAGAAGTTGACTATGATCTTTCTGAAGTTATGTTTGTTGCAACATCCAATTCTATGAACATTCCAGAACCATTGCTAGATAGAATGGAAGTAATTAGACTATCTGGATATACTGAAGATGAAAAATTAAATATTGCTAAATCACACTTGAAAAACAAACAAATTAATCGAAATGCTCTAAAAAAAGAAGAATTATTTATTGATGATGAAGCTATTACTAATATTATTAGGTATTATACAAGAGAAGCAGGAGTTAGAAGTTTAGAACGAGAAATATCAAAAATATGTCGTAAAACAGTAAAAAAAATTTTACTAAATAAATCAATAAAAAAAGTAGAAGTTAATAAAAATAATTTAAAAAAATATCTTGGGGTAAAAAAATTTGATTATGGAAAAATAAAAGAAAAAAACCAAATAGGTGAAGTAACTGGTTTAGCTTGGACAGAAGTAGGAGGAGAATTACTAACAATAGAAAGCGCTTGTATTTCTGGAAAAGGAAAATTGATGTATACAGGGTCTTTAGGAGAAGTTATGCAAGAATCTATACAAGCAGCATTAACTGTAGTAAGATCCCAAGCAAAAAAATTAAAAATTACTAAAAATTTTTATGAAAAAAATGATATTCATGTGCATGTTCCAGAAGGTGCAACTCCTAAAGACGGGCCTAGTGCAGGAATCGCAATGTGTACAGCAATGGTTTCTTGCTTTACAAAAAACCCAGTAAGATCTGATTTAGCAATGACTGGTGAAATCACTTTAAGAGGACAAATATTACCTATAGGAGGTCTAAAAGAAAAACTGTTAGCTGCCCATAGAGGTGGAATAAAAAAAGTGTTAATACCTAAAGAAAATAAAAAAGATCTAGAAGAAATCCCAAAAAATATTCTTTCTTGTTTAAAAATACATCCAGTAAAAAACATCCAAGAAGTACTAGTGTTAGCATTGGAGAAAAATCCTTATTCTTAAAATAAAAATATATATATTAAACATAAAATATATTATTTTATTTTTTTTAAATTTCTTTGGCTGGCAAAAAATAATCGAATTGCCAGCCTTGTAGAAAAAATAAAAAAAATCTAATTAATTTTATTAAACATAGGTATTAGATTTCATGAATTATTCTAAAAAAAAAATAAAAACAATTTTCTTAAACACTATTTTATTTATAATAATAATTTCTATTTTTTTAAGTAGTTTTTTAAATTACTATAATAAAAATTATCGTTCATATGCTTTAAAAATTAATGGTGAAACAATAACTGTCGAAAAATTTTTAAATAAATTTAATTTATACAAAAAAGAAATAGAAAAAAAAAATAAAGAAATATCCTTTTATGAAAAAAACGATCAATCAATAAGACTAGAAATTTTTAACCAAATTTTGTCAAAAATAATAAATGATGCTTTATTAGAACAATATACAAAAAAAATTGGTTTTTCTGTTTCAGATTTTATTGTTCAAAAAAAAATAATAAATAAACCATATTTTAAAAAAGAAGGAAAATTTAATTATAATTTATATCTTTCAAAATTATATCAACATCATATTACCCCTAAACAATATGAAAAAAAAATAAAAAACAAAATTGCCACGAACACTTTTATTAACACTTTCATCAATACAAATTTTTCTTTAAAAAAAGAAACAGATTTCATCTCTAAACTTATATCAGAAAAAAGATTTATTAAAATATTAAATATTAATAATTTTTCTCTATTCGAAAAAGAAAAAGTTAAAAAAAATGAAATAAAAAACTTTTTTAAAAAAAATAAAAAATTATTCATTTCTCCAAAAAAAATCAAAATTTCTTACATAAAAATTCAAAAAAATAAAATTCCAATAAAAATAAAAAATAAAGAAATAAAACACTGGTACAAACAACATTTATCACAATTTTATACAAATGAATTTAAAAAATTTAGTATTATACAAAGTGACAATAAAAAAAAACTAAAAAAAATATTATCTATATTATTATTAAAAAATAGCAATTTCAAAAAATTAGCAAAAAAATATTCTAGTGATCCAATCTCTTCAAAAAAATATGGAGAATTAGGATGGTTTAATTCAAACGAACTTCCAATTTCTATTAAAAAAGCAAAATTAATCAAGAAAGGTCAAATATCAAAAATAATTAAAATAAATTCTAAAATTTACATAATAATAAAATTAGATGACATAAAAATCAAAAAAATAAAAAAAATCAACGAAATTAAAAATAATATAATAAAAAAAATTAAATTTTATAAACAATCAGAAATTTATGAAAATCTAAAAAAAACAATAGAAAATAAAAATAAAAAATTTCTATTTCAATCGATAAAAACAATTTCTAAAAACATAAATATAAAAAAAAATAAAACTAAATGGATTACAAAAAATAATATTCCTAAAGAATTATCTAATAAAAAAATTATTGGATTACTATCTGATCCTAAAATAGAAAAAGAAAAACAAAAAACATCATTTATAAAAATAAATGAAAATCTTATGTACTTAATTCAATTTAAAAAAATTAAAAAAGAAAAACTAATTCAATTCGAAAAAGTAAAAAATAAAATTTATTTAATCTTAAAAAACAAAAAATCAAGAAAAAAATCAAAAAAAATCGGATTAAATATAATTAAAAATCTAACTAAAAATGAAAATTTTTTATCAAATAATAACAAATACAAATTTAAAAAACACATAATTTTATCAAGAGATATTAATAATTCATTATCTAGAACAGTTTTTCAATTACCTTACCCAAAAAAAAATAAAAAAATATATATTCTTAAGAAAAATGAAATAGGAAATTTAAATATTATATGTTTTTATAAAGTATTTAATAAAAAATTAAATCCATCCGAAAAAAAAATTATCTCTAATTATTTTAAACAATATAAATCAGAAATAATATTAGCTACTATTTTAAAAAACTTGCAAAAAAATTCTAATATAAAATATGGAAAAATTTTTCTATAAAATAAATTTTTAATCAATTTCAGAAATAAATAAAACATATTCATAAAAATCATCAATGATTACAAAATAAAAAATTCATAAATATAAAATTTAATGTTAAGAAAAATATTTAACAAAAAAATTACTTATATAAAATTTATTCACTATATATTTTAAAAATTAGTTTTTTTTAAAAAATATACTTATATATAAATAGATATGTATAATTTATTTTTTTCGAAGTTAATAAAATTAACAATTAATAAAAAGTAATAGGAATATTTGTGAAATTATTTAAACAACTAAATTGGTATTTTATAAAAGAGTGGAAAAGATACTTAGGAGCTGTTTCTCTTTTAATTATAATATCTATACTGCAACTATTACCTCCAAAACTTGTTGGTATAATAGTTGATTCAATTGTACAAAAAAAAACAAACGAAAAAAATGTCTTTTTATTAATAGTTATTATGATAGTTACTGCTATAACTGTATACATTTTGAGATATATATGGAGAATTTTATTATTCGGAGCTTCTTATCAACTAGCTGTAGAATTACGAGTAAAATTTTATTCCTATCTTAGTAAACAATCTCCTGTTTTTTATTTACAAAATAGAACTGGTGATTTAATGTCAAGAGCTATCAATGATGTTGATAGAGTTGTATTTGCAGCAGGAGAAGGAGTTTTAACATTAGTAGATTCTTTAGTAATGGGTTGTTCTGTATTAATAGTTATGACAAGTCAAATTAGTTGGAAATTGACTGTAATTTCATTAATACCAATGCCAATAATGGCGTTTTTAATAAAAACATATGGAAAAGAACTACATCAACATTTTAGACAAGCACAAGCCGCTTTTTCTAATTTAAATGATCAAACACAAGAAAGTCTAACTAGTATTAGAATGATACGAACATTTGGTTTAGAAAAAAGACAATATCAAAAATTTTATGAAATAACCAAAGATGCTGGAATAAAAAATATGCTTGTTGCAAAAATAGATGCAAAATTTGATCCAACAATACATTTAGCAATTTCTTTGTCTAATTTATTAGCTATTACTTTTGGAGGATGGTTGGTTTGGAATGAAAAAATTAGCTTAGGTCAATTAACTAGTTTTATTATGTATCTAGGAGTAATGATTTGGCCAATGTTAGCATTAGCTTGGATGTTCAATATAGTCGAAAGAGGAAGTGCTGCATGGGATCGAATTCAATCTATTCTAAAAAATAAAATTCTTATAAAAAGTGGAAAAAAAAATATCCCATCTTCTTGTGGATTATTAGAAATAAAAATAAAAAAATTTGTTTATTCTAACAATAAAAAATACTTTTTAAAAAATATTTTCTTTTCTATATATCCTAAACAAAAAATTGGTATTTGTGGTCCAACAGGTTCTGGAAAAAGCACTATTATTCGATTAATACAAAAAAATTTTTTTATTCCTAAAGGAGAAATATGTTATCACCACCATTCTTTAGAAAAATTAAATTTAGAACAATGGAGAAACAAATTATCTGTTGTCAATCAAACTACTTTTTTATTTTCAGATACTATAGCTAAAAATATTGCTTTTGGAAAACCTAATTCTTCTCTTAAAGAAATAAAAAAAGTTGCAAGACTAGCACATATACATGAAGATATAATGAGATTTCCAAAAAGATATAATACTCCTATAGGAGAAAGAGGAGTCATGTTGTCAGGCGGTCAAAAACAAAGAATTGCAATTGCTAGAGCATTATTATTAAAATCCGAATTTTTAATTTTAGATGATGCTTTATCTGCAGTAGATACTTTTACTGAAAAAAAAATATTAAATAGTTTAAAATCCTGGAAAAAAAGCGGACATACAATTATTGTGGTATCTCATCAATTATCCGTGTTATCACAAATGGATAAAATAATTGTAATTAATAATAATACTGTCTCTCAACAAGGAACTCATGATGAGTTAATTAAAAAGAAAAATGATTGGTATCATCAAACATATCATTATCAAGATAAATATATAAAAAATACTCAAATAAAAAATAAAGAGGTTTTCTAAAAAATGGCTAATTTAATAAAATTTTGGCCAATATTAAAAAGGTTGTTAAAATATGGTATTCCATGGAAAAAATCATTATATTCAGCTTTTTTACTTTTATTAGGATCATCAATTTCCGAAGTACTAGGACCAATATTAATTAGTTATTATATTCATAATATAATAGAAGAACACTATTTTAATAAAAAACTTGTTGTATTTATAATAATAACATTCGTTATTTTACAAACTGTCGCAGCTATTTTAAACTATTTTCAAACAATACTGTTTAGTCAAATAGCAATAAAAATTATTCAAAAAATAAGATCTGACGTCATTGAAGCTGCTTTGCAACAACCAATTGCAAAATTTGATACAGAACCTATTGGTCAAATAATTTCTAAGGTAACTAATGATACTGAAGTAATTAGAGAGCTGTACGATACTGTTATCGTCACTATTTTTCGTAGTAGTTCACTAATTATAGTGATATTACTAGCGATGTTTGCTTTAGAATGGCATATGGCATTAGTATCTATTTCTATTTTTCCATTTATAGTAATAATAATGTTTACATATCAATACTATAGTATTCCTATGATAAGAAAAATAAGATCCTATTTAGCTAATATAAACAACAAATTTAATGAAGTCATTAATGGAATGGAAATTATTCAACAATTTTCCCAACAAAAAAGATTTAAAGAAATAATACAAAAAACATGCCAAAAACATTATTTTATGAGAATGAAAACATTACAATTGGATGGTTTTTTGTTAAGACCACTTATAAGTTTATTTTCAGCTATTATGTTATCTGCACTAATGATTCTATTTAGTTATTTTCCAATAGGATTCTTTAAAGTAGGGGTTTTATATGCTTTTATTAATTATTTAGGAAGATTGAATGAACCATTAATTGCCATTACTACACAACAATCGATATTACAACAAGCTATAGTAGCAGGAGAAAGAATATTTGAATTAATAGATTCACCTAGACAACATTATGGAAATGATAAAAAAAATCTTAAAAGTGGAAAAATTGAAATTAGAAATTTAAACTTTAGTTATAAAAATAATTCTATAAAAGTATTAAAAAATATTAATATATTTATTCCACAAAAAAGCTTTGTAGCCTTTGTAGGACATACAGGAAGCGGTAAAAGCAGTTTAGCTAACCTTCTTATGGGTCAATATCCTATTGAGAATGGAGAAATATATTTAGATAATAGAAAAATAGAAAAATTAAGTCATAACGTTTTAAGAAACGGAATTAGTATGGTACAACAAGATCCAATTATTTTAGCCGATACTCTATTTTCAAATATAACTTTAGGAAGAAAAATCAAAGAAGAAACAGTTTTTAAAATTTTAAAAAAAGTACAATTACTACCTTTAGTAAATTCTATGAAAAATGGAATTTATTCAATGTTAGGAGAACAAGGAAATAATCTTTCTGTAGGACAAAAACAACTACTTTCTATTGCTAGAATATTAATAACTAATCCAAAAATTCTAATTTTAGATGAAGCTACAGCAAACATTGATTCAGAAACAGAACAATTTGTTCAAAAAGTTTTGCATTTAATAAAAAAAAAAACCACTTTATTAGTAATTGCTCATCGATTATCAACAATAATTCAAGCAGATAATATATTTGTTTTGGATAATGGAGAAATTGTGGAATCAGGAAATCATAAAAGCTTAATGACTAAGAAAGGGAAGTATTGGGAAATGCATAAAATTCAACTTAAAATTATGTAAACAATAGAAATAAAAATAAAAAAATAAAACTTACTTGTGTTGTTTTCTGCTAGTATTTCCAGTACATGTAATCATTTAAATTGGCTGCTTTCTTTCGAACCTGACCAGTTTTTTAAACTAACATTACAGTTTAAAACTAACAGAAAACAATACAATTGAAAGATTATAACATATAATCTATCTTTAGTAGAGATATATCATATTTTAGAGTTTGTTACAAATTTTTTTTATAATTTTTATAAAATATTAATTCTTATATTCTTTATATCAGTTAGGATTGTGTTAGCATATTAAATATTAATTTAATATCAATGATCCTAAGAAATAAACATGAATTATCAAGCAATGTATATAAAATGGAGACCAAAAAATCTAAAAGAAATAATAGGACAAGAACAAATAGTATCAGCAATTAGTAATAGCCTATCTATGAAAAAAATCCATCATGCATGGCTATTTTTTGGAAATCGCGGAATAGGTAAAACTAGTATAGCTAGAATATTAGTTAAAAATTTGAATTGCGAAAAAAAAATAACTAATAATCCATGTGAAAAATGCAAAAATTGTGAAAATATATCTAAAGGAAACTTTTTAGATTTAATTGAAATAGATGGTGCTTCTCATACTAAAGTAGAAGATATAAAAGAATTACTCAAATACATTCAATATCCTCCTATAAAAGGACGATTTAAAATATATTTGATAGATGAAATTCATATGTTATCTAAACATAGCTTTAATGCATTATTAAAATATCTCGAAGAACCTCCTAAATACGTTAAATTTATTTTAGCAACTACAAATATTGAAAAAATACCCAAAACTATTTTATCAAGATGTTTAATGTTTAATTTAAGACCGATTAGTGAAATAAAAATTTATAAAAAAATAGTTGAAATTTTAAAAATAGAAAAAATTTCTTTTGAAAAAAAAGCCATTAAAAATATTTCTAGATTTTCAGAAGGTAGTCTTAGAGACGCTTTATGTAGTATTGAAAATGCTATTTCTATAGGTAATGGAAGTATTTCTAATACTATCGTAAATAATATGTTAGGGATTTTAAATGAAGATTATTCAATAAAAATAATTATCTATTTATTAAAAAAAGATCCAATATCATTAATAAAAATTATCGAAAAAATAAGTGAGTTTGGAATCGAATGGGAACAAATTTTAACAAGTTTACTTAAAATTTTATACTATATTTTTATATCACAATCTTATCCTTTAATTTGGGAAGATCAAGAATTCACGAAAGAACAAAAAAAAAAATTAATAAAAGTTGCAAATAAAACATCTCAACTAAAAATAAAAAAAATATATAATAAAATAATAATAGGAAAAAAAGATATAAAATTAGCTCCTACTAAAAAAATTAGTGTCGAAATGACTTTATTAAGCGTAATATTATTATAATTAGAAAAAAAATAATAAACAATGAAAAAAAAAATACTACAGAACTATTTATAAAAATTATACATTTATTATTAAAAAAAAAAAAATTTTTAAAAAAAGAAAAAAAAAAAGAAACTATTTCTAATGAAAGAATTTTAAAAATACAAGAAAAATACTTTTTAAAAAAAAACAAAAACATAAAAAATAAAAAAATAAATTCTGAAAAAAAAAATAAAAAAAAACTTAAAAATAATTTAAATATAAAAATGATAAAAAAAATATTTAAAATTTCTTAAAAAGAATAACTAAATTCTAATAAAAAATAAATTCTTATTAAATAAATTAAAAAAAATCATTTTATTACATTTATATAACTGGAGAAAAAATGTTTACTAAAAAAGGATTAGGTAATTTTATGCAACAAGCGCAAGAAATACAAAAAAAAATAGAAATAACAAAAAAAGAAATAGAAAAAATAGAAGTAACTGGAGAATCAGGGGCTGGTTTAGTAAAAATTACTATTAATGGATCATATAATTGTAAAATAGTACAAATAGATCCTAGTTTATTATCTATTGATGAAAAAGAAATATTAGAAGATCTAACTACTGCAGCTTTTAATGACGCTATTAGACGAATGTCCGAAGAAAAAAAGAAAAAAATGGACTCAATTTCTGCAGAATCACCATTTCCTAATGGATTAAATCTTCCATTAATATAAAAAAATGACAATAAAATTGTTTAATTAAAAAAATAATTTATAAATATAAAAAAAATTAAAAATTTTTTTTTAAATTATTTTAAAAAATAAAAATCATGGAAAAATAAATGAAAAATAAAAAAAAGAACTATAAATTTCTATCAGAATCAAAACAATTATTAGATATAATGATAAATTCTTTATATTCTAATAAAGATATTTTTTTTAGAGAATTGATTTCTAATTCTGCAGATGCTATAGAAAAATTACATTTTTTATCAATATCTAATGCAAAAATATATGAAAATGATTCAAAAACCAAAATTCAAATAACTACTTCTAAAATTAATAAATCAATAACTATTTCTGATAATGGAATCGGTATGACAGAAAAAGAAGTTATTGAAAATTTAGGAACTATAGCAAAATCAGGGACTAAAAGTTTTTTAAAATCAATAAAAAAAATTTCTGAAGAAAATAATAAATTAATTGGAAAATTTGGTGTTGGGTTTTATTCATCTTTTATAGTTGCAAAAAAAGTATTAGTTAGAACTAGAACAGCAAACGTTCCTTTTAACGAAGGAATAATGTGGGAATCAGAAGGAAAAGGAGAATTTACTGTAAATAATTGTACTAAGAAAAACCGTGGAACTAGCATTACTTTATATTTAAAGGAAAAAGAACTAGACTTTTTAGAAAACCAAAAAATTAAAAAAATAGTTAATAAATATACAGATCACATTTCTATACCTATAGAAATACAAAATTATGATAAAAAAAGTAAAACTTACTCTTGGAAAAAAATAAATACTGCAAAATCTTTATGGACATTAAAAAAATCAGAGATTTCTGACAAAGATTACAAAAAATTTTATAAAAAACTTACAAACGATATTCACGAACCAATTTTATGGATACATAATCACGTAGAAGGAAAACTAGAATATATTAATCTTTTATACATTCCATCCAAAGCTCCTTGGGATATTTGGAATAAAGAAAACAAAAGTGGGTTAAAGCTATACATTAAAAAAGTTTTTATAATGGAAGAAATTAAACAATTCCTACCAAATTATTTAAGATTTGTTAAAGGAATAATTGATACACACGATTTGCCTTTAAATATATCAAGAGAAATTTTACAAGAAAATAAAATTATAAAAAAATTAAAAAAATCAATAACAAAACGAATCTTGAAAAATCTACAAAACTTAGAGAAAAAAAATCCAAAAAAATATTTAGAATTTTGGAATGAATTTGGTTCAGTATTTAAAGAAGGTCCTGCAGAAGATATTGAAAATAAAGAAATTATTTCAAGTTTATTAAGATTCTCATCTATTTCAACTAAAAAAAATAATAATAAAATTTCTTTAATAAACTACATTGATAACATGTTAGAAAAACAAGAAAAAATATTTTATATTACATCCGATAGTTATGATTCTGCATATGACAATCCTCATCTAGAACTATTTAAAAAAAAAGGAATCGATGTTTTAATTTTAACCGATCGAATTGACGAATGGATGATGAATTATTTAACTGAATTTAAAAATAAAAAATTCCAATCAGTTAGTATAAATGATTCATCTATCAATAGATTAACAGAAGAAAATGAAAAAAATAAAAAAAATATAAACAATAACGATTGTTTGCAGTTTATAAAGAAAATAAAAAAAATACTAGGAGAAAAAGTAAAAGACGTTAGGCTAACTTACAGACTAACTGAAACTCCAGCTATAGTTTTAACAGATTCAAACGAAATGTCTACACAGATGGAAAAATTGTTTTTAGCTGCAGGACAAAACGTGAATCCAATTAAATATATATTAGCAATAAATCCAAATCATAAATTAATAGAAAAAATAAAATCTATCAAAGACGAAAAATTATTTAAGAATTGGATCGATTTATTATTAGAACAAACACTTTTAGCAGAAAGAGGTAGTTTAGAAAATCCAAGTAATTTTATTAAATTAATGAATAATTTATATTTAACAAACTAAAAAGTTTTATTAATTTAAATAGTTATAAAGATATTTTATAAAAAATATCTTTATAACATACGATTAAATAATCATTAAAAATTAAGAAAAAATAAAAAATGAAAATCATACTCATGGGAGCTCCAGGAACCGGAAAAGGAACCCAATCTAATTTTATTAAAGAAAAATTTAATATACCAAAAATTACTTTAGGAGATTTACTAAGATCAAAAAATACTATAAAAAATGAAAAAATCAGAAAAAAAATAAATTTAATAATAAGTTCTGGAAAACTAGTAAACGATGAAATAATTTTCGATTTAATAAAAAAAAGAATATATAAAAAAGATTGTGAAAAAGGATTTTTATTAGATGGTTTTCCTAGAACAATGAAACAAGCGTATTTTATAAAAAAAGAAAAAATAAAAATAGATTATGTAATTGAATTTTTTATGTCTACTGAATTAATTATAAAAAGAATTTTAGGAAGAAAAATACATATTCCATCTGGAAGGATTTATCATTCTATATTTAATCCTCCTATAAAAGAAGATATAGATGATATAACTGGAGAAAAATTAACTGAAAGAAATGATGATAATATATTATCTATAAAAAAAAGAATACAAGAATATAAAAAATTTTCAAAAAAATTAATTAAATTTTATATTAAAGAAAATAAAAAAAAAAATATTAAATATTTTAGAATAAATACAAGTATTTCTATTTTAGAAATACAAAAAAAAATAAAAGAAATTCTTTTATAAAAAAATTTTGAATAAATTTTTTTTTGCGTTCTATAGGATTCGAACCTATGACCTACGGCTTAGAAGGCCGTTGCTCTATCCACTGAGCTAAGAACGCTGGTTAATATATAATAGAAAAGATTATATTACAATTTTATAAATACAACAACGAATAATTCTAATTATTACTTTATTTTCTTTATAAAAAGAAAAAAAATAAAAAAAATAAATATAATACTAATAACCTATTTATACAAGAGATAATCATGAACTGTAAAATTATGCAAGGAAAATTAATAGCAGAAAAAATTTTTATAAACATAAAAAAATACATTAAAGAAAAAATAAAAAAAAATAAAAGAAGAATTCCAGGATTAGCAATAATAATTATTGGAAATAATTATTCTTCTAAAATTTATATACAAAAAAAACAATCAGCATGCAAGAAAGTAGGTATTCTTTCAAAAGTTATATATTTAAATGAAAAAATAGATGAAAAAAAAATATTATTAATTATCGAAAAACTAAATAAAGATAATCATATCGATGGAATTCTAATACAACTACCTCTTCCTAAAAAATTTATTAATCCTATAAATATAATAAAAAAAATTGATCCTAAAAAAGACGTAGATGGTTTACATCCTTATAACATAGGAATGTTATGTCAAAGACATCCTACTCTGATGAGATCTTGTACTCCATATGGAATTATTACTTTATTAAAAAAATATAAAATAAATACATACGGTTTAAATTCTGTAATTATAGGAGCTTCTAATATTGTTGGAAGACCAATGAGTATGGAATTATTACTAGCAGGATGTACTACTACAGTAGTACATAAATTTACAAAAAATTTAAAATTTTATACAAAAAACGCTGACTTAATTATTGTTAGTGTAGGTAAAAAAAATTTTCTGAATGGAAAATTAATTAAAGAAGGGGCTATTATAATAGATGTAGGTATTAATAGAAACGAAGAAGGGAAAATAATTGGAGATGTAGATTTTAATTCTGCTTTAGAAAAAGCATCTTTTATTACTCCAGTTCCTGGAGGAGTAGGACCAATGACAGTAGCAACTTTATTAAAAAATACTATTTATGCATATAAAAATTTTGAACTTAATAAAAATAAAAAAAATTAATTTCTTTATTTCAAATCTTTATAAGATTTATCCTCAATAACTACTCCAAATTCTAATAATTTTTCTTTAAAACTATCAGCTAAATCCCATTTTTTTTGTTTTCTAGCTTTGTTTCTCAATTTTATAAATAATGCAATACTTTTTTTTTTATTTCTTTTTTTTAATGTTTCTTCATTTATATCTTTATCTTTTAAAAAAACATTTTGATCTGTAAAAAAACCTAAAATTTTTACTAATTCCTTTAACTTAAAGGAATACAAAAAAACATTTTTTAAATTTTTATTTTTTTTAAAAAAATTTATCTTTTTAACTATACTAAACAAAACAGATATTGCTTTAGGAGTATTAAAATCATTTTTCATAGCACTATGAAAATTATCTTCTTCTATAATCGAAGAATTACAAAAATTATTAAAAGAACTAAAAAAACCTGAATTTAAAAAAAGAACAGCTTTACGAATCTTTTCAAAAGATTTTTTTGATTTTTTTATTTTTTCTTCAAAGTATTCTAAAGGACTTCTATAATGCGTAGAAAGAAAAAAAAATCTAATTACATCTCCATCAAATTTCTTTAATACATCTTTTAAAATTAAAGAATTATTTAATGATTTAGACATTTTTAAATTGTTTATAACTAATAATCCTGTATGGATCCAATAACTAACAGAAAAACTATCATTAAAACAACTACTTTGAGCTATTTCATTCTCGTGATGAGGAAATAACAAATCTATTCCTCCACCATGTATATCAAATTCACATCCTAAATATTTTTCAGTTATTGCTGAACATTCAATATGCCAACCAGGTCTTCCTTCTCCCCAGGGAGAAGACCAATGAGGTTCATTATCTTTTTTTGATAACTTCCATAAAACAAAATCTTCAAAATCCTTTTTTATTGACAAGCTATTATGAAAAATATTTTTTTTTTTAAAATTATTTATTTTTCTATTAGAAATTTTACCATAATTTGAATATTTTTTTATCGAAAAAAATACATCTCCATTTTTACCTATATATGCATACTTTTTTTTAATTAAATTAGAAATAATTTTAATTATATTATTGATACAATTCGAAACTTTCGGTTCAAAATTTGGTTTCAAAAGATTTATTTTTGAAAAATCATTATTCATTTCTAAAATCATCCGATTAGAAAAATTAACAAAACTTTCTTTTTTCTGAATAGATTTTAAAATTATTTTGTCATCAATATCAGTAATATTCCTAATATAATTTACTTTATAATTACAATTTTTTAAATACCTTATTATCATATCAAAAATCAAAAAAGTTCTAGCATGTCCTAAATGACATAAATCATAAACTGTAACTCCACAAACATATATTCCTATTTTATTTTTTACAATTGATTTAAAAATTTCTTTTTTACGAGTTAATGTATTAAAAATTTTTAACATAAAATTTTTCCGTAAAAAATATTATTATTGAAAAATAATTTGAATACAACAATATTTATTAATATCTGTTAGAATAAAAAAAAATTTTTTATATTATTTTTTTTTATATTTTATATATTTAAATAAAAAAAATTTTAATAATTTTTTTTTACTAAAAAATATTTATAAAAATTAAAGAAGGTATAAATGAAAAAAAATTTGCAAGAAATGTTAAAGTTTCCTTGTTATTTTACATATAAAATTATTGGATTATCTAGACCTGAATTAGTAGATCAAATTATAAAAGTAATACAATTATGTATTCCTGGAGATTATATTCCACAAATCAGATCCAGTAATAAGGGAAATTATTTATCTATTTCAATCACTATTTGTGCTAAAAATTTTTCACAAATAGAAAAACTATATAATGAAATTAGTAAAATTAGCATGGTTAGAATGGTATTCTAAATATTTTTTAATAAAATTTTTATTTTTGTAAAAATTAAAAAATTATATAAAATATATACCAGCAAAAATAGTATTTCTTTGCTCTAAAATTGCTGGTATAATTAATAAAAAATTTTCTTTTTTTTATTAGCTATATCCAAAAAAAAGACTAAAAATTATAAACTAATAACATTAGCAGCCGATGGACCTTTAGCACCTTCTGTAATTTCAAATTCAACACTTTGTCCTTCCGTCAACGTTTTAAATCCATTACTTTGAATTGCTGAAAAATGAACAAAAACATCTTTACTTCCATCTTCTGGAGTAATAAATCCAAAACCTTTAGATTCATTAAACCACTTAACATTACCTCTGATCTTAGACATCTATATTACCTTTACATGGAGAATAAAATATAACAAAAAAAGCTATAAAAAAATTAAATATAAATGATAATTAAATCACTAATTTTTAGTTTAATAAAAAAAATCAAAAAAAAAA